>CAZRLR010000141.1:0-10209 GCA_964600395.1 uncultured Conexibacter sp.
TCCGACGGTGGGGCCGCCGGCGGCGGTGCGCTCGCCGCGCCCGCGAGCGCCGAGGCCGGCGGGGTGCAGTACGGCGCCGCCGTGCGGCGCCTGGCCCCGCCGCGCGCCACGCGCTTCGAGGTCGGGCCCCGGACGATCACCGCCGGCGCACGCCCGCGGATCGTCCTGCGGGTCGACGCCGAGGCCGGGCGGCGGGTCCGCGCGCGGATCGACTTCACCCCGGCGCGCGGCAGCACGGGGCGGAGGCTGCGCATCACCCTCGGCCGCGTCCGCGCCGGGCACACCGTGCGCGTCGCCTGGCCGACGGGCAAGGCGCTGCGTCCGGGCCGCTACGTCGTCCGCCTGCACGCGACCGACGCCGACGGCCGGCCGCTGCAGCGTCGCCGGCGCACCCCGGGGCGGGCGACCCTGACGGTCAAGCCGAGGCCCAAGCCGAAGCCGAAGCCGAAGCCCAAGCCCCGCCCGAGCCCGGCGCCCCGGCCGGTGCCCGCCGCGCCCGCCCCGGCCACCGGCGCCGGTGTCTTCCCCGTCCGCGGGCCCTACCGGATCGGCGACGGCTTCGGGGTCGGCCGCCCCGGGCACCGCCACCAGGGCGTGGACATCGCCGCCGCCCAGGGCACCCCGGTCGTCGCGCCCACCGCGGGGACGGTCCGCTTCACCGACTTCCAGGCGTCCGCGGCCGGGGAGTACGTCGTCCTGCGCCTGGCCGACGGGCGCGACCTCTTCCTCGCTCACTGCGTCCGGCGCTCCACGGCGGTGCGCCCCGGGCAGACCGTCGGCGCCGGCACGCGGCTGTGCGACGTCGGCGCCACCGGGGACGCCTCGGGCCCGCACCTGCACCTCGAGCTCTGGCCGCAGGGCTGGCGGGACGTCGGCGGCACCGCGCCCGTGGATCCGCTCCCGCAGCTGCGGCGCTGGGCCGCGGGCTGACGGCCCTCCCGCTGCGTCAGGACGTCACGCACGAAACGCCCGCAGAGCGCGCAGTTCGTGCGGACGTCCTGTCGGCTCCTCTGCGTCCGGGCCCTCAGCCCCCGACCGGCACGTCGGCCCGGACCTGCAGGAAGCCGAGCTCGGCCCGCGCCCCGATCGTCGCCGTCCCCAACGGCTCCAGCGCCACGCGGGCGAGGGACGGCAGGCCCAGCCGGTCCACGAGCAGGTCCTGCAGCGCCGCCGGCGCGACGAGCGCCTGCAGCGCCCCGACCGGCGTCTCGCCGCTGCCCCCGTCGGGCGGCGGCGCGTCGACGACCGCCTGCACGTCGGTGTCGGGGTCCGTCGAGGCGACGAAGATCCCGTCCCGCACGGCGAGTACCGCGCGCGGCTCGTCGTCCTGCAGGACCGTGTAGCGGTCGTCGCCGTCGCTGCGGACGGCGAGGCCGCCGGTGTCGGGCGCGAGGCCGAAGGCGCCCGCGATCCCCGCCAGTTGCCCGAGGCGCCCGAGCCGCGAGAGCGTGTCGCGCAGCGCCTGCTCGTCGTCGGTCGGCGCCCGGAGCGTCACGCCGCCGTCCTGCGGCAGCGTCACGGTGGCGTCCTGCCTGAGCGTCCCGATGACGTCGGCGTCCAGGTCGACGCCGACGTAGCGCTTGAGCAGGTCACGGACCTGCGTATAGGCCTTGACCGGCCCGGGGGCGATGAACTGTCCGGCCTGCAGGGCGCCGGCGATCGTCGCCGCCGGATCGCGGATCCCGACGACGACCGGGGCCTCGCCCGTGAGCTCGGGCGCCTCGCGGCCCGCGGCGATCGGCAGGTCCGCGTCGACGAGCTGCGCCTCGTCGGTGCGCAGGCGCGCGCGCAGGTGGACGCCGTCCGTGTCGGCCCCGACCGCCGCCCCCGCGCCGGTCAGCGCGGCGACCCACGGCACGTCACCGGACTGCGGCAGCAGCGCGGCGACCTGCGAGCGCAGCTGCGGCCCGCTGACCGCGAGGCGCACGAGCGCCTGTGCCGAGGACAGCCCCGACCGCGCCGCGCTCGCGAAGAGCGCCGGGGTGAACCCGCCGGCGCGGCCCGTCTTCAGGCGCCGGGTGATCGCGGAGGTCAGCGTCGCGCGGTCGGACGCCGTCAGCAGCACCCGGTCGCGGGCGGCGTAGAGCCCGCCGGGACGGGTGAAGACGGTCCAGCTGCGGTAGGACGCCGCCTCCGACAGCGCGCCCGACTGCACCTTGGCCGCGAGCAGGTCGGCGAGCGCCGCCGCGTCGGCGGTCACCCAGGCGCCGAGCGTCCGCGCCCGGCGTCCGAGGCCGATGCGGGCCACCGCCAGCGGGGAGCCCGCGAGCGCCGAGCCCTCGTCGGGGAGCGAGAGCCCGATCCGCGTGCCGATCAGCGTCTGGGCCTGCCGGACGATCGCCGCCGAACCCGGCACCTGCCTGAGCAGGTCCAGGGCCGACCGCAGCGGCCCCTCCGCGGTGTCGGTCTGGACGACGGCGACGAGGTCGGCCGACTGCGGGACGTAGCGCAGCGCCTCGGTCAACGGGTCGGCGATCGTCAGCGCGGTGCTGCGCGCGCGGTCGCCGTCCCGCTGCGGGGCCGAGCAGGAGAGGACGAGCACGACGAGCAGCAGCCCGCCGACGAGGGCGGACACGGCGAGGACGCGGGCACGGGTCACGGGCCCGACGACGCTAATCGGTCCGCCCGCCTGCCGCCAGCCGGAGGCGGGGCTGTCCGCGCGCCGACGGGCGGCCCCCCGCTCGGGGGGAACGGCTGCCGCCTTGCGACGAGGCGCGTAGAGTCGCGCCATGGAGACCGCGACCGTCGCACGCCACCTGCGCTCCGTCGCCGACGAGCCGACCGTCGTCATCCTCGCCGACGCCCAGACCGACACCGAGCGGGCGCTCATCAGCGGCTGGGCCGCCACGCACCACCCGGCCGCGACGGTGATGGTCAGCGGCGACCCGGCGCTCGGCGAGCGCCTGCGCGCGGCCGACGACCCGCTCGTCCTCCCGGTCCGCGTCACGTGGCTGCCGCGCGAGCGCGACGGCGGGCGCCAGGCGCGGGCCGCCGACCTGCTGGCGCTGACGAACCCGCACCGTCCGTGGGCGCCGCTGCAGGCGCGCATCGCCCGGCGCGAGCCCGACCGCGCGCGCGTCACCGCCGGGGAGGGCGCCCGCGCCAGCGAGCTGCGCACGCGCTTCCGCCGCCTCAGCGGCGCGCAGTCCGACGACGCGTTCACCGCGTTCGTCCAGCGCGAGGCGACCGTCACGGTGGAGCGCTCCGAGCGCGCGCTCGTCGGCGACCGCTACAAGGTCCCGCGCCTCGTCGCCGAGCAGATCACCGCGTCCGCCCGCTTCGGGACGGAGGTCGCCAAGCTCGCCGACCGGCTCGGCCGCCCGGCCGAGGACGTCATGCAGGACGCCGAGGCCTGCCTGCGCGAGCTCGTCGCCGTGCAGAGCCGCCTGGCGATCGACGCCTTCCGCCTCGTCATGAGCCCGCTGCACGCCCGGGCGTGGGACGTCGAGGTCGACGTCGCGTCGCTCGAGCGCCTGCGCGAGCTCAACCGCAAGCACGCGCTCGTCTTCCTCCCGTCGCACCGCTCGTACTCCGACCCGCTCGTCCTCGCCGACGTCCTCGCCGAGCACGACTTCCCGCGCAACCACACGCTCGCCGGCGGCAACATGTCGTTCTGGCCGATCGGCCCGCTGGGCAAGCGCGCGGGCCTCGTGTTCATCCGGCGGACCTTCGGCGACGACGCGGTCTACAAGCTCGCCGTGCGCGAGTACTTCGGCTACCTCGTCGCCAAGCGCTTCAACATCGAGTGGTACCTCGAAGGCGGACGCACCCGGACGGGCAAGCTGCGCCCGCCGCGCTTCGGGCTCCTGCGCTACCTCGTCCGCGCGCTGGAGGACGACCGTGCCGAGGACGTCATCCTCGTCCCCGTCTCGATCGTCTACGACCAGCTCTCGGAGGTCGGCGCGATGGCCGAGGAGCAGGTCGGCGCGACGAAGCAGGGCGAGGGGCTGCGCTGGCTGGCCGACTACGTCCGCGCCCAGCGCCACACGATCGGCGGCGCCCAGGTGCGCTTCGGCGACGCGTTCTCCCTGCGGCACGCGCTCGACGAGGCCGGCGCCGACGGGCTGGCGCTCGAGAAGGTCGCCTTCCGCGTCCTGGACGGCATCAACCGCGCGACGCCGATCACGTCGACGTCGCTCGTGACCTTCGCGCTCCTGGGCAGCCGGGATCGCGCCTTCACGCTCGAGCAGGTCGCCCGCGTCGTGGCGCCGCTGCTGGACATCGTCGAGGAGCGCGACATCCCCGGGCCGGTGCAGTCCCTGCGGCGCGAGCACGGGCTGCGCAACACGCTCGGCCAGTTGCAGTCCGCCGGCGTGGTGCAGTGCTACGACGGCGGGACCGAGGCGGTCTGGTCGATCGTCCCCGGCCGCCATCACGTCGCGGCCTTCTACCGCAACGGCGTGCTGCACCACTTCGTCAACCGCGCGATCGTCGAGCTGGCGATGCTCAAGCTCGCCGGGAGCGGTGCGCAGGAGGACCCCGTCGAGACGGCGTGGGAGGACGCCCTGGCGATCCGCGACCTGCTGAAGTTCGAGTTCTTCTTCGCCGACAAGGCGACCTTCCGGGCGGAGCTCGGCGCGGAGCTGGACCGCTTCGCCGCCGACTGGCGCGAGCGCGCGCAGACGCCCGACCAGATCGCCGCGGTCTTCGACGCGACGCCGACCTTCGTCGCGCACCGGGCGCTGCGGTCGTTCCTGGACGCGCAGCTCGTCGTGGCCACGCAGCTGGCGGCCCGCAACCCGCGCCAGGGCTTCGAGAAGGCCGCGTTCCTGGAGGAGTGCCTCGGCGTGGGGCGCCAGCTGCTGCTGCAGGGGCGCCTGCACGGCCCGGAGTCGGTCTCGCAGGAGCTGTACGCCGCCGCGCTGCAGCTCGCCGCCAACCGCGACATCGCCGACCCGGGGCGGGACGAGGTCCGCGTCGCTCGCGAGGCCTTCCTCGCCGAGGTGCAGGAGGTCCTGGACCGCGTGGCGCACATCGGCCGCCTGGACGCCGAGCGCCTCGAAGCGGTGCTCTCGACATGACCGACATCGACGCCCTCGTCGAGCGCATCCACGCGGCCCCCGAGGGCCCCGACGTCGCCGCGTTCTTCGACTACGACGGCACCGTCATCAGCGGCTACTCGGCGACGGCGTTCTACCGCCACCGGATCCTCTCGCTGCAGCTCGGCCCCGTCGAGCTCGTCCGCACGCTGCTGCACTCCGTCCGCGGGATCACGACGGAGGAGGAGTTCGCCGCCTTCCTCGAGCTGTCGCTCGCGGCCTGGAAGGGCCGGACGATGGAGGAGATGCAGGAGCTCGGCGACCGCCTCTTCAAGCACGAGATCGCCGGGCGCCTGCACCCGGAGACGTGGCGCCTCGTGCAGGCCCACCACGCGATGGGCCACACCGTCGTCATGGCGTCGTCGGCGACGAGCTTCCAGGTGCAGCCGATGGCGCGCGAGCTGGGCGCGCAGCACGTCCTGTGCACGCAGCTGGAGGTCGTGGACGGGCGCATCACGGGGAGGACGACGGGCTTCGCGATGTGGGCGGGCGGCAAGGCCGCGTCCGTGCACCGCCTCGCCGAGGCCGAGGGGCTCGACCTCGAGGCGTCCTTCGCCTACTCCAACGGCCACGAGGACGTCGGCTTCCTCAGCACCGTCGGGCAGCCGGTCGCGATCGGGCCCGACGACGCCCTGGCGCGGACCGCCCGCGAGCGGGGCTGGCCGATCCTGCGGGTCGACGGTCGCGGCGGGACGCCCGGCCCGGTCGACGTCGTGCGCACCGTCGCCTTCTACTCCGGGCTGGCCGGGGCGTTCGGCGTCGGCACCGGCCTGGGCCTGCTCAACCGCTCGCGCGAGACGCTCGTGAACATCACGGGCGGGGTGGGGGCGGACGTCTCGCTCGCGGTCGCCGGGATCGACGTGCGCGTCGTGCAGGGGACCGAGCACCTGTGGGGCGCGCGGCCGTGCGTCTTCGTCTTCAACCACCAGTCGAAGATCGATCCGATCCTCATGATGAAGCTCCTGCGCGGCGGCTTCACCGGGGTGGCGAAGAAGGAGGCGGCGAACGTCCCGGGCTTCGGGCAGTTCTTCCGCCTGGCCGGCGTCGCGTTCATCGACCGCGCCGACACCGGCAAGGCGCGCGAGGCGATGGCGCCGGCCGTCGAGAAGCTCAAGGCGGGGACGTCGCTCGTCATCGCGCCGGAGGGGACGCGCTCGCCGACGCCGCGCCTGGGCCCGTTCAAGAAGGGGGCCTTCCACCTGGCGATGCAGGCCGGCGTCCCGATGGTCCCGATCGTCATCCGCAACGCCGGCGAGGTCATGTGGCGCGGCGCGCAGACCGTCCGCCCCGGTCGCGTCGAGGTCGTCGTCCTGCCGCCGGTCGACACCTCGGCCTGGCGCGCGAAGACCGTCGCCGACCACGTCGACGCGGTGCGCGAGCAGTTCGTCACGACGCTCGAGGCCTGGCCCACCGACCGGGAGCCGGTGCGGCGATGACGCGCGAGATCCGCGTGGCGGTGCTCGGCGGCGGCTCGTGGGGGACGACGGTCGCCGCCCTGGCGGCGGGCAACACGTCCGCCGTCCTGTGGGCGCGCGACGCCGACGTGGCCCGCGAGGTGCACGAGCAGCACACGAACACGCGGTACCTCGAGGACCGCCGGCTGCCCGAGCGCCTGGAGGCGACCGCGGACATCGGGGAGGCGGTCGGATCGGCGGACGTCGTCGTCATGGGCGTCCCGTCGCACGCGATGCGCCAGACGCTGGAGGCGGCCGCGCCGCACATCCGGCCGTGGGTGCCGGTGATCTCGCTCGCCAAGGGCCTGGAGGCGAACACGCGCCTGCGCTGCACCCAGGTCATCGCCGAGGTGCTGCCCGGGCACCCGGTCGGGCTCATGGCCGGGCCGAACCTCGCGCGCGAGGTGCTCGACGGGATGGCCGCCGCGGCGGTCGTCGCGATGCCCGACGACCGGGTCGCGCAGTCGCTGCAGCAGCTCTTCGTCTCCCGGCGCTTCCGCGTCTACCGCAACGACGACCTGCTGGGCTCCGAGCTCGGCGGCGTCCTGAAGAACGTCATCGCGATCGCCGCCGGGATGGCCGAGGGCCTGGGCGTCGGCGACAACACGCGGGCGATGGTGCTCACCCGCGGGCTGGCCGAGATGACGCGCCTGGGCGAGGCGATGGGCGGGCAGGCGCGGACGTTCGCCGGGCTCACGGGCCTCGGCGACCTCATGGCGACGTGCATGAGCCCGCAGTCGCGCAACCGCCGCGTCGGCGAGGAGCTCGCCCGCGACAAGACCCTCGAGCAGGTCATCGCGGAGATGCAGCAGGTCGCCGAGGGCGTCAAGACCGCGCGGACCGTCATGGAGCTCGCGCGCGAGTACGACGTCGTCCTGCCGATCTGCGCCGAAGTTGACGCCGTCGTCAACGACGGGCGTCACCCGCGAGATGCGTACCGTGGTCTGCAGCAGGCGACCGCGCGCGCCGAACACCACGGCGTCGCGTGACCGTGGCATGCTCGCCTGCGGCTCCTCCACCCACCCCATCACCGACCACGGGATCTGAACGTCAATGAGTGACCAGCACGCCGCCTGGGGCCAGGCCCGCGAGATGAACCCGATCGAGGCGCTCATGTGGCGCGCCGAAGGCGACCCCCGCCTGCGGTCGACGATCACGTCGCTCGAGCTGCTCGACACGACGCCCGACTGGGAGCGCTTCCTCGCCGCGCACGAGTGGGCCACGCGCCTGGTGCCGCGCTTCCGCCAGCGCGTCGTCGAGCCGTCGCTCGGCATGGGCGTCCCGACGTGGGTCGTCGACCCGCACTTCGACATCCACTACCACGTGCGTCGCCTGCAGCTGCCCGCCGGCGGCGACTGGTCCGACACGCTGCACCTCGCCGAGCAGCTGGCGATGACGCCGTTCGACCGCTCGCGCTCGCCGTGGGAGGCCACCCTCATCGAGGGCCTGCCGGACGGCGCCAGCGCCTACCTGCTCAAGCTCCACCACGCGACGACGGACGGGCTGGGCGCCGTCCAGCTGCTGGGCATGCTGCACTCGCCCACCCGCGAGCCGCTGACCGACAAGCCGCAGCCCGCGCCGCCGGACCACGAGTACACGACCCCGCACGGGCTGCTGTCGCGGCAGCTCTCCCGGGACGCCGTCGGCCTGCCTGCCGCCGCCGCGCGCACGGCCGGTCGCACGGCGCGCGCACTGCAGGATCCGGGCGCGGCCGTCGCGCGGGCGGCGCGCTTCGGCGCGTCCCTGCGACGGGTGCTGGCCGACCCGGACACCGAGGGGTCGCCGCTGCTGCGGGACCGCTCGCTCTCGTGGCGCTTCACGACGCTCGACGTCCCGTTCGCGCGGCTGCGCGCGGCGTCGAAGCTTGTCGGCGGCTCGCTGAACGACGCGTTCGTCGCGGCGCTGCTCGGCGGGTTCCGGCGCTACCACGAGGAGCTCGGCTCGCCGATCGACACGATGCCGATCGCGATCCCGATCTCCGTGCGCAAGGCCGACGACGCCGAGGGCGGCAACGCGTTCGCCGGCGCGCGGCTCGTCGCGCCGGTCGGGATCGTCGACCCGAAGGAGCGGATGATCGCGATCGGCGAGCTCGTGCGGCGCGCGCGCAGCGAACCGGCGGTCGCGGCGCTCGGCCTCGTGGCGCCGGCGCTGTCGCGGCTGCCGCCGCCGCTCATCTCGCAGCTCGCGGGCGGGCTGACGCGCTCGAACGACCTGCAGGCCAGCAACGTCCCGGGCCTGCGGGAGGACCGCTTCATCGCCGGCGCGCGCATCGTCCGGGCCTACGGGTTCGGGCCGCTGCCCGGCTGCGCGACGATGATCACGCTCGTCTCCCACGGGGACCTGTGCTGCATCGGCGTGAACGTCGACCCGGCGGCCGTCACCGACGGGCCGCGCTTCGAGCGCTGCCTGCACGAGGGCTTCGACGAGGTGCTCGAGCTCGTGCCGCTGCCGAAGAAGAAGCCCGCGGCCCGCAAGCCGGCCGCCCGCAAGCCGGCCCCGCGCAAGCCGGCGGCCGCGAAGCGGCCCGCCGGCTGAGGCGCCTGCCTGCATCCGTGTTCGGATGCCGAACATGGATGCAGCCAGGGCGGCGCAAAGGTTTTTCCGCGGCACCGTAAGTCGGCGTAGCGTCCGCGGTTGTCCCACCATGAGCACGCTCCGCGCCTCCCTCACCGTCGCCGCCACCACCGCCCTTGCGGCGGCCGCCGCCGCGCCCGCCCACGCCTGGACGGTCGCCTCGGCCGACCAGACCGTCACCTTCACCGCCGCCGCCGGCGAGCTGAACGCGCCGACGGTCAAGCGCGCCGGCAACGCGAACGACGTCTTCGCCATCCAGGACCCGGGTGGCACCGCCGCCGCTGGCCAGTCCTGCGGCGTGAACGCCGAGCTGCAGATCGCCGAGTGCGCCGCGATCGGCGACACCCGCCTGGTCTTCCGCCTCGGGGACCGCAGCGAGAAGCTCCTCCTCGGGGATGGCGTCGCCAACCTCGTCCGCCTCGACATGGACGGCGGCGACGGGAACGACACGCTGTCGAACCAGGGCAGGCCCGGCACGCTCAGCGGCGGCGCCGGCTCGGACGTCCTGCGGCCCGGCCTGGGCACCGACACGGTCTCCGGCGGCCCGGGCGTCGACGTCGTGGACTACTCCGACCGCACGACCGGCGTCCTCATCGAGCTGCGGACGCTCAACGGCCAGGTCGTCGGCCAGAGCGGCGCGCCCGGGGAGAAGGACGTCCTGCAACTCGACCTCGAGGGTGCCTTCGGCGGCTCCGGGGCGGACACGATCAACACCGGTGCGGCGAACGACCAGGTCGTGCCCGGCAAGGGCAAGGACGTCGTTTCCACCGCGACCGGCGACGACACGATCGACGCGCGCGACGGCGAGAAGGACACGATCCAGTGCGGCTCGGGCACCGACAAGGTGTACGCCGACACGATCGACAGCGTCGGCCCGGACTGCGACACCGTGACCCGGACCGGCGGGGTGTCGCTCGCGCCGCCGGCCCCCGGCGTCGTCCCGGACCCGCCCGCTCCGCCGGCCGAGCAGCCGCTGGACCCGTCCCAGCCGCCGGCCGACGGCACGCCCGCGCCGGCGCCGGGCCCCACGCCGGGCCCGGACGGGATGCCCGCCGCCCCGGACACCCGGCGCCCCGTCGGCTCCGCCCTCACGCGGGCCCCGAGGACGATCGGCGTCGCAGGCAAGCGGACGCGGCCGGTCC
>CAZRLR010000142.1:0-10136 GCA_964600395.1 uncultured Conexibacter sp.
GACCACGTCCCGGCCGCCGCCGGGCCGGCGTTCGCCGGCGCACGTCAAGATCGGTCGGCCGGGGCCGACCGCCGGGGTATGCGTTCCCCACGCGCTCGCCGCGTGCCCCAGGCCTCGCTGCTGGTCCCCGCGCCCTATCTCGCCCTGTACGCCGTGGCGGCCGGCCTGGACCCCGGGGCCCGTCCCTGGTGGGCGCCGACCGGCGCGCTGCAGCTGCTGCAGGCCGTCGCGCCGGTGCTGGCGGTCGCCGCCGTCCGGCGCCAGGCGCCCGGGCGCGAGCGCCGCGGCTGGCTGTTCATCGCCGCCGGGATGGTGTCGTGGGCCGTGGCCGACATCGTGTGGACGGCCCTGGGCAACCCGCTGCTGTCCGTCGCGGACCCGCTCTTCCTCGCGTTCCCGCCGCTGACCGCGGTCGGCCTGCTCGTGCTCTTCGGCGAGCCGCTGCGGGCCGCGAAGGCCGACGCTTGGCTCGACGGCCTGGCGACGGGCCTGGGCGCCGCCGCCGTCGCCGCGCTCCTCGTCTCGGGGCCGGTGCTCGCGGGCGCCGCGTCCGCCCAGGGCGTCGCGCTGTTCGTCAACGCCGCCTACCCGCTCGGCGACCTCGCGCTCGGCGCGCTGGTCCTGTGCGCTTTCGTCGTCACCGGGGCCCGGATGCAGCGGCGCTTCGTGCTGCTGGCGGGCGGCGTGGCGAGCTTCTGGATCACCGACTCGCTCTACCTGCACGCCAGCGCCGCCGGTACGTACACGTCCTTCTCCAGCTTCGAGCCGGGCTGGGCGCTGGCGCTCTACCTGCTCGCCGCCGCGGCCTTCGCCCCGCCGTCGGACCTTACCCGGGCGGGCATGGCGTGGCGCCGCCGTGCCGTCCTGACGAACGTCGTCGCCGTGATCGCGATCCTGCTGCTCGCGGTCCCCGCCATCACGCCCGGACACAACGACGAAGGCCTGCTGTCGGTGCTGCTGGCCGTCGGGTGCCTGGCCGCCGTGCTGGCGCAGCAGGCGCGCACGTTGCGCGACCAGGACGCCGCGCGACGCAGCAGCGACAGCGCGGCCCGGACCGACGCCCTGACCGGGCTCGGCAACCGCCGCGCGCTGACGGAGGCGCTGAGCCGGCGCCACGCCGACCTGCGGGCGGACGAGCCCCAGACGCTCGCCCTCTTCGACCTGGACGGCTTCAAGAGCTACAACGACGCCTTCGGCCACGCCGCCGGCGACGCGCTGCTGCGGCGCCTGGGCGAGTCGCTGCGCCAGACGCTCGACGGGGTCGCCGACGTCTTCCGCATGGGCGGCGACGAGTTCTGCGTCCTCGTCGACCGCCGCATCGAGCGCCCGGACGTCGTCGTGCGGACCGCGGCGGCCGCGATGGTCGAGGAGGGGGAGGGCTTTGCGATCTCCGCGAGCTTCGGCGTCGTGACGCTGCCGCACGAGGCCACGACGCCCGAGGAGGCGCTGCGCGTCGCCGACCACCGGATGTACGCCCACAAGCGTCAGGGACGCGCGTCGGCCGGGCGCCAGACCTCCGACGTCCTGCTGCAGGCCCTCGCCGAGCGTGACGGTGATCTGGGCGGCCACAACGACAAGGTCGCCGACCTCAGCGGTCCGGTCGCGCGGCAGCTGGGCCTGTCGCCAGACGCGATCGAGGAGACGATCCTCGCCGCCCGGCTGCACGACGTCGGGAAGGTCGCGATCCCGGACGCCGTCCTGCAGAAGCCTGGCCCGCTGGACGCCGACGAGCTGGCCTTCATCCGCCGGCACACGCTCATCGGGGAGCGGATCCTGCAGGCGGCGCCGGCCCTCACCGGCGTGGCGAAGATCGTGCGCTCGACGCACGAGCGGTGGGACGGCGGCGGGTACCCGGACGCGCTCAGCGGCGAGGACATCCCGCTCAGCGCACGGATCGTCTTCGTCTGCGACGCCTTCGACGCGATGTCCTCGCACCGTCCCTACCAGGCGGCGCGCACGGAGCCCGAGATCGTCGCGGAGCTCACCGCACACGCCGGGACGCAGTTCGACCCGCAGGTCGTGCAGGCGCTGGTGACGGTGCTCGCCCTCCGCGCGGACGGGCGCCCGCGGGCCGTGCGAGCCGCCTGAGGTCAGGGGTCCGAGAACGGCGCCAGGCGGACCGCCGGCGCCGGGCGGGGGCTGCCGTGCTCGTAGGCCGCCGCCCGGTCGAGCGTCAGCCGGCGCTCGCCCCCCGGCAGCCCGGCCACCGTCAGCTGCAGGTCGGCGACCGAGCAGTGCACGACGATGCGGTCGGTGTCGGCCGGGTCGCTGTAGCGCCAGGCGATCGACGCCGCCGACGGCGCATGCACGGTCCCGTCGACCGTCAGCCCGTCGCCCGCCAGGCGGAAGGTCGTCCCGTCGGCGTGCGTGCGCACCGACGTGCGCAGCAGCGCGCGCCCGCCGCCGAGCCGGTGGCGGCGGCCGTCGACGTGCAGCCACGCCGAGCCGAGCCAGGGCGTGAGCGCCGGCCCGACGCGCACACGCCCGAGCGCCCCGTCGAGCCAGATCCCCGGGTCGCCGTCGAGGCCGACGGCCTGCAGCCACACCCACTCGGGGGTGTGCTCGGGCCCCCAGTTGTGCCCGACGGAGCCCTGCCACCCGTCGACGTCGAGCCGCGTCCCGTCGACCACGAGCTCGCCCTGCAGCGTCGTGGCCGGGTGGATGCTGACGGGCTTGGCGCGCGGGACGGGCCAGCGGTACATCGCCTCGGCGGGCAGCCCGATGGCGGGCGCCTGCGCGGTGTCGAAGGCGATCGACCACGTCGCCTCGCCCTGCGGCGCCCGCAGGCGGCCGGCGGCGACGCCCACGCCGATGCGCGACTCGCCGATCTGCACGTAGGTCGACCCGGTCCCGGCGACCGGTGGCGCGTCGAAGAACGACTGCTTGAGCGCGACCGGGCCCTGCGGGTCGTCGCGGTCGAAGACGGTGAGCCAGAGCGAGCCGACCGGCGGGTGGCCGGGGGCGCGGTGGACGGTGTAGCGCAGCCACAGCGCCCGTCCGCCCGCCGGGTCGGCCGCCCGCAGGAACCAGCTCTCGTAGCCCGCGTCCTGCTGCGGGAAGCGCGCCTGCGTGAGCGGGTGGGGGGCGTCGGCGGCCATGGCGTGAACGCTAACGGCCGCAGCGGGGCGGACGTGCGACCATCCCGCGCCGTGGTGCGCATCGTCTTCTTCGAACCCAGGATCCCGCCGAACACCGGCAACGCGATCCGCCTGGCGGCCGTCACCGGCTGCGAGCTGCACCTCGTGCGCCCGCTCGGCTTCGACCTGACCGACGCGCAGCTGCGCCGCGCCGGCCTGGACTACTACGACCTGGCGAACGTCGCCGTGCACGACGACCTGGCCGCGGCGGGGGGGGCGCGCGCGCCCCACCGGGTCTTCGCCTTCACCGCCCACGCCGAGCGGACGTACACCGACGTCGCCTACCGGCCGGGGGACGTCCTGCTCTTCGGCCCGGAGCCGACCGGCCTGCCCGACACGGTCCTCGCGGACGCGCGCATCACCGACCGCCTGCGCATTCCGATGCTGCCGGGCCGCCGGTCCCTGAACCTCACGAGCTCGGCCTCGATCGCCGTCTACGAGGCCTGGCGCCAGCACGACTTCACGACCGAGCCCCTAACGTCCCCCTCGTGACCGAGCCGGCCCCCACGACCGCCGACCAGGCCGGGTCCGCCGACGGCGCGGCCCGGGCCGTCCGCGCGCAGGTCCGCACGGCGTCCTTCTCGGTCGTGGCAGCCGTCTTCCTTGTCACGGTCAAACTCGTGGCCGGGCTGCTGTCGGGCTCCCTCGGCCTGCTCGCCGAGGCCGCGCACTCGGGCACCGACCTCGTCGCCGCGCTGCTCACGCTGTTCGCGATCCGCGTGGCGATGCGGCCGGCCGACCAGGACCACCAGTACGGCCACGGCAAGGCGCAGCACCTCGCCGCGCTGGGGGAGAGCGCCTTCCTCGCGCTCGTCTCGGCCTTCATCGGCTTCGAGGCGCTGCGGCGGCTCATCGGCAGCGGCGGCCACGCGGTCGACGTCCGCTGGTGGGTCATCGCGATCCTCGTCCTCGTCATCGCGGTCGACGCGTCGCGGGCGCTCGTGAGCCTGCGGGCGTCACGGCGCTACGACTCGGCCGCGCTGGCGGCCAACGCGCTGCACTTCGCCTCGGACCTGGCCGGCTCGCTCGCCGTCCTCGTCGGCCTCGTCTTCGTCAGCGCCGGGTACCAGCGCGCGGACTCGATCGCCGCGCTCGTCGTCGCGGTGCTCGTCATCGTCGCCGCCGTCCGCCTGGCGCGCGAGTCGGTGCAGGTCCTGATGGATCAGGCGCCGGCGCAGGCCCACGCCGACGTCAGCGCCGCGCTGGCGGGCCTGCCCGGGGGCGTGCAGGTGGACCGCGTGCGCATGCGCCAGTCGGCCGGGCGCTCGTTCGTCGACGTCGTCGTCGGCGTCCCGCCGGACGCGGGGCTTGCGCAGGCCCACGCCACCGCGGACGAGATCGAGGCGACGGTGCGGGGCGCGCTGCCGACCGCCGACGTCGTCGTGCACGTCGAGCCGCTGGACGCGGCGGGGGACCTGCGCGAGCGCGCGACGGCCGCCGCGCTGGGCATCCGCGACGTCCGCGAGGTCCACAACGTCCGCGTCATGAACGTCGCCGGCGGCCACGAGCTGTCGCTGCACGTCAAGCTGCCCTCGGACCTGACGCTCGAGCACGCGCACGAGATCGTCACGTCGCTGGAGGACGCGGTCCGCGGCGCGGTCCCCGAGCTCTCGCGGATCTTCACGCACATCGAGCCGCTGGCCCAGGTCGACTGGACGATCGAGCCGTCGGCCGGGGACGTCGCCGGCGAGCGCGAGCTCATCGACACGGTCGTGCGCCGCTACACCGGCCTGCCGCCGCTGGAGGTCTGCTTCCGCGACTCCGACCGCGGCCGCGTCGCGTTCGTGACGGTCGCGCTGCCGGCCGAGCAGCCGCTGCGGATCGCGCACCGCCGCACGGGGCTCATCGAGGCCGACGTGCGCGACGAGCGACCCGAGCTGGCCGACGTCGTCGTCCACACGGAGCCGACGCCGACGCCGGCCCCCAGCGCACCGGACGCTATGCGGCCCTGACGTCGTAGCGGTGCCCGGCCGCGCGCAGGCGGTCGGCCAGGGCGTCGCCGATGGCCGTCGCCGGGGTCAGGACACCCGCCGCGTCCGGCAGGCGGTCGCCGTCGAGGGCCAGCGCGAGCGCCGCTTCGCCGAGCATGACCGCGGTGGCCTTGTAGCCGGGGTCGCCGGGGGCCTGGATCTCGCAGACGAGCCGGGCGCCGGTGGTCGTCGTCGTGTGCACGTCGATGCGGAAGAAGCCCTTCTCGCGCGCCTTCTCGCTCGGGCCCTCGCCGGGGTCCGGGAGGACGCGGTCGAGCAGCATGCGCGTCGGCGGCAGCGCCAGGCCCGCCATCAGCGCCGCCATCCCGCCGGCGATGGCACTCGCTTTGACCGGTCCGAGCGGCAGCCCGCCGCCGAGCATGAGCTCGCGGTAGCGCAGCGAGCGGCCGTAGGCGTAGCCCTGCAGCGCGTTGGAGCGCCGCACGACCCGCGTGTTGACCGTCCCCATGACGAACGGGGCCAGGAAGCCGCCGAGGTCGTCCTCGCGCGTGACGCCCATCGGGTCGCGCTCGTCCTTGCCGTCGGGGTCGGCGGTGCGGTCGGGGCTGAGCGCGTACGGGTCGAGCATGATCCTCCGGCTGGCCTTGTCGGCCTTGGCCTCGTCGAGCTGCCCGCGCATCGAGTCGATCGTGCCGCCGCTGGCGCCGCCGCTGATCGCCTTGACGACGAGGGTCGTCTTCCCGAGCTCGCCCAGGTCGTGCGCCTTGGCGTGCTCGGCGAGCAGCAGGACGCCCAGGTCGGAGGGGATCGAGTCGAAGCCGCAGGTGTGGACGATGCGCGCGCCGCTGGCCTGCGCGGCCTCGTCGGCGACGTCGATGCTGGTGCGCATGAACAACACCTCACCGGTGAGGTCGGCGTAGTGGGTGCCGGTCGCGGCGCACGCCTTGACGAGCGGCAGGCCGAAGCGGTGGTAGGGGCCGACGGTCGTCGCGACGGCGGTCGTCGAAGCCGCGAGGGCGGACATCGCGCCGTCGTCCAGGCTGTCGGCCTCGATCAGCGGCCAGTCCGCGGCCACCGGGCCGAGCGCGGCCCGCGTGGCCTCCAGCCGGGCCTGGGAGCGGCCGGCCAGCGCGATGCGCGCCCCGGCGGGCCCGTGATCGGCCAGGTACTTCGCCGTCAGGCGCCCGACGAAGCCGGTGGCCCCGAAGACGACGACGTCGTGCTCGCGCTGCTGCTCGCTCGTGCTCATGCGTCCATCTTCGCCGGTTCGCCGCTCCGGCGTCAGCGGGTCCGTCCGGTGACACGGCAGGCGACGTGGGCGCGCAGCCGGGTACCGGCCGTCCATGGCCTCGACGACACGGCGCGCCCCGGAGGGCCCGACCGACCTGACCAGCCCGTCCCGGAAGGGCGTCCTGGAGCGGACCTTCAAGGAGTTCCAGGAGGACGACGCGACCGACTGGGCCGCCGCGCTGACGTACTACGGCATCCAGGCCATCTTCCCGGCGCTGCTCGTCCTCGTCTCGCTCGTCGGCCTGGCCGGGCGGGGCACGACGGACGCGCTCATCGACAACATCACCGAGGTCACCCCGAACCCGGCGCGCGACATCATCATCTCGGCCATCGAGAACCTGCAGGACAGCGGCGGGGCGGCCGGCGTGGCGTTCGTCGTCGGCATCCTCGGCGCCGTGTGGTCGGCCTCGGGCTACGTCGGCGCCTTCACCCGGGCGTCCAACGCCATCTGGGAGGTCGAGGAGGGTCGCCCGTTCTACCGGCTGCGCCCGCAGCAGCTCGCGCTGACGCTCGTCCTGCTCGTGCTCCTGTCGGTCTCGGCGATCGCCGTCGTGGCGACCGGCGGGATCGCCGAGCAGGCGGGCAGGCTCCTCGGCGTGGGGGACACGGCGGTCTCCGTGTGGGACATCGCGAAGTGGCCGTTCCTGCTCGTCATCGTGTCCGTCATGCTCGCCCTCCTGTACTGGGCGGCGCCCAACGCGCAGCAGCCCGGGATCCGTTGGGTCAGCCCCGGCGGGGTGTTCGCCGTGGCGATCTGGCTCGTGGCCTCGGCGCTCTTCGCGCTCTACGTCGCGTACGTCGCGAGCTACAACAAGACCTACGGCTCGCTCGGCGGCGTCATCGCGTTCCTCGTGTGGCTGTGGATCACGAACATCGCCGTCCTGCTGGGCGCCGAGCTGAACGCGGAGCTCACCCGCGCCCGGCGGATCGAGCAGGGTCAGCCGCCCGAGCAGGAGCCGATCACCCCGCCCCGCGACACGACGAAGCAGGACAAGGCCGCCGCCGAGGAGCGCGAGGAGGCGGCGCGGCCCCGCTGAGGGTTGGCCCGGACGGGCGCCGGGCACCCACTGGGCCATGACCGACACGGACAACCTGCCGACCGCGCAGCTGCTCACGCGCCTGTCGGAGCAGACCTCCGCCCTCGTGCGCCAAGAGCTCAAGCTCGCCCAGCTCGAGCTGCAGCAGAAGGGCCGGCACGCGGGCGTCGGCGCCGGGCTCTTCGGTGCGGCGGGCGTCGTGGCCCTCTACGGCGGCGGTGCGCTCGTCGCGGCTGCGGTCCTGGCGCTCGCGACCGCGCTGGACCACGCCTGGCTGGCGGCGCTCGTCGTCGCCGCCGTGCTGCTGGCGTTTGCGGGCGCGCTGGCGCTCGTGGGCAAGGGACAGGTCGCCCGGGCCGGCGCGCCCGTCCCCGAGCAGGCCATCGCCAGCACGAAGACCGACGTCGACACGATCAAGGAGGCCGCACGCCGATGAGCCCGTCCGATCCCGTCCCGGACCCGGAGGACGCGGCCGTCACCGGCCCCGCCGGTGCGCCGGAGCCCGAGACCGTCGAGGAGGCCCGCGCGCAGGTGCAGGCGACGCGCGCCGAGCTCGAGGACACCGTCGAGGCGCTGGCCGCCAAGGCCGACGTCGCCGGACGCGCGAAGGAGAAGGCCGCCGAGACAAAGGAGCAGGTCGCGGCGAAGGCCGACGAGGCCAAGGCGAAGGTCGCCGACACCGCCGCCCACGTCCGCGAGGACCCGCAGGCCGCCGCGCAGGAGGCCGCCCGACAGATGCAGCAGGCCGCCGAGGCCGCCCGCCGGCAACCCGGACCCGCGGTCGCCGGAGGCGTCGCGGCGCTGCTGCTCGTCGTCCTGCTGCAGCGCCGGCGCCGGCGTCGCGTGGACCGTGCGGTGGCCCGGGCGGTGGCCGCGGCGCGCGACTGACGCGACCGCCGCGCGGCGGGCTTGACACGGTCGGTTAGGCTCGCCTGCATGCGCTTCGACGATCCGAAGGATCCGGCCATGA
Organism: uncultured Conexibacter sp.; assembly: GCA_964600395.1. Taxonomy (GTDB): domain Bacteria; phylum Actinomycetota; class Thermoleophilia; order Solirubrobacterales; family Solirubrobacteraceae; genus Paraconexibacter. Next base: position 8,366 of record CAZRLR010000142.1, read on the forward strand.
TGCCCGTGTGGGAGGCGGGTGGCGGGGAGTCCGAGGGCTTCGAGATGGCCGAGGCGGAGCTCATCGAGCACGCCAGCCACGGGGATGACCACGGCACCGCCGCGATCACCGGTCACGCCGAGCACTGGACGGAGGAGCGTGCCCCGGATCGCGACCTCTACGGCGAGGCCGACGGGGACCGCGACGACCTCGGCTGACGGGGGGCCGGCGCCGGCCGGCCACAGGAAGATCGGTCGGGTCGTGAAGGAACGGTCACGGGTGGCGTCGAACACCCCTCTCGCCCATGAAGAGGACCGCAATGACCCCGCAGGCCCCGCCGCACGAGGCGCACGGCCACCAGACCCTGTCGGCCTACATCCAGGCCCGCTTCGACGAGTTCTCGCGTTCTCAGAAGGACGTCGCGCAGTACATCGTCGATCACCTCGACGAGGTCGCCTTCCAGACCGCGGAGGAGCTCGCGCGCCGCGCGAACACCTCGAGCTCGACGGTCGTCCGGTTCTCCCAGGCGCTCGGCTTCGAAGGGTTCCCGGAGCTGCAGGACTCCGCCCGGCAGGAGTACCGGCGCAAGCACTCCGCGCCCGACGGGCCGCGTGGCGCCGTCGTCGAGCCGCTCTTCTCGCTGGACCAGAACGAGTTCGAGACGGCGATCGCCTCCGACTACGTCAACGTCGAGGAGACGGCGCGCAAGGTCTCGCGCAGCGACGTGCAGGCGACGATCGACGCGATCGCGTCGGCCGACCGCGTGCTCATCGCCGGCACGGACCAGATGGCGTTCTTCGCGTCCTACCTGCGCCACCTGCTGATGCTGCTGGACCTGCAGGCCGACATCGTCGCCAGCCCGTCGCAGGAGGCGCTCAGCCGCCTGGGGCGCATCGACGAGAACACGCTCGTCATCGGTCTCAGCGCCGGCCGTCCGCACCCGCTCGTCGTCCGCGCGATGAAGCTCGCCCGCCACCGCAAGGCGCGCACGGTGGCGATCACCGACGCGACGCTCTCCGAGGTCGCCAAGCTGGCCTCCATCCGCCTGTACTACTCGTCCAACAGCCCGGCCTACGTCCGCTCCCACACCGCGCTGCTGTCGATCATCCAGGCGCTCGCCTACGGCGTCTACGCCCGCGACGCCACGCAGTACCAGGAGCGCATCAAGGCCTTCCGCCTGAAGTGACAGCGGTGCGCCCGACCGTCGGGCGCGCTCGCCGCATGGCCGGGGAGGCCATACGCCAGCTTGCACCTTGGACGCACCGGGCGCGGTGAATCCCGACCGCGGGGATACACTTTCGCCCATGCGCGACGAAGCCACGCCCCGGGTCAAGACCGGCCTTGCCGAGATGCTGAAGGGCGGCGTCATCATGGACGTCGTCGACGCCTCGCAGGCGAAGATCGCCGAGGACGCCGGGGCCGTCGCGGTCATGGCGCTCGAGCGCGTCCCGTCCGACATCCGCCGTGACGGTGGCGTGGCCCGGATGAGCGACCCGGCCATGATCAAGGGCATCCAGGAGGCGGTCACGATCCCCGTGATGGCCAAGGCGCGCATCGGGCACTTCGCCGAGGCGCAGGTCCTGCAGGCGCTCGAGGTCGACTACATCGACGAGTCCGAGGTCCTCACGCCGGCCGACGAGGCCAACCACATCGACAAGTGGGCCTTCGAGGTCCCGTTCGTCTGCGGCGCCACGAACCTCGGGGAGGCCCTGCGCCGGATCGCCGAGGGCGCCGCCCTGATCCGCTCCAAGGGCGAGGCCGGCACCGGCGACATCGTCGAGGCCGTGCGCCA
>CAZRLR010000143.1:0-10100 GCA_964600395.1 uncultured Conexibacter sp.
CGCTGGTGGACCGACGCGCCGCTGCGCCGCCGTTACTGGGAGGTCGTGACGGCCGGCGGCCGGGACCTCGTCGTGTTCCGGGACCTCGAGGGCGGGGGGTGGTACCGCCAGCGCTGAGCCCCGCACCGCTCTAGCCTTGCGCCATGGAGCTCCCGCCCGGGCCGTCCGGCCCAGCGCCCTATCTCACCGCCCGCTTCGCGCATCGGCCGCTCGACATGCTCGAGCGCTGGCAGCGACGCTACGGCGACGTGTTCACCGTCCGCTTCTCGGGCTTCGGCACCGGGGTGTACGTCGCGGATCCCGCGGCGATCCGCGAGCTCATGACGGGCGACCAGCGCGACCTGCTCGCCGGCGAGGCGAACTCGTTCCTGAGCCCGATCCTCGGCACGCGCTCGCTGCTCGTCCTCGACGGGGCCGACCACCTGCGCCACCGCCGCCTGCTCTCGCCGCCGTTCCAGGGCTCACGCGTCGCCGGCTTCCGCCGGATCATCCGCGAGGTCGCCGAGCGCGAGGTCGACACGTGGCACCCGGGGCAGGAGCTCGTCCTCCGCGCGCGGATGCGCGACCTGACCTTCGAGGTCATCTGCCGCGCGGTCTTCGGCGTCTTCGACCCTGCGCGCGTGGCCCGGCTGCGCGAGGCGCTCGTCGCGGTGCTCGACAGCTCCAACCTGCTGCTCGTCAACGACGCGCTGCGGCGCGACCTCGGGCCGTGGAGCCCGGGGGGACGCCTGACGCGGGCGCTTCGCCGGGCCGACGCGCTGCTCTACGAGGAGATCGCGCTGCGCCGGGGCGCCGCCGACCTGGACGAGCGCCAGGACGTCCTCTCCCTGCTGCTGCGCGCGCGCGACGAGGACGGCAGCCCGATGACCGACGCCGAGCTGCGCGACGAGCTCATCACGCTGCTGGCCGCCGGGCACGAGACGACGGCCACCGCGCTGGCGTTCGCCTTCGAGTTCCTGCTGCACGACCCCGACCGGCTGCGCCGCCTGCGGGCGGCGCTCGAGGACGACGCGGACGGCGGCGACGGGGCCCTGGACGCCGTCGCCCGCGAGACGCTGCGCCTGCGCCCGGTCATCGACGCGGCCGAGCGCACGCTCACGCGGCCGCGCACCGTCGCCGGGTGGACGCTCCCGGCCGGGGTGAAGGTCTATCCGGCGATCGCGCTCGTCCATCGCCGGGCCGACCTCTATCGCGACCCGCTCGCCTTCCGGCCCGAGCGCTTCCTCGCCGAGGGTGCCGAGGCCTACGGCTGGCTGCCGTTCGGCGGCGGCGTGCGGCGCTGCATCGGGGCGGCCCTCGCCCAGGCCGAGCTCACCGAGGTCCTGCGGGTGGTCGTCCCGCGGGCCGACCTCGTGGCCCTCGGCCGGGCGCCCGACCCGGTCGTCCTGCGTGGGATCACGCTGGCGCCCCGGCACGGCGTCCGCGTGCGGGTGCAGCACGTGCGTGCGCCGGCGCGCGCCACGACGCCGGTCGCCTAGCCCGCGGTCCGGGAGACTGCGGCCATGTCCACCCGCCCCGCCTCCACGACGCCCGCCGACCCGCCGCCGACCTACCGCGAGCGGCTCGCGCTGGAGGGCGGCGTGCTGGCGGCGATCGGGGCCGTGGGGTCGGTGGCGCTGCTCGCGCTCGACGACCACGCCACCGACGTCCCGGCCTCGACGATCGGGCAGCTTCTGCTCGTCGCCGTCCTGCTCGGCGTCTTCGGGCCGCGCGGGGTGCGGTCCTCCATCGCGGCGGCCGAGCCGCTGCCCGGCGGGCCGGCGCAGGCCGGCAGCGGCGAGCCCACCCCGCTGTGGCACCTGCCGCTCGTCGTCGCCGTCCTCGCCACGCCGCTGTGGCTCCTCGACGCCCCCGACGCCGCGCTGCGGGTGACCGGCGGCGTCGTGCTCGTCGGGCTCACCCAGGCGCTCGTGCTCGCGCGCCTCGTCGGCGCCGAGGAGGCACGCAGCGGGCGCACGTTCGTCCGCCGTCCCGGCTCGCGGATCCTGCGCGGCACGAAGCTCGGCTTCTGGACGACCTGACCCGTCGTCCCGTCACGGCGCCGGCGCACGCGCGTCGCAGATCCGTCACACGAAGGCGGTAGCCCCGGCACAGCGGTCGCCGCCAGGGTGGGCGGGTGCCCGCCTGCCGCCCCGTCCCTCCCCGCCCTCCGCGTCGTCGCGGCCTGCGCGAGGACCGCGGCCAGGCGAGCCTGGAATACATCGCCGTCGTGGCGGTCGTCGTGCTCGTCCTCGCGATCGTCGGCACGGCGACGGCCGCCCCGTCGATCGTCAACGCGGTGGGCCGTGGCTTCCAGCAGGCGCTGTGCCGCGTCACGGGGGAGGGCTGCGCCACCGTCACGCCGGGGCCGTGCACCGTGCGCACCTCCGGGACGGACGTCAACGCGTCGGCGAAGCTCACCTTCGTCCGGATCGGGCGCACCACCGCGCTCCTGCGCTCGGTGAGCTCCGACGGCAGCGTGAGCCTCACGCTGCTCGACGACGTCGACGCCGGGCTGACCGCCGGGGTCGGGGCCGACGGTCACCTGAAGCTCGGTGGGCTGGACCTCTCCAACGGCGCGATGGCCCAGGTCGCCGCGGTCGCCCAGCTCGGCGGCGGCCGCACCTGGACGGTGCCCGACGACGCAGCCGCCGACCGCCTGCAGCAGCGGCTCATCGAGGTGATCGTCGGCCGCACCGGCTCGTCCGTGCCCGGCTTCGGGCCAGTCCTCCACCTCGCCCAGAAGGTCCTGAAGGTCGGCAGCGGGCGGCGGCTGCCGCGGCCGGACTCACGGACGCTCAAGGGCGGGATCAGCCTGTCCGGGACGGTCAAGGGCCCGTTCGGCAGCGAGCTGCAGGGCGTGGCGGGGGTGGCGCTCGGCGGCACCCAGGACCTCGTCCACGGCGGCGGTACCCTGCTGCTGGACCTCGACGCGGGCGGCTCGGCGGCGCTCGCGGACGGCATGGCCTCCGTCGGCCTCGGCGGGTCGGTCGGCGTGCAGCTCACCCTCGACCGCCACGGCCGGCCGCTGCGGCTGGCCGTCGTCGGCTCGGGCTCCGCCGAGGGCGCGGCGCTCGCCGAGGCGAAGCTGCCCCACACGCTGGGGACGAACGACAAGCGCAAGCTGTCGGCCGAGGTGACCGCGACGCTGGACCTCACCGTCCCGGCGCACCTGGCGGCCGCGCGGCGGCTGCTGCGCGCCCTGACGCCCGGGCGTCGCGGCGACCTGCCGGCCGCCGCCCGCGACCTCGGGGCGGCGCTCGTGCAGGACGGGCGGATCGACCTCACGCGCTACGGCACCCACGAGCAGCAGTACGGCGCCGGGGTCGAGGGGGCACTGGGCGCCGAGGTCGGGGTGCAGGTCGGGCTCACGCGCTCGCAGTCGCAGCTGCTGGACGCGTGGACCCGTCCGCCGGGCGGCGGCTGGGAGCGTCGCGGCGACTGCCTGGAGCACGCGTGAGCGTTCTTCCCGCAAGTGGGCGCCTTTTGGAAAACGCCGCCACGGATGCGAACATGCGTTCGTGTCGTACGTCGAGCTCCACTGCCACTCCGCCTTCTCGTTCCTCGACGGCGCCTCGCTCCCGGACGAGCTCGTCGTCGCCGCGCTGGAGCAGGGGCACACGGCCATGGCGCTGACCGACCACGACACCCTGAGCGGCGCGATGGAGTTCGCCCAGGCCGCCGGGGCCCACGGTCTGCACGCGATCCACGGGGCGGAGGTCAGCGTGCGTCCGGACGGGACCGCGCCGCACGACCTGCCGCCGCTGCGGCACCTGACGCTGCTCGTCCGCGACGCCCGCGGCTGGCGCAACCTCTGCCGCCTGCTCACGCGGGCCCACGCGCACACCCGCGACGCGCCGACGCACCGGCGGGACCTGTCGCAGCCGTCCGTCACCGTCGCCGACGTCACCGAGTTCGCCGAGGGCCTCGTCTGCCTCAGCGGCTGCGCGCGACGCGGCGTCCACGACGCACCGACGCTGCGCGCGCTGCGCTCCGCCTTCGGGGCGGAGGGGCTGCGCGTCGAGCTGCAGCGCCCGTTCAGCCGCCACGACCGCGCACGCAACCGCGAGCTGGAGGCGCTGGCCCGGCAGCTCGGCGTCGCCTGCGTGGCGACGGGCAACGTCCACGCGCACGCCCACACGCGGGCGCCGCTCCAGGACGCCTTCGTCGCGATCCGCGAGCACTCGACGCTCGACGCGTCCGAGCCGCTGCGCCGCGGCAACCACACCCACGTGCTCACGACGCCGGCCGCGATGGCGGCGCGCTTCGCCGACCATCCGGAGGCGGTGGCCGAGAGCGCGCGCCTGGCGGCGTCGCTGACCTTCGACCTGGGGCAGGACCTCGGCTACCGCTACCCGGGCTCGGACGACACGGCGGCCGACGCCAAGCTCGCCGCGACCTGCCACGCGCTCTTCGACACCCGCTACCCGCCGGGGAAGGGGCCGGGGGGCGCGGCGATGCAGCACCTGCGCGAGCGCGCCGCCGGCCGCCTGGAGCAGGAGCTCAAGCTCATCTCGCACCTGGGCCTCTCGGGGTTCTTCGTCCTGCACCACGACCTCCTCGAGCTCGCGCGTGAGGTGGCCGCGGAGGTCCGCGGGCCCGACACCGCCCGCGCGCTGCTGCCGCCGGGGCGCGGCCGCGGCTCGAGCGTGTCGTCCATCGTCTGCTACCTCACCGGGCTCTCGCACGTGGACCCGGTCGCGAACGAGCTCTTCCTCGGGCGCTTCCTCAACGAGGAGATCACCTCGCTGCCGGACATCGACCTGGACTTCCCGCGGGACGTGCGCGCGACGCTCATCCCGCGCATCCACGAGCGCTACGGCCACGACCGCTCGGCGCTCGTGGCCGCCTTCCCGACCTTCAAGGCCCGCGGGGCGATCCGCGAGCTCGGCAAGGCGCTCGGCCTGCCGGCGGGCGAGATCGAGCGGGTCGCGCGCTCCTCGGAGGGCTGGAGCGCAGCACGGGTCGACAAGGACGTCGTGCTGGCGCTCGGTGACCAGCGCCTCGGGCAGGGTGGCCCGGACGGGCCCGCGGGGCGCTGGGACTGGCTCGTGCGGCTCTCCCACGAGGCCCAGGGCCTGCCGCGGCACCTGAGCCAGCACTCCGGCGGCATGATCGTCGCGACCCGGCCGCTCGTGGACTGCTGCCCCGTCGTCCCCGCGGCGATGGAGGGCCGCCAGATGGTCATGTGGGACAAGGACTCCTGCGCGGACGCGGGCTTCCTGAAGATCGACCTGCTCGGGCTCGGGATGCTGTCGGCGGTCGAGCGCTGCGTGGAGATGATCGCGGCCACGAGCGGGGAGCGGGTCGACCTGTCGCGGATCCCGTACGACGACCAGGCGACGTACGGCGCGATCCAGCGCGCCGAGACGACCGGCGTCTTCCAGATCGAGAGCCGCGCGCAGATGGCGTCGCTGCTGCGCACCCACCCCGAGAAGCTCGACGACCTGACGATCCAGGTGGCGATCGTCCGGCCCGGCCCGATCCAGGGCGGCGCGGTCAACCCGTACATCGAGCGGCGCCAGCGCATCCGCGCCGACCCCTTCTACAAGGTCCCGTACGAGCACCCCGCGCTGGAGGAGGTCCTGAAGGACACGCTGGGGACGATCATCTTCCAGGACCAGGTCATCGAGGTCGCGATGGCGTTCGCCGGCTTCAGCGCGGGGGAGGCCGAGGGGCTGCGCCGGGCGATGAGCCGCAAGCGCTCGGAGGCGGCGATCCGCGCGTACCACGACCGCTTCGTCGACGGCGCGCGCCGCACGCACGGCGCCAGTGCCGAGACCGCCGAGCGCGTCTACCAGATGATCGTCGGGTTCTCGGGCTTCGGCTTCCCCAAGGCCCACGGCGCCGCCTTCGGCCTGCTGGCCTACCAGTCCACCTGGCTGCGGGTCCATCACGGCGCCGAGTTCCTCTGCGCGCTCCTGGACGAGCAGCCCATGGGCTTCTACCCGCCGGACGCGCTCGTGCACGAGGCCCAGCGCCGCGGGATCCCGGTGCTGCCGACGGACGTGAACGCCAGCGCCGTGGGCTGCACGATGGAGCGCACCGAGGACGGCCGCTCGGCCGTGCGCATCGGCCTGGGCTACGTCCTGGGCGTCCGGGAGGACGAGGTCGCCGCGGTCGCGCGGGCACGGGCCGCCGACGGGCCGTTCACGTCGATCGGCGACCTCATCGCCCGGGCCGGCGCGGGGCGTCCGGCGCTCGAGCGCCTGGCCTGGTCGGGTGCCTGCGACGACCTCGTCGCGCACGAGGTCGCGGTCCCCGGGCACCGGCGGCGCGCGGCGCTGTGGCAGATGGGCGCGGCCGCCCCCGGCGTGCGCCTGCAGCGCCGCCCCGCCCAGGGTCGGCCGCTGGAGGACCTCGGCACCCAGCTGGCGCTGCCGCTGGCCCCACCGACGGCACCGGGCCTGCCCGAGCTCGGATCCTGGGAGGCGATGATCGCCGACTACTCGAGCACGGGCGTGACGACCGGGACGCACCCGGTCGGGCTCCTGCGGACCGAGCTGGACGGCCAGCGCGCGACGGCGAGCACCGCCCTGGCCAGGGTCCGCCACAACAGCACCGTCCGCGTCGGCGGGCTCGTCGTCGCCCGCCAGCGCCCGGGCACCGCGAAGGGCATCGTCTTCATGCTGATGGAGGACGAAGGCGGGACGATCAACCTCATCGTGCCCCCCGACGTCTACGAGCGTCACCGCCTCGTCGCGCGGACCGAGCCGCTCATCGTGGCCGAGGGCCGGCTCGAGCGGCACCCGGCGGCCGGGGGACAGGTCAACGTGCTCGTCCGGCGGTTGTGGCGCCTGGAGGCGTCCGAGCGCCCGCTGGCCACGGTCAAGGACTTCTCGCCGCTGGACCAGCGTGAGCTCGAGCGGCGGCAGGCCGAGCAGGCCGACCAGGCGCAGGAGGCGGTCGCCGCCGGTGGCGGGGCCGGTGATTTCCGCGCCGTCGCACCGCCGATCATGAACTTCGGACAGGGGCGGGGGCGATGACGCGACGTGCCGTCGCGCCGCGTCCCGGGAGCGTGGCGCACGGCGGCCCCCTTGGGCCCACGGGCGCCGCACGGCGCGGTAGGCTGCGCGCGTGATCGCCACCGCCTCGTTCGTCCTCGCGTTCGTCCTCATCGCCGGGACCGTCGTCTTCCTCGCCTTCGGCGGTGGCTCCGCGCGTGGAGCCCGGCAGAACCTGCACCGCCAGACGCGGGCGAGCCGCAACGTCACGTGGGTCATGCTCGGGCTGCTGACCGCGTTCGGCCTCGGGGTGCCGGTGGCCGTCGTCGCCGCGAACAAGCACAACCAGTCCAAGCAGGCCCCGGGCGGCGTCAAGCTGACCGCCGATCAGCAGCACGGCCGCAAGGTCTTCGCGAAGAACTGCTCGACCTGCCACCAGCTCAAGTCGGCCAACGCCGTCGGCCGGGTCGGCCCCAACCTCGACGTGATCCGCCCCGTCGAGGCGCTGACGCTCAACGCGATCCAGATGGGCCGCGCGCGCGGCATGGGCCAGATGCCCGCCGGCCTCATCGACGGCCAGGACGCCAAGGACGTCGCGTCCTACGTCGCGGCCACCGCCGGCCGGAACTGAACGCGGATCCGGGCGTCCCGTCCGACCCGTCTGCAAGACTCGTTGCAGAAGAGGGACATTTGCAGGGTTTTCGCTCATTGCTACGATGAGCCTCGCCCCGGGCGACCGGGGCATCAGCACGAGAACGGCCCCAGAACCGGGTCTGCGCAGGGCAAGACCCGCTGAACCATGAGATGACCGAGATCGCTGACGACAGATCCTGGTGGGCAGACGTCGAGCACCTTCGCCCCGGCGGCGACGGGCACCGCGTCCCTGCTCCGCGCCCGACCGCCCCGGACGTGCCGACCGACCTCCGCGACGACCGCCCCGTGCGGCGCGACGCGCCTGCGGCGGACACCGACCGGCGTCCGTCCGCCCGCCCTGCCCGGAGCGTCCTCATCGAGCGTGACGAGCGGCCGGCTCCGGCGTCGACGCCCCGCCGCGGCCGCATCACCGGCGCGCCGGTCAAGGATGCCCCACGCCCGCGCCGTCCCGAGGTCGCCGCCTTCGCCGACGCCCTCGACCTCGACGGCGCCTTCGGGGCCCCCGTCGCCGCCCGGTCGCGCGAGATCATCCTCACGGGCACGCCCGCGACGGCCGAGCCCGAGGGCGGGCTGGTCGACGATCGCTTCGCCCTCGAGCCCGTCGACCGCTACCTCGCCGAGGCCGACGCCGAGGCGGTCGCCGCCGACGACCTGGCCCCCGAGGACCGCAAGACCGTGCGCATCACCGGCAACCCGGGCCTGCACGCCCAGGTCGCCGAGCGCCGCGCGCTGCGCGAGATCGGCGAGCGCCGCCCCCGGTCGGCCGTCGAGCGCGCCGTGCACCGGCCCGATCGCATCGCGATGTACGTCGTGCTGCTCGGCGTCTTCCTCGTGTTCGTCGCGGCGTTCACCTCGTCCGCCGGCTCCTGACGGGCCCCGCGTCGCCGGCGCCGCCGCGGGCTCTACCCTGGATCTCCGTGCGCGACGACCAGGACATCGAGGCTTGCGGCACGCCCGGGTGCTGCCCGCTCTACCACGAGGCGGTCGAGCTCATCGGGCGGCGCTGGACCGGCGCCATCGTCGCCACCCTGCTGGACGCCCACCCGTCGCGCCCCCTGCGCTTCGGCGAGATCGCCCAGGCCGTCCCGCAGCTGTCGGACCGGATGCTCGCCGAGCGCCTGCGCGAGCTCGAGGCGCGCGGCGTCGTCGCCCGCGTCGTCACGCCGGGGCCGCCCGTGAAGGTCGCCTACGGCCTGACGGACATGGGGGCCAGCCTCGAGCCGGCCCTGGCGGCGCTGAAGTCCTGGGCCCAGCACTGGCTGGACGAGGACCGCCGGCGCACCGCCGCCCGCGCGAACTGACCGCCGCGCCGGTCCCCCGGGGACTCGACCACGCGTACAACCGCAGGCCCCACGGACTGGGCCCAGGGGCGCTCGCACCGACGCCGCCCGCCTACTAGGGTCCCCGCCATGAGCGACCATCCGACCAACGCCGCCGACATCAAGGCGCTCGTCGACGAGCAGGGCATCCGGTTCATCCGCCTGTGGTTCACGGACATCCTGGGGCAGCTGAAGTCGTTCTCGATCAACGCCGAGGAGCTCGAGGACGCCTTCGAGGGCGGCATGGGCTTCGACGGCTCGTCGATCACCGGCTTCAACGCGATCGAGGAGTCGGACATGATCGCCATGCCGGATCCGACGACCTTCCGCATCATCCCGTGGCGGCCGGAGGAGCAGGGCGTCGCGCGCATGTTCTGCGACATCCAGACGCCCGAGCGCACCCCGTACGAGGGCGACCCGCGCCACGTGCTGCGCCGCGCGATCGACCGCATGCACACGATGGGCTTCGACACGTTCAACGTCGGGCCGGAGCTCGAGTACTTCCTGTTCAAGGACAGCAAGGGGACCGAGACGCTCGACGAGGGCGGCTACTTCGACCTCACGACGCTCGACGCCGGCAGCGACGTGCGCCGCGAGACCGTCCTGGCGCTCGAGCAGCAGGGCATCCACGTCGAGTATTCCCACCACGAGGTCGGCCCCTCCCAGCACGAGGTCGACATGCGCTACGCCGACGCGCTGAAGATGGCCGACGACTGCATGACGTACCGCATCACCGTGAAGGAGTACGCGATGAAGTACGGGTGGCACGCGACCTTCATGCCCAAGCCGCTCTTCGGCGAGAACGGGTCCGGGATGCACACGCACCTGTCGCTCTTCAAGGACGGCAAGAACGCCTTCTTCGACGCCGACGACACGTACTTCCTGTCGGACATCGGCAAGGCCTTCATCGCCGGGCAGCTCAAGCACGCCCGCGAGATCTCCTCGATCTTCGCCCAGTGGGTCAACTCCTACAAGCGCCTGGTCCCCGGCTACGAGGCCCCGGTCTACGTCGCCTGGTCGCGCCGCAACCGCTCCGCGCTCGTGCGCGTCCCGCTGTACCACCCGGGCAAGGAGAAGGCGACGCGGATGGAGCTGCGCTGCCCGGACCCGGCGTGCAACCCGTACCTCACCTTCGCCGCGCTGCTGCAGGCCGGCCTCGAGGGCATCGAGAAGGGCTACGAGCTGCCCGAGCCGATGGAGAAGA
>CAZRLR010000144.1:0-10087 GCA_964600395.1 uncultured Conexibacter sp.
CGCCGGCCCGCCGTCGCCGCAGGTGGCCGTGGCCGGGACACAGGCCGTGCCGTCGCCCGCGACGGGGCCCAGCACGCCGTCGGGGCCGACGCGCCGGACGCGGCCGCCGGCGCCGCCGCCCGGTCCGCGGTCGGCGACGAGGAAGCCACCACCCGGCAGCGGCCACACGCCGGCGGGCTGCTGCAGGCGGGCGCCGGGTGCGGTCGCCGGGCCGCCGTCCCCCGTCACGCCGGTCTGACCCGGCGTCCCCGCCACGACGGTCGTGGTGCCGCTCGGCGCGATGCGTCGCACCACCGCGTTCGCCGTGTCGGCGACGAGGATCCCGCCCTCGGGCGTCGCCGCCGCCTGCTCCGGCGCGTCGAAGCCGCTGCCGACGACCGTCACGGGGGCCGCGAGGGCGTCCGTGGTCCCCGCGCCCAAGAGCACGACCGCCAGCACCGCTGCCACGCGTCCCCCGGCCTGCATCGCACCGGAATGTACGCGTGGGCACCGCCGGGCGCGTCAGCTCGGGAGAAGGTCGAGCGCTTCGAGCACCCGAAGTGCTGCATGGCCGTCGCCGTAGAGCTCCGGGCGCTCGGCGGGCATCGTCCGCTCCAGGGCCGCCAGGGCGGCGTCCTTGTCGAGGTCGACGAGGATGTTCCAGCCGCTGCTGACCGTCTCGACCCACTCCGTCGTGTCGCGCAGCGTCACGCAGGGGACACCAGCGAGGTAGGCCTCCTTCTGCACGCCGCCGCTGTCGGTCAGCATCGCCCGGGCCCGCATGAGCAACGCGGTGAAGGCGAGGTACCCCAGCGGCGGGGTGAGGCGGATGTGGTCGGCGGCCTGCAGGGTGTCCAGCAGGCCGGCGGCGTCCAGGCGGGCGCCCGTGCGGGGGTGCAGCGGCAGGACCGCGGGCAGCGGAAGCGCGAGCAGCAGGTCGACGAGGGCCTGCAGGCGCTGCGGGTCGTCGACGTTGCCGGCGCGGTGCGCGGTGACGAGGACGTACTGCCCCGGCTCGACGCCCGCCTCGCGCAGCGCCGCGTCGTCGGCCGCGGCGCGCGGCGGGAAGAGGTGGGCGACGTCGACCATGACGTCCCCGACGAGCACCGCCTCGCCCACGGCGTGCTCCCGCGCGAGGTTGTCGACCGCCGTCGCCGACGAGCACAGCAGCAGCTGCGACATGTGGTCGGTGAGGACGCGGTTGAGCTCTTCGGGCATGCGGCGGTCGAAGGACCGCATGCCGGCCTCGACGTGCGCGATCGGGATGCCGGCCTGCGCGGCGGCCAGCGCCCCCGCGAGCGTCGAGTTCGTGTCGCCGTAGACGAGGACGGCGTCCGGCGCGGCGCCGGTGAGGATCGGCTCCAGCTGGGCGAGCATGCGCGCGGTCTGCGCCGTGTTGGTGCCGCTGCCCAGGCGCAGCTCGTGCTCGGGCCGTGGGATGCCGAGCTCCGTGACGAAGATCGTCGAGAGCTCGTCGTCGTAGTGCTGGCCCGTGTTGACGAGGATCTCCTCGTGCTGCTCGCGCAGCAGGCGGGAGACCGCGGCCGCCTTGACGAACTGCGGCCGGTTCCCGATGACGGTGACGAGCCTCATGCGCTGTTGAGGGACGACGCGACGTGGGCGGCGAACGCGGTCGCCGCGCGCTCGGTGTGCGGGCCGGGGGCCGCGGGGAGCGCCTGCCCGTCGACGGACGCCACGGGCTGCACCTCGCGGGTCGTCGAGGCCAGGAACGCCTCGCTCATGGTGCGCAGGTCGTCCCGGGTCGTGACGCGCTCCTGCGCGCCCGCGAGCGCGATGACGTCCCGCCGGGTGATCGAGGCGAGGATGTGGTCGTCCAGCGGCGGCGTGTACAGGCGGTCCTCCAGGACGTAGAAGAAGGAGGACGTGGGCGCCTCCAGCACGCGGCCGTGCGGGGTGCACAGGAGCGCCTCCTGGGCGCCCTGCTCGACGGCCAGGCGCGTCGCGAGCATGTTCGCTGCGTAGGACAGCGACTTGATGCCGTCCATGATTCGCGTCGGCGCGAAGGCGACGGTCGCGAGCGCCACCGTCGGGTCGTGCGCCTTGATCGGCTCGAGCAGCGCGACGCGACGGCCGCCACGGGTGAAGAAGACGCGTAGCTGCCCGTCGAAGCCGGCAGCCCGCTCGAGCAGCGCGTCGACGTCGGCCTGCAGCGCCCGCAGGTCGATCTCCAGCCGCAGGTTGCCCGCCGAGGTGCTCAGGCGCTGGAGGTGGTCCTCCCACGCGTACGGCTGCCCCGCGTAGAGGCGGACGACCTCGAACGCCCCGTCCCCGCGCAGCAGCCCCTCGTCGGTGACGGGGATCGTGGCCTCGGCGCTGGGGGTGATGACGCCGTCGATCGATGCGAGCAGCTCCACGCCCCGGACGATACGGGTCAGACGGTGTCCGCGCGGACCCCGGCCGGCAGCGAGCCGCCGGCCAGCAGGGCAGCGGTGGCGTCCTGCAGCGCCGTGAGCGCGACGCGGTAGGAGAACGGCCCGAGGGACGCGCGGGCGACGCCCAGACGCTCGAGCTCGGCCATCGGCGGGGCGCCCGGCCCCGCCAGGACGCTGATCCGCCGGACGCCGAGGTTCTCGACGAGCGCGGCGATCGTGCTCGCGTCGCGGACCCCGGGGACGAAGACGCACTCCGCGCCGGCGTCGAGGTACGCGCGCCCGCGGGTGACGGCGTCGGCGAGCATCGCCCGGGGGTCGCTCCCGGCCGGGGCCTTGAGGAAGGCGTCCGTGCGGGCGTTGAGGACGAAGCCGGTGCCCTCGGCCTCACGGGCGGCAACGACGGCCCGGACGGCGGCGACGGCGTCCGGCAGGGGCGCGAGCGCGTCCTCGAGGTTCGCGCCGACGGCGCCGGCGGCGATCGCGCGGCGGGTCGTCTCCCCCGCGTCGCCGTAGCCGGCCTCGAAGTCCATCGACACCGGCAGCTCTACGCCCGCCGTGATCCGCGCGACGGCCGCCAGGTGCAGGTCCAGCGGGATCTGCTCGCCGTCGGGGTAGCCGTGGGCCGCCGCGATCGCGTGGCTGGCGGTGGCCAGCGCCCTGGTCCCGTCGACGGCGGCCACCGCCCGGGCGCTCGCCACGTCCCACACGTTGGCCAGGACGAGGATGCGCGGGTCGTCGTGGAGGCGCGCCAGCGCCGCGGCCTGCTCGGTCCGGGAGGGCATGCCCTGACCGTAGCGACCCCCGCGCGGGCCCGGGTCGCGACCGGGCGCCGTCAGACGGCGCGGGCGGCCAGGACGATCCTCCCGGCCGCGGTGGCGTCCGCGACGCCGAAGACGGTCGAGGGCGGCACCGGGGTCGCGGCGACGAGCTCCCGGACGGACCGGAGCTCCTCGTGGCGGTCCGGACCGCAGAAGAGCGCGTGGTCCGGGCGCTCGGCGCAGATCCAGGCCAGCGCGCGCTCCGGCGGGACGAGCTGGGCGTGCAGGCAGCTCGGGGAGGCCCGCACGACGGCGTGGACGCGATCGGCGAGCTCGCCGCGCCCGACGACGAGGAAGGTGTAGCGCGGCAAGCACAGACCTGCCGACGTCTTCTGCCACGTGCCTCGCTGGAAGGCCTTGCCCAAGCGGCCGGATCGCATGATCGAGCGTCGTACCCAGGTCTGCTGTCGGATCACACCCGGGTTCATCGACCATGGTCACCGGGCTTTCAGTCCGCGCACGCGGGACGGCGCCGCGCGCCCCGTCGGACCGGATCCCGGGGCTCTGGCGGCCCTCAAGTCGCCGATCGTCAGGACGATCGTCGAGGGGGTGAGGCGCCGTCGCACCACCGCTGAGCAAGCACCACCCGTCCCGCTCGAGCAGGGCATCCGGGACGGCACCCCGGACGTCGTCCTGGACGCCGTCGCCGCGATCCTGCGCGTGCTGGAGGAGGCGGCGCTCGGCGGACCGGAGTCGGCCGGCGAGCTCGACGCCTGGGCGCGGCACGTCCTCCTGCTCGAGCCGCCGCCGGGCGGCGTGCGCACCCCCACGCCCGACCGCGACTGGGTCGGCCTGCGCCGGCACGTCGTCGCGCACGTGCGCGACCACCGCACCGCCGTGGCGAAGGCGATGGACGACCTGCAGGACGCGGTGTGGCTCGTCGCGGACGGGCTGTCGCAGGCGGTCGTGGGCGACGACGCGGCCGATGCCGTCGCTGCGGATCACCTCGAGCGGCTGCGCGCCGCCACCGCGGCCTCGCCCGCCGAGCTGAAGGCGACAGCGCTGGAGACCGTGCAGCGGCTCTCGCAGCTCCTGGACGAGCGGACGGCGCGGCAGCTGCGGCTGGCCCGCGAGCTCGGGGAGCGCGTCGAGGTGCTCCGGGTCGAGCTCGACGACACCCGGCGCGAGGTCGAGATCGATCCGCTGACGAAACTCGGCAACCGCAGCGTCCTGCAGCGCGAGCTGCCGCGGGCGATGCAGGTGCGGACGCTCATCGACGAGCCCGCGTGCCTCGTCGTCGTCGACCTGGACCACTTCAAGCAGATCAACGACCAGCACGGGCACCAGACGGGCGACAGCGCCCTGGAGGCGTTCGCCGGTGCGCTCGTGCGCAGCTTCCCGCGGCGGCGCGACGTCGTCACCCGCTTCGGGGGCGACGAGTTCGCCGTCATCGTCCGCGACGCGAGCGCCGAGGACGGCTGCCGCCTGGCCGAGCGCTTCCTCGACGCGGTGCGCGCGCTGGAGGTCACCGGCACCGACGGCCGGCTTGCGCTCACCGCGAGCGTCGGCCTGGCCGAGGCCTTCGCCGGCGAGCCGGTCGACAGCTGGTTCGCCCGCGCGGACCGGGCGCTCTACGAGGCCAAGGCCGAGGGACGCGACCGGGTCGCGGTCGCCGATCCGGCCCGGCTCGCGGCCTGATCAGGCCACCGGAACGGCAAAAGCCCGGCTGTCGCCGGGCTTCTCGCCAGTGCCCCCGGAAGGAATCGAACCTTCAACCTTCGGATTAAGAGTCCGCTGCTCTGCCAATTGAGCTACAAGGGCGTCCGGGGAGTGTAGCCCAGGTCAGCCGGCCGGCGTCGTCTGCGTGGCGGTGGTGCCCGCGGCCCCCGCAGCATCACCGGCCGCCGCCTGGGCGGCCTGCGCCTTGAGGGATTCCAGCGCGCTGCGGACGTTCTTGCGGTCGGCCGGCGGCGAGAGGGAGACGGCCTTCTCGATCGCCAGGTCGCCCTTGCGCGTCTGTCCGGCCTGGATGGCCAGCAGCGCGTACTGCTTGTAGAGGTCGGCCGACGGCGGCTCGGTCTGGTCGATGAGCAGGTCCATCACGGCGACCGCCTCGTCGGGCTGGTTGAGCCCGGTCGCGCCGTAGACGTTGATCATCTGACGCGCGACGGACTGGTCGACCTTCGGCGGCTTCAGCGCGAGGTAGCGCTTCCACGCCGCCGACGCCTTCTGGAAGTCCTTACGCCCGTCGGCGTCGCCGTCGAAGCCGCCGTTGGACCCACCCTCGGCCAGGCGCAGCGAGGCCATGCGCGCCCAGGCGGCGGCGTTCTGCGGGTTCAGGTCGATCTGCTTCTGGGTCGCGTCGATCTGCTTCGTGTAGCTCGTCGTCGCGCTCCCGTTCTTGTTGTCGCTGGAGAACGCGTCGAACAGGCCGCCGTTGGTGTTGCCACCGACGCCGAAGAGGACGAGACCGCCGCCCATCAGGATGGCGAGAAAGAGGTAGATGCCCTGGACCGCGCGACGTCGTCCACGGCCCCGCAGATCAAACAGCATGTGACGAGGTTAGCCGTCCTCGGTCGGGCGCGGGCTCGTGGCCGTCGGTGCGGAGGGGTCGTCCTCGGCCGCGTCGGGCCAGGGTTCGGCCTCGTGCTCCTCGTCGGAGGGCGCCTCCGGGACGGGGTCGTCCTCCGGCTCCGCCGCCGACTGCGGCCACGGCCGGCGGCCCTGGGCGGCTTCCAGCAGCCAGTCGTCGTCCTCGGCGTCGGCGGGCTCGAGCGGGACCTCGTCGAGCGGCAGGTCGTCGACCCCCGAACCCCCCGGGCCCAGGTCGTCGTCGTCCGGCTCGTCGTCCTCGTCCTCGTCGTCGTCGTCGAAGTCCCAGCGGCTCGGGCGCGCCGCGCGCTGCTCCTTGCCGCGGTCCATGAACGTCGCCATGATGAGGCTCAGCTCGAAGAGCGCGTAGAGGATGAAGAACTCGAGGATCATCGACACGGGATCCGTGCCGGGCAGGACCATCGCGAGCACGGCGGTGGCGACGATCGCGTAGCGGCGGTACCCGCGCAGCTGGGCGGCCGAGATGATCCCCGTGCGGGTGACGGCGAGGATCGCCACCGGCAACTGGAAGACCAACCCGATCGACGCGAGCGTCAGGATCGCGAACTTGTAGTAGTCCTTGGCCTGCACGAGGACGTTGAACTGGTCCGCGTTGAAGTTCTGCAGGAAGGCCGTGGCCGCTGGGAGCACCACGACGTAGCCGAAGGCCACGCCGGCGGCGAAGAGGAACGGCACCATCGCCATGAGCGGCAGGGCCACGCGTTTCTCGTCCGGGCTGAAGGCCGGCAGGACGAACGCGTAGAGCTGGAACAGCAGCAGCGGCAGCGCGAACAGCAGTGCGAAGTACGCCGCCACCGTGATCGTCTGCGTGAACGGTTCACCGATCCCGATCGTGATCGGCTTGTTGATCGGCGGACCCTTGGGCAGCGCCTTGTAGTCCTTCACCGCCTGGACGAGCAGCGCCCGGTACTTCGCCCGCGTGGCCGCCGAGACGCTCGGGTCGACCGCCTGCACCCGCAGCTGCGCGATCTGCTGGCGGGCGACGGTCTTGACGCCCTGATAGGCGACGTAGATCCCGCCGAGCGGGCCCTTGCCGTCCTTCGTGCGCTGCTCCGTCTGGGTCGCCAGCGGCTTGCCGATGAAGTCCAGCAGCGCCTTGTTCTGCCACGCGCAGATCGTGAAGCTCAGGATGAGCGTGATCGCCATGATCACCAGGCGTGAGCGCAGCTCGTCGAGGTGGTCGACGAGGCTGAGCTTGTCCTCGTGGCCGATGGGACGGACGACGGGGCGGACGACGGAAGGCATGGTCGGCGGGTCTCGAAGGCGAGGGACGCGGGGCCGGGCGGCCTACGCGTCCTGACCGGGGCGCTCGGCCGGCGCGGGGGCGGCCACGGGGGCCGGCGTGTCCGCAGCGGCGGGGACATCGGTGACGGCGGCCGCCGGGGGCAACGCGGGACGGTCCTTGTCGTCCTCGTCGTCGTCGGCGTCGTGCTTGCTCGTCACCGCCTCCTTGAAGTCGCGCATGCCGGCCCCGAGCTGCTTGCCCAGGCCGGGAAGGCGCTTGGGCCCGAAGATGACGAGCACGATGACGAGCAGGATGATGAGCTCGGTGGGACCGATGTTGGGCATGGCACGCCTTCCGTGAGGGAGTCTGCTGAGGGTACCGGCCCGTTGAACTCAAGGCGCGCGGTGTACCGACCGATGAAGGGGCTGTCCCCTCCCTCCCTTCTTCGACATGAGCCGCCCAGCAGATCACTCACACTCCGTCCGCAAGGTCGTCCTGCCCTCCGGGAAGACGATCGAGGTCGTGTACTTCGAGGATCAGCTCGTCAGCGGGCTCACCACGGCGCCGCCGCGGCGCGAGGCCGACCACGGCATCGACCGCGACCTGCAGCACTGCGGTGCCTGCGGCTCGGACCTCGTCTTCCCGCTGGACTGGTGCGAGGCCGGCCCGAAGCACTGGGAGATCACCCTGCGGTGCCCGAACTGCGAGTGGACGGACACCGGCGTCTTCGCCACCTCGGCCGTCGAGCGGTTCGACACGGCGCTGGACCACGGCACCGAGTCGATCATCGCGGACCTGCGTCGCCTCATGCACGCGAACATGGAAGAGGACGTCGAGCGCTTCACGCTCGCGCTGCGCGACGGGCACATCCTGCCCGAAGACTTCTAGGCCGGCCCGGCGGCCGGCCGACGCGGCCTAGGCGTAACGGGCCACGACACCGTCCGCGACGAGGTCCAGCGCGGCGCGCTGGGCGGGGGCGAGCGTACCCGGCAGCTGCGCCTTGGCGCCGGCGACGAGCTCGAGCGCCTGAGCGCGCGCTGCGTCCAGCGCCCCGCAGGCGGCGATCGCGTCGCACACGGCCTCGGCCTGCTCCGGCGTCGTGACCGTCCGCAGGTCCAGCCGCGCCAGCGCCTCGTCGCGCTCGCGGGCGAGCAGGAACGGCAGCGTGACCGTGCCGTCCAGCAGGTCGGTCCCGCGGTGCTTGCCGGTCCGCTCGGCGGGCCCCTGCACGTCCAGCACGTCGTCGAGCAGCTGGAAGGCCAGGCCGATGCGGCGTCCGAACTCGGTGAGCTGGGCGGCCAGGATCTCGTCCCCGGTGGCGGCGAGGACCCCGAGGGCACACGCGGCCTCGAAGAGGCGCGCGGTCTTCAGCTCGCACCGGTGCAGGTAGCGCTCGTGCGACACCCCGGTGTCCCAGGCGTCGGCGCGCTGCAGCAGCTCGCCGTCGGCGAGCGCGGAGCCCGCCCGCGAGAGCGCCCGCACCTGCGGTGCGTCGCCGGACCGCACGAGCTCGGCGAAGGCGTCCGCGAAGAGCGCGTCGCCCGTGGCGATCGCGGCCTGGCGGCCCGCGGACGCCCAGACCGTCGGCTGCCCGCGGCGCAGGGACGCGGCGTCCAGCACGTCGTCGTGGACGAGCGTCGCGGAGTGCACGAGCTCGACGGCCACGCCGGCACGCACGAGGCCGGCGCCGTCGGGGTCGCGCCAGCCCTCGGGCGGCCCGGCGGCCACGAGGACGAGCAGCGGCCGCAGCCGCTTGCCGCCGGCGGCGATCGTGCCCGAGGCCCAGCCCGACAGCGGCTCAGGGTAGGCCGCGGCGATCTCTCCCAGGCGGGACTCGATGCGCCCCAGCAGCTCCGGGACGTGCGGCCCGGCCGCCTCGGCGATCGGCGCCGCCTCCGGGGCCAGCGTCATGCGCTCAGCCCTGGGCGGGAGCCGGCTTCTCGCCGACGTGCAGCGCGATGATGCCGCCGGCCGTCAGGACGTACCGGACGTTCACGAGCCCGGCCTGGGCCAGGCGCCCGGCGAGGTCGTAGGGCCCCGGGAAGCGCTTGACCGAGTTCGGCAGGTACTCGTAGGCCTCGGGGTCGCCGGCGAGCTTGCCGATGACCGGGACGACGCGGTCAAACCACAGCCGGAAGAAGGTCGACAGCGGCGGCTTGGTCGGCGTCGTGATCTCCAGGACGACGACGCGGCCGCCGGGGCGGACGACGCGGACCATCTCCGCCAGGCCGGCGTCCAGGTCCGAGAAGTTGCGGGCGCCGAAGCCGACGGTCGCGGCGTCGAAGGCATCAGTCTCGTAGGGCAGCTCGAGGGCGTTGGCCCACTCCCACGTGATGCCCTGGTCCTTGACCCGGGCGCGGTTGAGCATCTCCTCGGAGAAGTCCGACCCGATGACGCTGCCGGTCGGCCCGACGCGGGAGGCGAGCTCGATCGCCAGGTCGCCGGTCCCGGACGCGACGTCCAGGACCTTGTTCCCCGGGCCGACGGCGGCCAGGTCGACGGCCCGCCGGCGCCACTGGTGGTGCAGGCCGGCCGTCATGACCGAGTTCATCAGGTCGTAGAACCCGGCGATCCGGTCGAACATGGCCCGGACCTGCGGCGCCTCGAGGGTGCCCGGCTGCGCCGCAGGGGAGGCCACTACTTGTTGTCTTCGCTCTTCAGCTGCGAGAGGAACGTCACCATGGCGTTGAACTTCTCCGGGTCGTTCTGCTGCAGCGCGCTGAAGGACGGCATGGGCGCCGTGGGGTTGACGAGCGTCCGCGCGATCGCCTGCTTGGGCAGGCGCGACGCGATCTCGGTCAGTGGCGGCCCAGGACCGTCGTTGCCGTTCTCGCCGAACTTGTGGCAGGCCTCGCAGCCGGACTGGGCGACGACCTGCTTGCCCGCCTCGTACTGCTTCACGAACGCCGGCCCCTGGGCGATGACCGACGCGGGCGTCGGCATGTCGATCTGGGTGGGCGGGCCCGCGGCGGCGCCCTCGTAGGTGAGGAAGCCCATCGCGGCGATGGTGAAGATGCCGGCGGCCGTCGCGATCGGGCGACGCTCGGGGCGGCGCTCCGGCGACCGGTCGTAGAACGGCAGCAGGAACAGCAGGATCATGCAGATCGTCGGCACGCCGA
>CAZRLR010000145.1:0-10043 GCA_964600395.1 uncultured Conexibacter sp.
CCAGACGCCGGAGCGGGCCGGCGCCGGCGCCGGTGCCGGACGGCCGGGAGCGGGCGCGGGGGGCTCCGGGCCGCGACGGTCCGGGCGCCTGACGCGGCGGCACGCCGCCTCCACGGCTGCCGACGAGGACCCGGCTCCCGAGGCGGACGACGACGCCGCGGCCGACGACGACCCGCCCGCGGTGGAGGAGGACGACACGGGCGCCGACGACGACCCGCCGGCCGTCGAGGAGGACGACGGGGCGGCGGACGACGACGCGCCCGCGTCCGGGGAGGAGCCGGCGGTCGAGGAGGATCCGCCGGCGCCCGCCGAGGCGGAGGACGCCGCGCCCGACGACGACCCGGCGCCGGCGCCCGAGGAGGAGGAGCTGCCCTAGGCGCCGAGGACGACGGCGTTGTAGGTCGCGAACTGGATGGAGTTCTGGCTGCCCGCGATGCCGTCGCAGTCGCCGATGACCTTGACGACGTGCGCGCCCGCGGCGACGGCGTCGGTGGTCACGCCCGACAGGACCAGGACGTCGGGGTTGGCGCCCACGTCGAAGCGGTGCTGGCTGCCGGAGACGAACTTGTCGTCGACGGTGATCGCGGCCCGGAACGTCGACGCGCAGGTGATGTCGCGGTCCACCGTGACGGAGACGAGCAGCCGGCCCGGGGCCGTCGTCGAGGTCGGGGCGAAGCTCGCGACGATGAGGTCCGGCGCGAAGACCGTGGCGCCGAGGGACCCGTAGAGCGCCTCGGTCCCGGCGGCCGCCCCGGGGGCGCCCGGATCGCCCTTGGGGCCCGGCGCGCCCTGCGGCCCCTGCGGGCCCGGAGCGCCCGCGGCCCCCGTCGCGCCCTTCGGCAGCTGGCCGGCCTTGAAGTCCTTCGCGAGCAGGCTCTTGTCCTTCACCTTCGCGGAGGTGATGGCGCCCGTCCTGACGTCGACCGCGTGGACCGCGCCCGTCCTGAGCTGCTGCGTGCCGACGCTGTTGCGCGGCAGGGTGGTCGCGGCCCAGCCCACGCCGCCGAGCGCGAGGAAGACGGCGATGGTCGACATGACGTTGGCGTAGGAGGCCTTGGGGGTCCGCATCGGACGACCCTTCCAGACGCACCGCCCTCCGGAGTCTCGGATCGGTCGCGTGCGCGGCGCTCAGCCGTCCCAGCCGCGGGCGCGCAGGCCGGCGACCGCGACGGCGACGACCGTCGCGGGGTGCTCGCGGACGGCGCGGGCGGTCACGGCGTCCACGCGGCGCCCGGCACGCCGGTGGGCGCCGTCGCGGACGACGTCGCGGGTGGCGTTGAGGAAGCGGCCGTGCTGCCCGCCGTGGACCTCGAGGACGTAGCCGTACGCCGGCCACCACAGGTCGCACATGAGCGGCCCCGCGTCGCTGGGGATGACGACGTTCGCCTCCGGGACGGGAAGGCCCGCCGTGACCATGAGCTCGCGGGCGCCGTGCTCCTCCTCGCTGAGCAGCAGGTCCGGGCCGGCGTGCAGCGCCGCGCGCAGGCGGGCGCCGCCGACCCAGCCCTGGCTACGGCGGGCGAGCGCGAGCTGGGCGTCGCGGTCCAGGCGCCCGTCGCGCTCGGCCTGCGCGGCGGCGGACTCGAGCGCGCGGTCGGAGATGTCCGGGCGGCCCGCGAGGTCCAGCAGGATCCGCGGGACGGTGGCGATCGGGATGCCGAGGTGCGTCGTGCGGTCGGGGTCGGGGAGCGACCGCGTGTGGTGCAGGTCCACGCCGTCGATCGGCCGGCGCCGCCCGCGGGCGCCGGTCGTGACGTCGATCCTCCGGCCTCTGAAGCGGAGCATGCCCATCCGCACGGCGCCCGACAGCTCGCTCAGGACGGCGTCGCCGCCGGCGGCGTAGACGGCCGCGAGCTCCTCGCCCTCGGGCGACAGCGGCACGTGGCCGACGACGTACACGCCGCGGTGGCGCCGGACGAGGGCCCCAGAGACGACACGCCGGCGGACCGCCGCTCCGTCGAAGCCGTCCTCACGGAGGTGGTCCCACGTGACGACACCCCACTGCCGTCCGGCCCTGGCCGCCAACCGCGCCTCCCGACCGCCTGGCTGCGCTGGTGTTCGGTTTCCGAACACCGCTGCAGCCACGTCCTCGCCGTCACGCCTCACCCACCCAGCGTGGCGCCGGCGCTGCGACGGCGAAACCGCGCAGCTGCGTCAGAAGTGCGTCAGGCGACCGCCGGCATCGCGCGCTCGATGATCGCGCGGAAGTCGGTGGACGCCGGCAGCGTCCCGTAGGCCATGCCGCTGTCGCCGTCCAGCCGCGCGGCGCAGAAGGCGTCGGAGACCGCCGCGGGCGTGTGCTGCAGCAGCAGCGCCGCCTGCCAGGCCAGCGCGAGCTTCTCGACGATCCGCCGCGCCCGCGTCTCCATCGCCTCCCCGTCCGTCAGCTCGCGCTGCAGCCCGGCGACGAACGCGTCGTAGCGCGCGTCGGCGCCGGCGGCGCGCGCGAGCTCCTCCGAGTACGCCGCCAGCGTCTCGGGCTCGCGCCCGAGCGCGCGCAGGACGTCGAGGGCGTTGACGTTCCCCGACCCCTCCCAGACGGAGTTCAGCGGCGCCTCGCGGTAGATCCGCGGCATGCCGGAGTCCTCGACGTAGCCGTTGCCGCCCAGGCACTCCAGCGCCTCGAAGGCGACGCCGGGGGAGCGCTTGCAGACCCAGTACTTGCCGACCGCCGTGCCCAGGCGGCGCAGCGCGACATCGTCCTCGTCGTAGGCGCGCGCGAGGCGCATCGTCAGCGCGGTGGCCGCCTCGCTCTCGAGGGCGAGGTCCGCCAGCACGTTCTGCATGAGCGGCTGGTCGACGAGCGTCCGGCCGAAGGCCGAGCGGTGCGCGGCGTGCCAGACGGCCTGTGCGACGGCGATCCGCATCGACGCGGCCGAGCCCATCGTGCAGTCCAGGCGCGTGTGCCCGACCATCTCGATGATCGTTCGCACGCCCCGGCCGGGCTCACCGACGAGCCGGCCCCACGTCCCGTCGAACTCGACCTCGGAGGACGCGTTGGACTTGTTGCCGAGCTTGTCCTTGAGGCGCTGCAGGCGGAAGGGGTTGCGCGTGCCGTCGGGCAGGATGCGCGGGACGGCGAAGCACCCGATGCCCTCGTCG
This sequence comes from uncultured Conexibacter sp., assembly GCA_964600395.1. Taxonomy (GTDB): domain Bacteria; phylum Actinomycetota; class Thermoleophilia; order Solirubrobacterales; family Solirubrobacteraceae; genus Paraconexibacter. The sequence continues at coordinate 3,103 of CAZRLR010000145.1, forward strand.
GTCTGCGCGAGGACGAGGAAGAGGTCGCACATCGGCGCGCTCGTGAACCACTTGTGCCCGCGGATGAAGTACTCCTCGCCCGGGCCACCGGAGCCCCGGACGGGCGTCGCGACCGTCGAGTTGGCGCGCACGTCCGAGCCGCCCTGCTTCTCGGTCATCGACATGCCGACCTTCGCCGAGCCCTTCTCGTGGGCCGAGATGAGCCGCGGGTCGTAGGCGTCGGCGGTGACGAGCGGCTCCCACTCGGCGGCGATCTCGGGCTGCACCCGGAGGGCGGGGACGGCGGCGAAGGTCATCGTCATCGGGCAGCCGTGGCCGGCCTCGGCCTGGCCGATCGTCATCGCCAGCGCGGTCCGCACGACGTGGGCGCCGGACTCGGTGCTCGTCCACGGCAGGGAGTGCACGCCGTGCGCGCACGAGAGCTCCATGAGCCGGTGGTAGGCGGGGTGGAAGTCGACCTCGTCGATCCGGTGGCCGTAGCGGTCGTGGGTCTTCAGGACGGGCGGGTGCTCGTTGGCCTGCACCGCCCACTCGAGGAACGGCTCGTCGCCCCAGGCGGCGCCGGCCTCCGACAGCTGCGCCTGGCCCCATTCGCCGCCCTCGCGGGCGACGGCCTCCACGAGCGGCGTGTTGGCCGTGTAGAGGTTCAACGGCGCCAGGGGCGGGACCTGATTGAAGACCTCGTGCGTCGGGACGGACGCGGGGACGGCGGAGGCGATCGTCGACATGCCGTCAAGGCTACGCGGGTGGGCGCGTGCGCGCACCCACCCGCGTCGATCCGGCGTTCGGCCGCTAGGGCCGGAAGCCGACCTTCCGCGTGGCCGACGGGGCCACCTTGCCCGTCGCCGTGACCTTGACCTTCCAGCGGATGCCTGCCCTGACCGTCCGGCGCGCCTTCACCGACAGCGTGAACGTCCGCGTCCCGTCCCGCGCGACCTTCACGACGCGGGTGCCCAGGCGCACGCCCTTCTCGTCGGAGACCGAGATGCGGGCGCTGGTGACGGCCGTCGTCGCCACGGTGACGCCGACCGACCGCCGGCGGCTCGTCCGGCTGCGGCGCTTCGTCACCTTCACGCGGACGGACCGCAGCTGCGGCTTGGCCGCCGGCGTCACCGGCGGCCTGCCACTGGCCGGCGGCTCGGAGGGCGTGTCGCCGGGGGTCGTCCCGGTGCCGCCACCGGTCCCGGTGCCGCCACCCGTCCCGCCGCCCGTCCCGCCGCCGCCGGGCGCCGCCGGCGCCGGATCGAGCGTCACGCGCCAGACGCCGCGGCCGTGGGTCGCGGCGTACAGCACGCGTCCGGAGCTCGAGATCGTCAGGCCGTACACCGCGACGACCGGCAGCCCCGTGGACGCCTTGATCCAGCCCGTCGCCCCGTTCGGCAGACGCAGCACGCCGAAGTCGTTGGAGGCGTACAGGTCGCCGGTGGCGTCGTCGCGGGCGATGCCCGTGATCGGCGCGTCACCGAGGTCGTAGGAGCGGTCCGTCCAGGTCGCCTTGCGCGCGGCCGGGTCGTAGGTCACTTCGAACACGTGCCCGTTCAGCAGGCCCGCGCTCGTGTACGAGCCGTAGCCGGAGAACGAGACCCAGGCGTGGTTCGGGTTCGTCGGGTCGACCGTGATGCCGCTGACGAAGCGGTCGGGCGAGTCGTTCGTGATGTCCGTGAACGACACCGCGCTCGGCGCCGCGTCGGCGTTCTTGGTGATGAACAGCCCGCCGCGGCGACGGCCGACCCACAGCGTGCCGGTGTCGCTCGCCGCGCGGCCGAGGGCGACGATGTAGTTCGCCGCCGTGCCGACGTGGCCGGAGGCGATGCCGCCGATCCGCTCCCAGTCACCGCACGTGATCGTGCCGTCGCCGATGGCGAAGGCCGTCTCCAGGCAGTGGTCCTCGAGCTGCTGGCGGTCGCCGCCGGCGTCCTTCGTCCGCCAGACGTACTCGCCGCCCGTGTAGAGCGTCTTGGCCGCCGCCGGGTTCGGGTCGGCGATCATCGGGACGTAGAACGAGAACGACTCGGTCGCCGAGGCGCGGTCCAGCGGCTCGCTGATGTACGCCCAGGTGTCGGGGTCGTTGCCGTGGTAGTTCACGTCCGTCGTCGGGCCGTAGTACGTGTGGACGCGGAAGCCACCGGCCGCGCTGATGGCCGAGTTGCCGCCGTCGCCGCCGATCGACTCCGTCCACGCCGGCGTGCCCGAGTAGCCCCAGGTGCCGTTGTCCTGCGTGCCGCCGATGATGTCGTCGGCCGGGTGGTCGGCGTCGATGGAGAGGGACTGGAACTGCAGCGTGTTCAGGCCGTCGGAGATCGACTGCAACGTGCCCGGGACCTTCGACAGCGCCTGCTGGCAGAGCGCGAGATTGTCGGCGATCGCCAGCCCGCGGGTCGCGCACTCGGCCGAGTCGTCGGCGAACGTCCCGTCCGAGCGGATCATGCCGCCGTCGGAGCCGACGAAGAACTGGTCGGGCTTGGACGGGTTCAGGACGAGCGCGTGCTGGTCGGGGTGCTGGCCGACCGGCGGCGTGCCGGTGTCGTTCGTCATGTCGGTGAACGTCACGCCCTTGTCCTGCGAGCGCATGACCGCCCGGCCGTTCGTGCGGCCGACCTCGATCGTCGGGTCGCCGGCGGACCCGAAGATGTCGTCGTAGTTCATCGAGCCGCCGATGTAGACCCGGTCAGGGTCCGTCGGGTCGGCGACGACGAACGCGTCGTACGTGCACTGCTGCTCGCAGAAGCCGTAGGACATGGCGCCCGGCAGCGCGTTCGGATCCGACAGGTTCACCCAGCCGGCCCCGTTCTGGGCGTTCTTCTTCGTCGTCGTGTTCGCCGGTGTCACGACCGAGGTCGTCACGTCGTCCGTGCGCCAGATCGCGCCGTAGGCGTTGTCCTCGGAGGAGTCGCCGACGTACATGCGCGTCTTGCCCGCGTCGGCGCCCTTCAGCGCGACGAGGTCGAACTCGGTGCGGTCACCGGCGGCGTCCGGATCGACGTCCGGGTCGATCGAGTCCGCCGGGAACGCGGTCGCGAAGACCTGCTGCGGGGCGCCGCCGCCGGCCGGCAGGCGGTAGATCCCGTAGCCGAAGAGCGCCGCGTAGAGCGTGTCCGGGTGGTTGGGGTCCAGCTCGATGCGGTTGACGCCGCCGGTGAACAGGTCGTTGCCCGTCGCCGGCGCGGTCGGGTCCAGGTCCGCGTCGCTCGTCCCGTTGAGGACGAGCTCGAACGACGCCCCGCCGTCCTTGGACTCGTACACGCCGAGCGTCGGGGCGTTCGGCGGCGTGCGGCGCCCGCCGTTGACCGAGGACGAGCCGTGGCGCGCGACCGCCGTCCCGATGTACAGGTGCTGCGGGTTCGTCGGGTCCACGGCGATCGACGCGATCGCGCGGTCGGTGGCGACCGGCGCGCTGCCCGGGACGACCGCCCAGTGGTCGCCGCCGTCGGTCGTCTTGAAGAGGCCGAGGCCGGCCTCGGAGTCCGATGAGGCGTTCGGCTCGCCCGAGCCGAGGTAGAGCGTGTTGCCCGTCGCGTCGTTCGGGTCCAGGACGAGCGAGCCGACGGCGTTCGTCGTCAGGCCGGTGTCGACCGCCGTCCACGCCGGCTTGGCGGCGGTCGCGTCGTCCGTCCGCCACACGCCGCCGCCCGCGGCGCCGATCCACATCCGGCAGCTGCCGGCGGTCTGGCCGCACGTGGGGTCGATCGCGATGGCCGTCGTGCGGCCGGAGTTCTGGGTCGGTGCGCCCGTGTACGTCACCTGCGCGGGGACGTTCGGGGTGACCGGGCCGAGCGTCGTCCACGGGTTGCCCAGCGCACCGTCGGCGCCGGCCTGCGCCCGGCCGGCCTTGCCGGCCGACAGCGTCGTGGGCTTGCCGACGAAGCTGCGCCGCGCCGCGGCGGCCTTGGCGTCCGACACGTACGTGCGCGGGTAGGCGCGCTGGTCGACCTGCTGCTGGGCGGGTCCGTTGGCGGCCTCGCGCTCGGCCTCGGCGCCGTGCTCGAGCTTCTCGTGCAGGATCGCGACGGGCAGCTTGCGCCGCGTGACCGCGGCGTTCTCGCGGGCGAAGGCGACGAGCGACTCGCCGCCGCCGGCCTCGGCCTCCCGCTCGGCCTCGGATTCGGACTCGCCGGGGCGGCCGGACGACGAGGATGAGCCCGACCCGACGCCGGCGACCGCGAGGGCCACCAGGCAGGTGAGCAGGATCGCCATGGAGACGGCGAGCGCCTTGGGAAAGGGCGACTGGTGCATCTGGGGAACTCCTCGGGGACGACGTTTCGGGGTGGTGAACCACTGGCGTCCCCGCAGACGCCGACTCGGTCTGGCGGCACCCTACGCCTCGGGCGCGGCCGACGCCAAGGCCTGGGACCGACGGTCGGTAGCGTGTCGCACACCGCACGCCCATTGCCCCGACTCCCGGACGGACGACCGACCATGAAGATCATCTACACCCACACCGACGAGGCACCCGCGCTGGCCACGCAGTCGCTGCTGCCGATCATCCGCGCCTTCAGCAGCGCCGCGGACATCGACATCGAGCTGCGCGACATCTCGCTCGCCGGCCGCATCCTCGCCGCGCTGGGCAAGCAGGACGACGCGCTGGCCGAGCTCGGCGAGCTGGCCAAGACGCCCGAGGCGAACATCATCAAGCTGCCGAACGTCTCGGCGTCGCTGCCGCAGCTGAAGGCCGCCATCGAGGAGCTGCGCGCCCACGGCATCGACCTGCCCGACTACGAGGACGCCAAGGACGCCTACGGCGCGGCGATGGGCTCGGCGGTCAACCCGGTCCTGCGCGAGGGCAACTCGGACCGCCGCGCGCCCGCGTCCGTCAAGGCGTTCGCGCGCAAGCACCCGCACTCGATGGGCGCGTGGTCGCCGGACTCCCGGTCCCACGTCGCGACGATGTCCGACGGCGACTTCCGCTCGACCGAGCAGTCGGTCACCGTCCCGGAGGCCACGGCGGTGCGCATCGAGCACGTCGGCGCCGACGGCGCCACGACCGTCCTGAAGGAGGAGGTCAAGCTGCAGGCCGGCGAGATCATCGACTCGGCCGTCATGCGCGCCGTCGCGCTGGACGCCTTCCTCGCTGAGCAGGTCGCCGACGCCAAGGCGCAGGGCGTCCTCTTCTCCGTCCACCTGAAGGCGACGATGATGAAGGTCTCGGACCCGATCATCTTCGGGCACGCGGTCAAGGCCTACGCCGGCTCGGCCTACGAGGGCTACGACGACGTCTCCCCGAACGACGGCCTGGCGTCGCTCGTCGCCAAGCACCCCGACGCGCAGGCGAAGGTCGACGCCGCGATCGCCGCCGGCCCCGCGATCGCGTTGGTCGACTCGTCCAAGGGCATCACGAACCTCCACGTCCCGTCCGACGTCATCATCGACGCGTCGATGCCCGCCGCGATCCGCACGTCCGGGCAGATGTGGAACAAGGACGACGCGCTGCAGGACACGAAGTACGTCATCCCGGACTCGTCGTACGCGGCGCTCTACGCCGAGACGATCGCGCACTGCAAGGCGCACGGCGCCTTCGACCCCGCGACGATGGGCACGACGCCGAACGTCGGCCTGATGGCGCAGAAGGCCGAGGAGTACGGCTCGCACGACAAGACGTTCGAGATCCCGGCCGCGGGCACCGTCCGCGTCGTGGACGCCGGCAGCGGCGACGTGCTCATGGAGCAGGACGTCGCCCCGGGCGACATCTTCCGCATGTGCCAGGCCAAGGACGCCCCGATCCAGGACTGGATCCGCCTGGCCGTCGACCGCGCCCGCGCCACGGGCGCGCCCGCCGTCTTCTGGCTCGACGAGACGCGCGCGCACGACGCGGAGGTCCTCAAGAAGGTCCGCCCGGCGCTCGAGGCGCTCGACACCGATGGGCTGCAGCTCGAGATCAAGGACGTCGCGGAGGCCACGCGCTTCACGCTCGAGCGCGCGCGGAGCGGGCAGGACACGATCTCGGTCACGGGCAACGTCCTGCGCGACTACCTCACCGACCTCTTCCCGATCCTCGAGCTGGGGACGAGCGCGAAGATGCTCTCGATCGTCCCGCTCATGAACGGCGGCGGCCTCTTCGAGACCGGCGCCGGCGGCTCGGCGCCCAAGCACGTGCAGCAGCTGCAGCGCGAGAACCACCTGCGCTGGGACTCCCTCGGCGAGTTCCTCGCGCTGGCGGTCTCGTTCGAGTTCCTCGCCGACAAGACCGACAACCCGCGCGCGCGGCTGCTCGGGCAGACGCTGGACCGGGCGACCGGCCGTGTCCTGGAGGAGGGTCGCTCCCCGTCGCGCAAGGTCGGCGAGCTCGACAACCGCGGCTCGCACTTCTACCTCGCGCTGTACTGGGCGCGCGAGCTGGCCGACCAGGACGAGGACGCGGCCCTCGCCGAGCGCTTCGTCGTCCTCGCGGACGAGCTGGCCTCGTCGGAGGACAAGATCGTGGCCGAGCTCAACGACGTGCAGGGCTCCCCGGTCGACCTGGGCGGGTACTACCACCCGGACCCCGAGAAGGCGGCCGCGGTCATGCGCCCGAGCACCACGCTGAACACCGTCCTGGCGGCGCTCTAGTCCCCTCGCGCAAGCGACAGATAGCGTCCCGCCCACATCCCCAAGGAGACACACACCACATGAGCACCCCCGTCAAGGTCACCGTCACCGGCGCCGCCGGCCAGATCGGCTACGCCCTGCTGTTCCGCATCGCCTCCGGCGCGCTGCTCGGCCCGGACACCCAGGTCCACCTGAAGCTGCTCGAGATCCCGCAGGCCGTCAAGGCCGCCGAGGGCACCGCGATGGAGCTCGACGACTGCGCCTTCCCGCTGCTGGCCGGCATCGACATCCACGACAACCCGACGGACGGCTTCGACGGGACGAACATCGCGCTGCTCGTGGGCGCCCGCCCGCGGACGAAGGGCATGGAGCGCGCCGACCTGCTGGAGGCCAACGGCGGCATCTTCAAGCCGCAGGGC
>CAZRLR010000146.1:0-10005 GCA_964600395.1 uncultured Conexibacter sp.
GCCTCCGGCGCGCGGCGCGGCGCCCTCGGGACGTGGCGGGACGGGGTCGGCGACCCCGACCCCGACGCCGTCGGCGCGGACGTCCTCGTCGTGCTCGACGAGGACGGCGGCGCGTCGCTCGTCCCGGCGGCGGACGCGACCGTCGAGCCGGTGGCCTCGATCGATCCGACCCGGCGCTACGCGCGGGTGTCCGTCGACGGCGGGGCGGACCTGCTCGCCGGCGACACCTCCGAGGCGCTGCGCTGCGCGGAGGTCGCCGTGGCCGCCGGGCTCGTCGGCGTCTCCCAGCGCGCGCTGGACATGACCGTCGCGTACGTGAAGGACCGCAAGCAGTTCGGCGTCCCCGTCGGGTCCTTCCAGGCCGTCGCGCACAAGGCGGCGCAGATGCTCTTCGACACCGAGGGCGCGCGCTCGGCGACGCTCTTCGGGGCGTGGGCGGCGGACGCCGACACCGACCAGCTGCCGCTCGGCGCGGCGATGGCGAAGGCCGCCGCGAGCGCGGGCGGGCGGACGACGACGGCGACGGCGATCCAGCTGCACGGCGGCATCGGCTTCACGTGGGAGGCCGACCTGCACTGGCTCTTCAAGCGCGCCCAGCTGGACGCCGCGTTCCTCGGCGGGCCCGGGACGCACCGCGCGCGCATCAGCGCCCTGTCGGCCCAGCGCGTGGCGGCCGCCGCACGGTGACGGCGCCCGTCAGCCGGTGACGCGGCGCAGGCGCTGGGGCGAGCCGGTGCCGACGCGTTCCAGCACGCCGCGACCGCGCAGGTCGGCGGCGACGTAGCGGGCGGCGTTCGTCAGGCGGCCGCTCGGAAACGCCGGGTGGTCGCCGAGGTGCTCCTGCACCGCGGCGACGACGTCCTTGAGCAGGACCGCGCCGTCGGCGTCGGCGAAGGCGTCGCAGGCCGCCAGCACGCGGGCGGCCACGAGGTCGTACTGCTCGCGGTCGTAGGTCCATCCCAGCGGCTCGCCGTCGGCGGCGAGGATCGGGACGCGAGCTGCGGGCGGCTCGGGCATCGAGGTCGGTACGCGCGAGCACCGTGCCCGGCTCAGGACGGGCCGCGACGTCGAGCCGGTCGGTCGGGCTGTCCCCACCGCCGATCCACCCGCTGGCGGGCTGGCGGGCGTGGCCGTCGGACGCCACCGTGGGGCCATGCTCGCTCTCGCTGCCGCCGCGCTCGCGGCGCTCGTCCCCGCGCCATGCGGCGACCTCGGCCGGATCCCGGCCGGCGTGACGCCCGCGTGCGCCCGCCTCACGGTGCCGCTGGACCGCGCCGTGCCCGGCGGTCCGACCGCGTCGCTCCTCGTCGTGCGCCTGCGTCGGCGCACCACGCCGGACGGGGCGCCGCCGCTCGTCTTCCTGCAGGGCGGTCCGGGGGAGGCGGCGTCCGTCGAGGCCGAGCGCTTCGCCGCCGATCCCCTCCTGGCCGACCGCGAGGTCGTCCTCCTGGACCAGCGCGGGACGGGGCGCTCGCGCCCGGCGCTGACGTGCCCCGAGTTCGACCGGGCGCTCGCGGCGTCGCTGCGGTCCCGGCGGCGGGCCTACGCGCCCGAACGGGCCCGGCTGCGGGCCGCGGTGCGCGCCTGCCGCACGCGGCTGCAGGCCGGCGGCGTGCGGTTGGACGCGTTCACCTCGCGGGCGACCGCCGGCGACGTCGCCGACCTGCGGACGGCGCTCGGCGTCCCGCGGGTGGACCTCTGGGGCGTGTCGTACGGCACCCGCGCAGCGCTGCAGACCCTGGCCGACCACCCCGACGCCGTCCGCGCCGCGGTCCTGGACTCGGGCACCGGGCCCGAGGCCGGCGACGTCGCGGTGACCGCGCTCGTCGCCGAGGTCCGGGCCGGGCAGGCACGGCTGTTCGCCGCGTACCCGGGGCTGGCCGCCGGCTACGAGCGCCTGCTGCGGGAGGTCGCGCGGCGCCCGCTGCGCGTGCGGGTCCGCGTCGCGGGCGGTGGCGCCGTCCCGGTGCGCGTGGTCGCGCGGGACCTCGTCGCCGTCCTCTTCTCCCTCGCCAAGGACCAGGCGGTGATCCCGCGTCTTCCGGCGCTCGTGGCGGGCCTGCGGGCGCGGGACCCGGCCGCGCTGGCCGTCGTCGCGCAGGTCCTGGAGGCGGCGACGGCGCCGGGCGGCACGTACCTCGGCGCGCAGCTCTCGGTCGACTGCGGCGACCTGGGCGCGACCCGGGGTCCGCGCGACGCGGCGCTGCTGCGCGCCCCCGGGCGGTACGGCCTGCTGCTCGAGTTCGCCAGCGGCGGCTACTGCGACGACTGGGCGGTGCCGGCGCCCGCCCCGCCGCCGCTCGTGCGCTCCGCCGTGCCGGCGCTCGTCGTCGCGGGCGGGCTTGACCCCGTCTCCCCGCCGCCGCTGACGGACCGCTCGACGCGCGGCCTGTCGTCGCGGCGGCTCATCACGGTGCCGCCCGCGGGTCACACGCCCACGGCGACGTCGGCCTGCGCCCAGACTCGGGTGCGCCGGTTCCTCCGCGATCCGGCGCAGCGGCAGGCCCTGCGTGCCTGTCCGCGGTGACCGCGCCACGCGGATGACGGGGCACGGGGCGGTCGATACGGTGCACGGTCCAGCCGCGTCCCTCCGTCCCGTCCCGTCCCGTCCCGCTCTGTCGTGCCCCCGATCCCCTACGACCGCAACGCCTCGCTCGTCAGCCACCACCCGGCGCTGACGGCGCGCGTCGACGGCGAGCCCATCCCCGTCGAGGCCGGGCAGGGGGCGCGAATCCTCGTGGCGTTGGTCCTGGTGGTCGCCGACCTGGGCTATCCGCGCCCGACCGTCGCCGCGGTGGTGCGCGCGGCGGGCGTCTCGCGGTCGACGTTCTACGCGCTGCTGGCGGGCAAGGAGGAGTGCTTCCTGGAGGCGCACCGCCTGGGGACCGCGGTGCTCGAGGAGCGCATCGACCTTGCGATGCTCGCGGCCACGAAGGACGGGTGGCGCGGGCGGCTGCAGGACGGCATCCGCGCCTACCTGCAGACCCTCGAGGACGACCGCGTCTTCGCGCAGACGTTCCTCGTGGAGATCCACCAGGGCTCGGAGGCGACGGCCCTGGCGCGCGACGAGGTGCTCGACCGCTTCGCCGAGCGCTTCGCGGCGTCGCACGCGGCGGCCAAGCGGGCCGGCGAGGCGGAGGGCGACCCGCCGCTGGAGGTCTTCGCGATCCTCGCCCACGGCATCGACGCGCTCGTCGCGCGGGCGCTGCGGACGGGGGAGCCCGCGCAGCTCGGCGACCTGGAGCCCGTCATCCTCGACGCGGCGCTGCGCGTGATCCGGGGCGCGTGAAGCGCGACCGGTGACAGGAACGGGTCGCGTCCGCGACCCGAAGCTGTCAGCGAGCGTCTCGCGGCGGCGATTCCGCGGAATCGGGTTCGGTCTCGAGCTCGACGACCTCGCGCCGCACCGGGACGGTCTGCTGCACGTGCTCGGTGACGAGCACCTTGCGCAGGCGCACCCGCTCGGTCGGCACCATCGGCCCCGGCCGGGCCTCGACCTCCTCCTCCGAGCGGATCAGCTCGCCCTCGGCCGCGGGCACCGGAGCCGACGTCCCGGGCGCGGTGCCGTAGTGACGGTGCAGGTCGTCCTCCTCCTCGGCGGTGAGGACGGCGTCGGGGTCCAGCTGCGGGGAGCCCTTCACGGTCGCCTCGTCGAACGGCAGGCGCAGGTCGCCGTCGACCTCGACGAGCTCCGAGAGCGGCACGATCGACTCGCGCCGGCCGAAGCGGCCGGTGTGCAGGCCCGCGTACGCCGGGCGCTCGGTGGCCGTGTCGAGGTAGAGCGCGCCGAGCTTGCCGAGGGACTGCCCGCCGGAGCCGGACACGGTCCGCCCGCGCCAGCCCAGCAGGGTCTCGAGGTTGACGGGATCCACGTCGGTCATCGTCGGCTGTTACCCGGGCGGCCCTGCGGGTAAAGCGCGAACGTGACCGAATTGCTCATCGCCCTGGCCGTCGTCGTCGTCGTCGTCCTCCTCGTGCTCGTGCTCCTGCGCGCCCGCCGCGAACGCGCCGAGCGCCTCGCCGTCCAGCGCGAGGTCGAGGCCCGCGCGCGCCGCACGGAGGCGCAGACCCTGACGGACATCGCCGAGAACGAGGAGGCGACGGCCGACCAGCTGCGCCTGAAGGCCGAGCGCGAGCGGGAGGAGGCCGAGCATCACGCCCGCCGCGCCGCCGAGGCCGAGCAGGCGGCCGACGCGCGGCAGGCCAAGGCGCAGGAGGCGGCCGCCGAGGCCGCCCAGCACCGCGAGCGCGCCGAGCGCCTGGAACCCTGAGCCGGTCTGAGCGGCTCAGGATGCCCTCGGGCCGCCGCGCTCAGGGGACCGCGCCGGCCCCGGCGCTCGCCGGGTCGGCCGTCAGCCGCTGCGCGACGTAGACCGGGATCGCCGACAGCAGGATCACCAGGACGCCGACGGCGTTGACGATCGGCAGCTGGTTCGGCCGCGAGAGGTTCTCCAGGATCCACAGCGGCAGCGTGTCGTCGGGCCCGACGGTGAACGTCGTGACGATGACCTCGTCGAAGGAGAGCGCGAAGGCCAGCAGCGCGCCGGCGACCAGCGCGCTGCGCAGCTGCGGGAAGAGGACGAACCAGAACGTCTGCCACGTGTGGGCGCCGAGGTCGGCGGACGCCTCCTCCAGCGACGGCGACACCCGCCGCAGGCGCGCGATGACGTTGTTGTAGACGACGACGATGCAGAAGTGGCGTGGCCGACGACGACGGTCGCCAGCCCGAGGTCGACATGTAGCACCTGCGTGAACGTCGAGTTGAGCGCCATGCCGGTGACGATGCCCGGCAGCGCCAGCGGCAGGATGACGAGGAAGGAGACCGACTCGCGCCCGAAGAACCGGTACCGCGCGACGGCGAACGCCGCGAGCGTCCCGAGGACGAGCGCGACCCCCGTGGCCAGCAGGCCGGCCTGCAGCGACGTCCACAGCGCGTCCTGCGCGCCCGGGTTGTGGATGGCCTTGTCGAACCACTTGAGCGTCAGGCCGTCGGGCGGCCAGCGCTGCACGCGCGAGTCGTTGAAGGCGTAGACGAAGATGACCGCCAGCGGCAGGTAGAGGAAGGCGATCGTCAGCGCTGTGCTCAGGCGCAGGAACCACCGGGTGCCGGAGGAGAGCTGCATCAGAGCTGCTCGAAGGCCCCGAGCCGACGGGCGACGACGAGGTAGACGACCATGACGACGACCGGCACCGTCGCGAACGCGGCGGCGAGCGGCAGGTTGTTCGCCACGCCGACGTTCGCGTAGACGACGTTGCCGATGAACTGCTTGTTCGAGACGAGCTGCGGCGCGATGTAGTCGCCGAGCGTCAACGAGAACGTGAAGATCGAGCCCGCCACGACGGCCGGGAAGGCGAGCGGCAGGACGACGGTCCGCAGCGACCGCCACGGCTTGGCGCCCAGGTCACCGGACGCGTCCAGCAGCGAGTTCGGGATGCGCTCCAGGCCCGCGTAGACCGGCAGGATCATGTACGGCAGCCACAGGTAGCTGAAGACGAGCCACGTGGCGACGATCCCGAAGCCGGGGCCGTGCAGGCCGAAGGGGGACAGCGCCCAGTTGAGGATCCCCTCCTCGTTGAGGATCTGCCGCCAGGCGTAGACCTTCACGAGGTAGCTCGCCCACAGCGGCATGAGCAGCGCGACGACGAGCAGGCCGCGCCGCCGCGGGGAGGCGACCTTCGCCATGTAGAAGGCGATCGGGAAGGCGATGATCGCGTCCGTCACCGTGACGGCGGCCGCGACGCCGACCGTCCGCAGGACGATCGTCCGGTAGACGTCCCCGTTCCACAGCGTCTCGAAGTTGACCGTCGACCAGCTGTGGACGATCGTGCCGCTGAAGTCGTCCAGGCGCCAGAAGGCGGCGACGAACAGCACCGCCAGCGAGCCGAGGTACGCGACGACGAGCCACCCGAGCGGCCCGGCGAGCAGCAACGACAGCTGCGTGCGGCGCCGCCCGTGCAGCAGGTCGGCGAGCCGTCGGCCCACCGACCTGCGTGCCGGCACCGTGGCGGTGCTGCCCGCCACCGTGCGCTAGCCCTTGATCTCCGTCCAGGCCTGGACCCAGGCCGAGTAGTCCTTGCAGACCGCCCCTCGGCCGTCGCCGCAGTCCTTGCGCGGCGTCGTCCAGTACTTGACCTGGTCGAAGTACGCCTGGTCCCCTGCGTGGAAGATCTCGCAGTGGTTCTTGACCTCGGTCAGGGCGCATGACTTCGGGTTGGACGGCGCCTCGCCGAACCACTCCGCCACCTGGGCGTTCGTCTGCGGCGAGACGATCCAGTCCATCCACTTGTACATGCAGTTGGGGTGCTTGGCCTTCGAGGAGATCATCCAGGTGTCCGACCAGCCCGTGGAGCCCTCCTTGGGCAGGACCGTCTTGACCGGCACCTTCTCGCCGTCCAGGAGGTTGGCGATGACCTGCCAGGTCGTCCCGATGAGCGAGTCGCCGGACGTGAAGGCCGCCTGGCTCTTCGTGTAGTCCGACCAATACTCGCCGACGTTCTTGTTCTGCGCCTTGAGCAGATCGATCGCGGCGGCGAACTGCTTGTCGTCGAGCTCGTACGGGTTGTCGATCTTCAGGTCCGGCTGCGTCGCCTTCAGGTAGAGGGCGGCGTCCGCGATGTAGATCGGGTTGTCGTACGCGGTGATCTTGCCGACGGTGCCGGGCATCGGCTTGTCGAAGACGGCGCCCCACGAGTCCGGCGCGGTCTTCACCTTGTCGGTGCGCCACATGAGCAGGTTGGCCCCGCGGCCGTGCGGGATGCCGTACATCTGGCCGTCGACGGAGTTGAAGTCCTGGTCCTTCAGGCCGGCGTAGAGGTCCTTGTAGTTCGGGACGAGGCCGGTGTTGACCGGGGCCACGTCGCCGCCGGCGATGAGGCGCAGCGTCGCGTCACCCGACGCCGAGACGCCGTCGTACTTGCCGGTCCGCATGAGCGTGACCATCTCGTCGGAGGTGTTGCCGGTCTTCACGTTGACCTGGCAGCCGGTGTCCTTCTCGAACTGGGTGACCCAGTCGACCTTCGGGTCCGTCGAGCCGTCCTCGGCGTAGCCCGCCCAGGCGATGATGTCCAGCCGGCCCTCACCGGCGCCGAGCGTCTTCTGCATCGGGACCTCCGGCGCCTTCAGCGCCGCGGACCCACCGCCGCCGGACCCACCGTCGTCCCCGCACGCGGCGACGGCGAAGGCCATCACGCACGCGACGATCGCGCTCCACAGTGCTCTGCTGTTCATGGTGTCTGCTCCCTCTCGGTTGACGCGTCCGGTCGCTCGATGGCCGACGCGTGGTGCGCCCGCCACCCGACCCGCACTGCCCGGCCCTGCGCCTCGAGGGCGTCCACCGACGTCGTCTCGAGGTTCTGGCTCACGACCTGCAGTTCGCCGCCGGCGTCGAGCGCCACGCGGTACTTCGTGACCATCCCGGCGTACGCGACGTCGGCGATCGTGCCGCCCTCGGTGACGAGCCCGTCGGCGGCGTCCCCGTCGTGCAGCATGCGGATCTTCTCCGGGCGGATCGTGAAGGCCCGCCCGTCGCGCTCCAGGACGTTCGAGGTGCCGACGAAGCCCGCGACGAACGCCGTGCTCGGGTGCTCGTAGACCTCGGCGGGGTCGCCGACCTGGACGATCCTGCCCTGGTCGAAGACGGCCAGGCGGTCGCTCATCGTCAGCGCCTCCTCCTGGTCGTGGGTCACGTAGACGAAGGTGATGCCGACCTCGGCCTGGATCCGCTTGAGCTCGGTCTGCATCTCGTGGCGGAGCTTGAGGTCCAGGGCGCCAAGCGGCTCGTCCAGGAGCAGGACGCGCGGGCGGTTGACGATGGCCCGGGCGAGGGCCACGCGCTGGCGCTGACCGCCGGAGAGCTGGCCGGGCTTGCGGGCGCCGAGGCCGTGCAGGCGGACCATCTGCAGCGCGTCGTCGGCGCGGCGGGCGCGCTCCGCCTTCGGGACGCCGGCGATCCGCAGCCCGTAGGCGACGTTCTGCGCGACCGTCATGTGCGGGAAGAGCGCGTAGTCCTGGAAGACCGTGTTGACCTCGCGGGCGTAGGCCGGCAGCTGGGTGACGTCCCGCCCGGCGAGGACGACGCGGCCGGCGTCCGGCAGCTCGAAGCCCGCGATGAGGCGCAGCGTCGTCGTCTTGCCCGAGCCCGACGGGCCGAGCAGCGTGAAGAACTCGCCCGCGGCGATCTCGACGCTGACGTCGTCCACGGCGGCGGTCGCGCCGAAGCGCTTGACCAGCCCGACGAGCTGGACGTCCGGGTCCTGTCCGGTCCCTTTAGCTGGGCTTGAGGCGGCGATGGGCGCGAGCCTATGTCAGCGGACGGTCACCGTCCTAGGGGTCAGAGTTGACGAAAGGCCGCAGGCGATTGTGCCTGCGCGGACAACGCCTCCGGGTCGTGCGCGTCGGGTCCCGCGCCGGACGCGACGGCGACGGCCTGCACGACCGCCCGCGCCTTGAGCAGCAGCTCGTCGTGCTCGGCCTCCGGGTCGGACTGCAGGACGATGGCGCCGCCCGTGCCGATCCGCACCTCGCCCCCGACGCAGACCGCCGCCCGGATCGTCACCGCCAGGTCGGCGGTCCCGTTCACGGCGAGGTACCCCAGCGCCCCGGCGTACGGGCCGCGCGGGCGGTCCTCCAGCGCGTCCAGCAGCTCCATCGTCCGCTCCTTGGGGGCGCCCGTCATCGACCCCGGGGGGAAGGCGGCGCGGACGGCGTCGGTCGCGTCGCGGCCGGCGGCGAGCGTCCCGCGGACGGACGAGACGAGCTGGTGGACGCTCGCGTACGGCTCGACGACCATGAGCTCCGGGACGTGCACCGAGCCGACCGCGCAGACCGAACCCAGGTCGTGGCGGACGAGGTCGACGATCATGAGGTGCTCGGCGCGGTCCTTCTCCGAGACCGCGAGCGCGTCACGGGCGGCGGCGTCCGCAGCGGCGTCGGCGCCGCGCGGGGCCGTCCCCTTGATCGGGCGCGACTCGACATGGCCGGCGCGGTCGACGGAGAGGAAGCGCTCGGGGGAGGAGGAGACGACGGTGACCCCGCCGAGGCGGACGAACGCCGCGTGCGGCGCCGGGCTCCGCGCCCGCAGGACGCGGTGCAGCGTCAGCGGGTCCAGGTCCGTCGCGACGCGCAGCTCGTCGGTGAGGCACAGCTCGTAGCTGTCGCCGCGGCGGATGGCGGCGTGGCAGGCGGCGATCTGGGCCGCGTACTGCGCGCGGGTCCGGGTGGCGCGCACATGCAGGGGCATCGCATCGGCACGTCCGACCACGCGCGGGGGCTCGGCGGGGCCCCGGGGCATCCGCGCCAGGCGCGCCGCGGTCGCGTCGAGCCACGCCCGGGCGCGGGCGTCCTGCGGCGGGGCCACGCAGACGAGGTGCAGCTCGCCGGCCTCGTGGTCGAACGCCAGCAGGCGGTCGGCGAACAGCAGGCCGGCGTCCGGGACGTCCCCGGCGTGGGTGGTGCGCTCCGCGCCGCCGTCGGGGCGCAGCTCGTAGCCGAGCCAGCCGACGTAGCCGCCGACGAGGCGGAACGGGGCGGCGGGGGCGTCGCAGCGGGCGGCCGCCAGGCGGTCTGAGACGAAGCGCAGGAGGTCGGTCCCGGCCGGGTGATCTCGGGTCGTGCCGTCGGACGCGCGCTCGACGAGCGTCCCGGCCGCCGCGTCGTGGGTGAGGACGTGCGCGAGCGGGCCGCTCGCGTCCCCCATGAAGGAGAACCGCGAGACGGTCGCGCGCACGAGGCTCGAGTCCAGCCAGAAGGCGTCCGGCGCGTCGGCGAAGAGCTCGAGGAAGACGGCCTCGGGGTCCGGCGGATGGGGGACGCGGCGCAGGCTGACCTCGAGCGCGGCGTCGCCGGGTGCCGGTCGCCCACCGACCAGCGGAGGCCGGTCGGGGCCCGGCGCCGCGGGGCGCCGCGGGCGCCGGCCGGAGGCGTGCGCCCGCGTGAGGTCGCGGAAGTTCGCCAGCAGCGCCTCCCCGTGCTCGGACGCCACCGACTCGGGGTGGAACTGGACCCCG
>CAZRLR010000147.1:0-9985 GCA_964600395.1 uncultured Conexibacter sp.
GTTTTTGCTGGAAATATCCGAAGGGGGTAAAAGCCTGGACGTTTTTGCTGGAAATATCCGAAGGGGGTAAAAGCCTGGACGTTTTTGCTGGAAATATCCGAAGGGGGTAAAAGCCTGGACGTTTTTGCTGGAAATTTGCCACCACCATTTTTCTGTGGCACTTTCCCCTGGAAATTCTCAGGACGCAGACTGCTGGAAAACGCTCGACACTTTTTCCTGGTAATTTTCCCTGGGGGTTTTTCTGGCAGCGATTACCGGGATAAGTCCTGCCGCCTCCAGGTTACGGCAAACTTGCTGCACCCGGCGCTCGCTGACACGGGCAAGGTGTGACACCTCCCTCGTTGAGCACCCTTTCACGATCAGGTGTCCGATCATCCGGTGGGTCATGTCTCGCTCATAACTCGTCAGACGGGGTATCGCCAGATGCTTTCCACCCCATGTTTTTGACAGACGATTTGCTGCTGATTTCCCGATGAGTCGGACCAGGATGTGGTCGTCCTTGACATCAGGTGGAACGTAAACGTTGTTTACGTCACCGAACCAGACCGCCAGCCGAACCGTAGCGCTGAACCCGACAACTACGGCGATGTCATCAAGGGTCGAATTTTTAATTTCCATCTATTTAGTCCTCCAACCTGTGAAATCCGGCTAATTTTTTCAAAAGTGACGCATGTGACGCATTTAGCCCTTTTTTTAAAACTTTCTATACACATGTAGGGAAAGTCTTGAAAATACCCCAATTGCGTCACTTGCGTCACTTCGTATACCTAAAACAATTGCTCTGACACCCTTATGCGTAACCCCATGCGATAGCGGACACCTCCGTTACCCCTCTTGGTTGGAAAACGCATGTCTAAACGACGACCGAGCACGGTGCTGCTCCTGATGTAATTTATGAGTCCTCTGCCCCGTGCGAACAACTCCCATGAGTCCCATAGCGCTTTCATGGGGGTCATAAATGACGGTCCGATCTCACAATACTCATCGAGCCATTCGGCAAGCAAGTCCATTTCCGAACGGTATGATTCACGTGCTCCCAGAACCTTGCTCGGCAAAGCAAGCCCAACCTTCTGGTATCGAAGGCAGGCTTTAACGAGTATGTTTAGGATTCCAGGTGCTTCAAGCAGCACTTTCTCACGCATATCCGGGTCTTTTACGATTGTCTTGTCCTTGTCAAAGTTGCGTTCAAACGGTATCAGCCCCATGCGTCGCCAAATACCGTTATCTGTCCCTTTGATGATTGGCTTGTGGTTGGTCGGCATGAACACAGCCCATGTAGGTGTTATTTCCACTGATTCTTTTGCGTACATACCTCTTGCGGTGATAGCGTCGCCGCCTGTCATTCCTTTGACGACACCCTCTTTCAACTCGCCACCTTCGTCTGGTTCTGACACGTACACAAACCTGGCCCCACGCAGGCGAACCAAATCCTCTCGCGCCCCGCCTGCCCCACCTGCTTTACCATCGGACACAAACGAACTCGCGTCTGCTGTTCTCGCATAGCCACCGAATGTTTTGCGAACTGCATTAAATATAGTGCTCTTACCGTTAGAGCCGCCACCAAAGGCAATAAACATAATGTCTTGAGTCGGATTGCCCATAATCGCATAACCAAAAACCCTAGTAACAAATTCGACCATATCCATGTCGTCAAAAAATACGTCTTTTATCACCTTCTCAAACAGCGGTGCCGACGCGCTTGGATCGTAATCACATGCGCACGTCAACGTTATTCGCAATTCGGGGTCCGCCGGTAACAGCACCCCGTTTCTCAAGTCCACGACCCCATTTTTTACGCCAAGGAAATGCGGGTATTTATCCAACTCAGACGCTGGAACGGCCACCCGTGGATCGCTCTCGGCCAATGCGACCATGTTGTGAACCATGAATGCTTTTTGGCTAAGTGCGCAGAATTGGTAGAACTCGCCTGGCTCTGGGTGGTTGTCAACCTCATTGGCCAAGGCGCGAACAGTCTCTTTTGCGAAGTGCTCAATTTCCGAGCGCCCTCCCAGTGCCTTGCGCCAATTGTTGCCGTTCCATATGTACCAGACGCCTATGTCCGGGCAGTACATCAGGCTCTTACCATAGCGATCCAACATGCGCTCGGTGTTGCCAAATTCTGTGAGTGGTCGGACCTGTCGCACCGTCGGTACGGACGACACGCTAACCAGCTTGCGAAACTCACCCTTGGTGATTGACGACGCGAACCCCTTGGCCTTTGACTGGAGGATGCTGTACGCCTCCGACTCAAGCAGTGGGTAGTCTGCAAGGAGGTTCTTGACCTGTGGGAGGACATCAGTGCGCACCGCAACCATGTCCTCTGCCTCGTCAACTCGTCGCCTAAGTCCTGCCAGGGCAGAGCGCATGGCGTCTTTACCGGCCTCATTTTCCTTGCGCCTTTTCAGACCATATCCCAGTTCTTCACGTGGCGTACCTATCTGGTTGCAAAGCCACAGCGCGGCCTCGTATGGCCCCATGATGGCCATCTCGTCCATAGTCAGGTGTGACCACTCAAGCACAAGGTCCACGGGCGTCCTGCCGCCTTGTTTTGCGTCTCCTTGGTCGGCCACACCGAAGTCCTTGATGCCTGTTGGCAGGATGGACAAGTCCTCTTCCAAGTGGTTGCGACCGAGATCAGATTGCGTTACCCGGTAGCCCCCGTGGTACGGCCTGGCTGTGGGGAACAGGTCGGGCACCCATGCGTCCATCGACTGCATGGCGGCATCGTTCACTCGCCCGTAGAAGTCCTCGTCGCTGCGCTCTGTGCGTTCCTTGGGTTGCTTCGGTGCGATGGACACGCCAGCCGCGTGCCGGTCATATTGCAGGCGCTCTGCCATCGACTCAAACGTCTTAATGGCCAGCACCAACTGATCCAGGGTGACAAGCGGCAGGTCATCGACACGGATTGACTCCAGTCCGCCTGTGTCGTCAGCCCATGTGTACGGCCTGTTCGTGTCAGGGTGGATCGCATAGGCGACGAATTGCTGACCCTTACCGAGAACTTCAAGCTGGTTTTTCTGGTCGAACAGGTCGTAGAACTTGGCGCTCGACCCCTTCGGCCATCCCGCCTCTGCTGCCCGATACACCAGTAGGTTTTTCGGTGCTCGCCCTGTTCGTACCGGGGCTGTACGCCCAAGGTTATCCAGGCACCACTTGGTGAACATCTCCGAAAGTTCTTCGCTTTCGGTGTCAACGTCTACGGCCACAATCGGGTTGGCACCAACGCCAGTCAGCACACCTATACCGCAGTTTGGGAACCGAGACAGATCGCTTGGCCCCATGAGGATGTTCACCCAGTTCGTGAGCGACGGCACGGGCCTCTTGGTGCCCTGGCCAATTGGAATGATGCGATAGCCGTTTGCGAGTAACGACCGACCTTGATCTCTGAAATAGTGCGTCATACTGCTGCCCCCTTTTGTCCAAATTCAAAGCGGGCCGACTTTGCGGCATTGCAGGCTTCTACGTCGGCTTCGCAGGGGGAGTCAGCTAAACCCCAACCGGGTCTTCCCCATTTCTGTTTGCAGTAGGTGTTGATGGATGCCAACGCGAACAGTCGTCTAGTTTCTATCTTCCCACTGCGGCAAAAAAATGGTGTGACACCGTGCAATCCTTGGCTGATTTCGTAAGGATCAGGTAGCCCTACTCCAAATACGACACGTGTTTGGGATTGCTCCGCAAGTTTCCACGCTTTTCTCCATTCAAGTTCATTCGGCTCTTTCGCTTTTATCTCTACCCACAAATTTTCTTCAGCGCAAATAAGTCTGAAATCCGGCAGGTAAAAATCACCTTCTCCAAGGTCGAAACCTTCAGGTTCGTACTCCCACTGCCATCCGATAGCGTCAAAGAAAACCGCCCATCGTGCCTCAAGCCGTGAGCGAAAGTGATAGCCCTTGTAGTGGGTCTGAATTGGCTTTATCGTCTTGTTGCTCATGCTGCGACCCCCGCTGCCGATTGGCAATGTAGCTGGGCAAGAAAGCAAGACTCGAAAAGCTCGCTGGCGTGTAGCAACCAGATACCGGCGTCACCGCCACCTGTCACGTCGCACAGGTAAAGTCCGTGTTCGGTGTGGTACAGGCCGACATATACATCTTCGATGATGACTGGAGCGGGGTGGGATCGCTGGGTTATGCGCCAGGCAACGCATGGGAAACTTGATGGTGTGAACATGGGACGGTTGGCTTCGTCGTGTGCTTGCCAACAAGAGGGGGTCGTCTAAAGCGCCAACCTCCCCCACCCGCAAAAATGGGGCCGACGACCCCCACTTGTTGACTCTGCGGATTGATAAACTTGTCCGGGGTTGGCGCGTAGCAGTGTAGCAGAGGTTTAGCGTTTGCTAACTACTTTTTGACAGGATCAGAAGAAACGCATCAGGTCCAACTGCTTGCCGATCCAGCGCATGACAGGCACGGCCATTGAGTTACCTAGAGCTTTATACCTCGGTGCGTCCGGGCACAACGCAGCAGGCTTTCCGCGCCAGGGGATAGCTGTGTACCCGTCCGGAAATCCCTGCAGTCGCTCACACTCGACGGGCGTGAGTCGGCGCACTTGCATGCCCGAAAGCAGGCATGGTGTTAGGTTTGACCCGCTTTCGGAACTGGTCAATGTAGGTGATGTGTGCTCGTCGTAGCCTATACCACCAGCAGAGCTACCCTGCCCCCCTTTGAATGCACCAATCACCGCAGGCGGCGGGCTGCTCACATCCAGCGCAACGGTGTATTCCTCGTAGAACTTACCTGCCTGGTTGTTGGTCGTGTTGTGCAACTTTGTGCTGTATGCAACCTGGGTGACCAGCAGCGTGCCTGCTTCAAAATCACCAGGATTGTGACACCCCCTGTTCGCACTGAGCGCTGCGGCCTGTGCAATTGGCCCCGATGTGTTGTTCCCGCCAAATGCCACCGCCGAATACTGATAACACGTCAGTGCCGATGATACCTGCTCATCAAACCGCATTTCATCTGGTTGCGCGTTGGAGTTTAACGCGATAACTTCGCTCAGAACAAGTCCTGGTTCAGCATTTCGGATGCACCCGCTATTTTTTCCAGTGCTTCCTTCAGCATTGCTGGTAGTTCTTTTCCCCGCTTCTCGGCTCGGCGGAGTATGCCCGCGCATGCTTTCTGGCTCAAAAAGTAGCGGGGGTCTACTGGTCCAGTCTCCAAAATCTGCAAGAGCAAACACACGGCGGCGTCGTTGCGCCACTCCGAACCATTGCGCGTCCAGAGTTGACCATTCGACCATTCCTTCTTTGCCAACGGCACAGCCTTCGGTGCCCCAGCCTTTTGGCGGGATTTCAACGGAGTCGATACCTGCCAAGTTTCCAACCACTTCTGCAAAGTCGGACCCTCCGTTGCTGCTGAATGCTCCTGGGACGTTTTCCCACAAGGCAAACCGCAGGCCGCAATGTTGCTTTGCCCATCTGACAATTTGCATTGCGGTAAAGAACAAACCGCTTCGTGTTGTTGCGCCGTCGTCATCTATAAAACCTTTGCGTTTACCGGCCAAACTCAGGTCTTGGCATGGTGAACCAAAAACAATAACGTCAATCTGTCCAAGTTCTGCGATGTCTTTCTCGGTGATTTTCGTCACATCACCAAAGTTCGGCACCCCAGGATAGTGGTGCTCAAGAACCGCGCATGGGAACGCTTCGATCTCACTCACCCCTACACACTTCCAGCCCAATGAATGCCACGCTACGCTGGCAGCTTCGATACCTGAGAACAGTGACAAATACCGCATCTTCTGCTACATCCATACTCGTTTACGAGCATCGGATTGTAGCAGTTACTTAGCGAACGCTAAACAGAAAAAACGATCAGAACAGATCAGCGTTGGCCAAATTCACCGTCGGTTTGACCTGCTGCTTCTCACCGTCAATGGCTGCGGCCAGAGCCTCCCTCGGCGTTGCACCTTGGGCGAATTTGCTGGAAAAATTGCGCAAACGCGCATACCACACGCCGTTGAAGAACAGCAGTGTGGCGGCTTGCTCAAGCATCTCGTCAGTGGTTACCATAAGTCCTCTGAAAATAGCTTTGGTCCTTGGTAGCCGCAAGGCTCCCTACGCAGTTGTCCGTTTTCAGATGCGAGCACGAAGGCTTCCGTCCTGGAAAGGAATTTTCCGGTTTCTTCGAGGAAGCCCTGTGTATCTGGACCGCTGATACCCTCACCCGTATCTTCTGCAATCATTCGAATAACGTCATGGTGTCGATTTGGGGCGGGCAATGACCACACACGCCCGGCGTACTTAATCGCCACGTGTGTTATTTTTGGCAACTGCCGGTCGTCGGTGGTCAGGCTAGTGACCACAATCGCCCTCCGCGCACCTCGCGCACCTTGACCACGCCCTCATTCGCAGCTGGGGCCAGTACCACGTCCACCAGGCTGTCGTCCGGCAGGTAAAGCCACTCGCTTACCTCCGCCGTAGTCAGCTCGTGCTCGCGTGGTTGTGCACGCATCCAGTTGATAAAACGGTTCCGCAACACACGTGCGATTTCAGTTGTCTTTGTCATACTGTCTCCTTTCTTTGTAGCACCACATGCTGACCCTGTAATTTACCCTTTTTCTGTAGCCTCAGCCACTTGATGTATGTCATTTCGGTTTCGAGCATTTGGTTCGGACTGCTCGCAAGCAGCACCTGCTCATACAAGTCGATGCCATCTGAAATCTCCTGCCGACCAAGGCCGTCAAGCCCGAACTCATTGATGTCTTGCCAGCGGTAATGCGCACGCAACAACGCTTGGTCAGCCTTCTCCAATATCGGCATCGCTGCGTTGTGTTCGCCACCGATTGACAGGTATCGGATTTTGGCGTGACCTATCGCGCAAATCAGCGTGTCGAAGGATTGTGTGTCCCGGCCATCCATCGTGCGATCCAGCAGCTTCTGCAGGGCTGTGCGCACGGGAACAAGCATTTTCTCTGGCTTGTAGATCGGGTTGCCTTCAAACGGCTGACTGCGGGCGATAACCCGGCTCAATCCGCACATCTGGTCCATGATTTTTTCGGTCAACTTTTCCTTGTTGTTGATTTCCCGCAGCATCTTGTGAGCGTAAGGTGATCGTTTTTTGGTCATGGGCTACCCCTGTACGACGCCACCATGTCGGCCAGATAGACGCAGGCCACCGCTGACACCAGCATGGACGTGATGGCCATGGCCACGGTGATAAAGCCCGCTGACGCAAGCATCAGTGCTGTTACGGCCCACACCTGGGCTACCTGGGCGAACACCGTCGCCAACTTAACTGCTTTTTTCAATTTGGTTCTCCTTTGTTTTTACATATTTGCGACGTTGCGGATCAACCTGGGTACATAGCCCCTGCCGCTCGGTGGTGGCGCCACATACTTCTCGTAAGTACGTTTCGCTTCACGCCCAGTGGCCACACTGCATTCGATCTTGGGCTTCCTTAACTCCATCGGCGGTCGGATGTCTTGCTGCACCACAGGCAGTTCGGTGTACGTGCGCTCCTTGCGCACCGAATCCCTCTCAAGCGTGCGCTGCAACACCCCATCACCGTGGTGCGTCAAGGTGTACAGGTTCATGCGCCTCAGCACACCGTTGTTCATCGGCTTGTCGGCCATACCGCTTACGCACAGCAATCCATCCTTCGTCAGACCTGAAACGTACTGGAGAGGAGGTCGTTCACCCATGAGTGCTCCAAGCTCATTGACGGTTATCCCAGGGTGCTCTTTGATGACCTTTAGGATTTCCACAGAGGTCTTGCTGATCGCTGTCATTTGTCGCTTCTGGTGAACGAAAGCAGCTCACACGGTAGGTATCCGTTATCCGTTAGTTGATTTGCTAATGTTTTTTGCTCGCATGGATCAGTTACCATGCCGTCGTTTAGTGATACAGAGACGTACCGCTTTAACCCGTGTACGTCCGGGATGTACCCGATAAGCCAAACTTCCTTTATCCCAGGCTTGCTGTAACGACGACCGGGGGTGATGTCGTCGGCTTCCCATGTGACTTTCATTTGTCGTCGCTCCTGGTAAAGCTCAAAAGCGCCTCGGCGTGGGCGATGGCGGCTTCGCGGGTGAGGTGGATCAGGCCGCGTTCAAGCCATAGCGTGTCAGCGCTACATTCAGTCCATATATGTGTAGTGAGCGCATGGTGGCAAATATCCGCAAGAAAGTACACCTGCCCTTTCTGCACCGGCTCCCGCGCCGGAGCCGGGAACTCATGGCCGTTGATTGACATGGTTTCGGGCTTGATGCGGAATTTATGTTTGTCGCTGTTGATATATTGAAGCGCATTAGTAGGTTCCCACCAAGCGTCATCGTCTTCATGCCGAATCTGCACCGTCTTGCCATCAGCGATGACACGCAGGATGTCGGCTTGTGGGTGTGGTGTAAGTTCTTTCATGGTGTCGCGCCTATTCATGCTCGTATGCCAGATTGCCGTGCGCATCGACCTGCATACTGTTGCGCTCTTTTCTGGCGAGCGCACGGGCCTGGTCATACTGCATCGCAGCAATGATTTCAGTCTCAAGCGCCAGCCGAATTTCGGGATCAAGGTGCTTGCCGCGTGCGATGTCATCTGCAACAGTACCGCATCGCTGACGACCAATAACCCTACCCCGTGAGTTGGTGACATCGCGGAACGCATAGACTAGCGCCACACCGTCAACGCCCAAGAAAGCCTCTGCCTTCTCTTGGTATCCGAAGCCAACGTTCTCATCGACCCAGTACGCGCCGACGACCTTGCCAAATTCCCTGTGGACAACTGCTCGCATGACCGACCTCTTACGGTGCAGTGACGAGAAATTCCCAAGCAACGCCACCAGGTAGCGGGTAGGCAGTTTTCAAGCGCTCAATGCATGCTGCCTCTTCGTGCCACTTACGCGCCGACGATACCTTACACGACATGCGGTTTACCAGGACGTTGGTGTTTCCGATGCAATCCCAAGTCCAATGTGATGAAGCAAAAACCTCTTTCAATGCGGTCGGTTGCACAAGCCTTGCCATGACTCGACCTTTGTAAACGAGATACTGGTTCACGTGCTACTCCTTAATAAACGTTGTTACGGTTACAAGGACGGTATGCCCTTGTTGGAGCACAGTATAGCAGCTATTTAGTGTTCACTAAGTGGTTTCTGGGACTTTTTTAGCCTGTTGTTTGCGGCTGACAGGGCACATAGTGGCAAGCGTGTTCATGTCGATATACCCGCACTGGTATTTCTCGTTCATAACGATACTCGCTTTCGTGATGGCCAGTGCCAAATCGCTGCGGCATGCACGGGTGTAGCAACAGGCAAGCTGATACAAGTACAGCCGGGAAGTACCCGCCAGCATGGCAAATTCTTCCCGGCGCTCATTGGTGCCCAAGTTCCGCAGCAGTTCCAGCAGCGGGGTGGTATGGTGTTCTGTGTTTAGCATACCCTAAATTATAGCGAATGCTAACAAAGGTGGCTAGACCACTTTATGACCTAGTAAACAAACCCTACATGCACGAACTTTGATGATTTTGTCACGCTACCATCTGGATTTGCCGTTTCCACGACATCTCGTTTTGTGAAGGCATACACAGGGTTTATCCCCCTCTGCATCAAAACCTTTGCCAACACTGGCATCAACCATGGGGCACCGCCGATCATTGCGTGTGTGGGCTTTGGGTCATCGCCTAGCACGGCCCCGGAGTGTGTTTTTGCGTGCTCACGCAGCACCTCCTGTTGCTTTCATCCGTGCGCGATAGGCCCGCATGCGCTCGGCTGACGTGCGGGCCTGCCCAGCGCGGGCGATGTCCGGCCCCTTGCCCCATGAGAACATTGGCGTGAATTTGCGCCCACGCACGTCGTCAGTCCACCCGCTGACGTGGACGAACCCGGCCTTGCGCATGGACTTGATCCATGTGGCCACGGCCACCTTGCTCAAGCCGACCATCTCGCTCAGTGAGTCGTAGGTGTGCTGCTCCTTCTGCAGCGCATCCGTCATCCGCGCAGTCAGCACTGCGGTATTTCTGATTGGATTATTCCTGGTCATTTATCTGCCTCCGTCG
>CAZRLR010000148.1:0-9935 GCA_964600395.1 uncultured Conexibacter sp.
CAGGCGCCAGGTGCGCGTCGTCGGGTCCAGCGTGTGGAAGAGGCGGTCGCGGACCCCCACCTCCGCGCCGGTGAGCTGGTTGAGCAGCGTCGACTTGCCGGCGTTCGTGTAGCCCGCCAGCGCGATCTGCGGCAGGTGCGCGCGCTCGCGCTCGGCGCGCATCACCGACCGGGTGCCCTGGACCTCGACGAGCTTGCGCTTGAGCGCGCTGATGCGGTCGCGCGCCAGGCGGCGGTCGGTCTCGATCTGCGACTCGCCGGGGCCACGGGTGCCGATGCCGCCGCCGAGCCGCTCGAGGTGGGTCCACAGGCCGCGCATGCGGGCGAGGTTGTACTGCAGCTGCGCGAGCTCGACCTGCAGCTTGCCCTCGGCGCTGTGGGCGTGCCCGGCGAAGATGTCGAGGATCGTCGCGGTGCGGTCCACGACGGGGATGCCGAGCGCGGCCTCCATGTTGCGCTCCTGCCGCGGGGTCAGCTCGTCGTCGACGGCGATGACGTTCGCGTCCGCGGCCTTCGCGAGGACCTTGATCTCCTCGAGCTTGCCCGGGCCGACGTACGTGTTCGGGTGGACCTGCTCGCGGTGCTGGACCTCCTGCCCGACGACGGCGACGCCGGCGGTGCGCAGCAGCTCGCGCAGCTCCGAGAGGTCCTCGCCGTCCTCCAGGACGCCGATGCAGAACGCGCGCTGCTTGGCGCGCGCGCCGCTGTCCCCCGGGCCGGTCCCGGTCGTGCGTGTCGGTTCTGTCCGCCCGTGGCGGCTGCGGTTTGGCACCCGTCCAGTCTAGCTCCGCCCCCGGGCGTCGGCGACCGCCGCGGGTCGACCGCCTACGCCTGCGTCAGGCGCGTGGCCGCGGCCTTGAACGTCGCGGTCACGCCCATGTTGGGGGTCAGGCCGAGCGCCTCGACGGCGGCCGCGGTGACCTCGGCGGTGAGCGGCTGTCCCGCGAGCAGGCCGAGGCGCACCCGGTTGCCGATGACCGTGACCGAGACGACCCGCGCCTCGAGGGCGTTCTGTGCGGACCCGCGGCCGTCGGCGCCCGCCGCCGTGACCGCGATGTCCCACGGATGGACGGTCGCGGCGACGCGGCCGGTCGCGGTGTCCGTGCTGGCCACCTGCCCGCCGCCGTCGAGCGCCACGTGGGTCAGGCCGTCGGTCCCGGGGGTGGCCGTGCCGGTCAGCACGACCGCCCCGGTGAAGTCGGCGACGAAGGCGCTGGCCGGCCGCGCGGCGAGCGCCGCGGCGGTCCCGCGCTGCACGATCCGCCCGGCGTCGAGCACCGCCACCTCGTCGCCGAACAGCGCGGCCTCGGCGAAGTCGTGGGTGACGAGGATCGTGGGGACGGGGAGCGCGGCGAGCGTGGCCTGCAGCTCACGCGCGGCGGACGCGCGGCTGCGGCTGTCGAGCGCCGACAGCGGCTCGTCGAGGAGCAGGACGCGGGGCTCCCGCGCCAGCGCCCGGGCGAGGGCGACGCGCTGGCGCTCCCCGCCCGACAGCGTCCGTGGGCGCGCGTCGGCCACCCCGAGCACCCCGAAGCGCTCGAGCAGCGCGTGGGCGCGGGCCCGGCGCTCGCGTCGCGGGAGGCCGTGCAGCGGATAGGCGACGTTCTGCCAGGCGCTCAGGTGCGGGAAGAGCGCATACTCCTGGAAGAGGTAGCCGCAGCGCCGGTCCTCGGGCGGCACGTCCCGGCCGGCGGCGGCGTCGAGCCACACGTCCTCGCCGCAGCTGACCCGTCCGGCGTCGGGCCGGACGATGCCGGCGACGGTGCGTAGGACCGAGCTCTTGCCGGCCCCCGAGGGCCCGGCGAGCGCCAGACACGTGCCGGCGGGGACGTCGAGCGCCACGTCCAGGGCGCAGTCGCCGAGCTGCGCCCGCGCCTCAACGCGCAGCACGCGGCACCGGATCCAGGCGGGCGCCCGCCACGAGCTTGACGCCGAGCAGCAGCGTGGCGGAGGCGGCCACGAGGACGGCACTCAGCGCGAGCGCCCCGTCGAAGTCGGTCGCGAAGCGGTCGTAGATCGCCAGCGGGGCGGTCTGGGTGATGCCCCGGAACGAGCCGGCGAACATGAGCGTCGCGCCGAACTCCCCCAGCGCCCGGCCCCAGGCGAGCGCCAGCCCGGCGACCAGCCCGGGGGCGGCGGCGGGGACGGCGACGCGGAGGAAGGTGCGCGCCTGGCCCGCGCCGAGCGTGCGCGACGCCCGCAGCCAGTCGGGGTCCAGCGCCTCGAACGCCGACTGCGCCTGGCGCAGGTGAAACGGCGCGGCGACGAAGACGAGCGCGAGCACGACGCTGCTCGTCTGCAGCGTGAAGCGGATCCCCGCGTCGTTCAGCGCCGGCCCGAGGATGCCGTTAGGCCCGACGGCGGCGAGCAGCCCGATGCCGGCCACGGCCGGGGGCAGGACGAGCGGCAGCTCGACGAGCGTCACGACGAGCGCGCGTCCGCGAAACCGCCGCGTGGCCAGGGCGTACGCGGCGGGCGTCCCGACGACCGCGACGATCGCCAGCGCCGTCAGCGACGTCCGGAGGCTCAGCCAGAGAGCGTCGGTCGCCGACGGGTCCCGCAGGCTGTCGAGCAGCCGGCCGGGGCTCGTGTCGGCGAACACCGCCACGACGGGCACCGTCAGGACGAGCAGCGTCAGCCCGAGCGCGAGCGTCAGGACCACGGCGAAGGCCGCCGGGCGTCGGCCGCTCACGTCACGGCCCGGGCGGCGCGGTGAAGCCCGCCTGCAGGAGCGCCTCGCGGCCCTTGCCCTGGGTCAGCCCGGCGACGAACTGCTCGGCGGCTTCGACGTGCGGGGCGTCCTTGACGATCGCCACGCCGTAGGCGACCTGCGGCTTGAGGGCGGCGGGCAGCTCGATCGCGCGCAGGCGCCCGTTCGTCGCCTTCACGTCGGTGATGTACACGAAGCCCGCATCCACCGCCTGCTGCGTGAGCTTGCCCACGACGCCTGCGACGTCCGGCTCGTTCGAGCGGATGTGCTTCAGGATCGCCTGCTCCTCGGCGTCGTCGAGGCCGGCGAGGACCTTGCGGGTGTAGCTGCCGACCGGGACGGACGGCGAGCCGGCGGCGATCGTCACCCCGGGCTTGGCCAGGTCGGCGAGGGAGGCGACCTTCGTCGTCCCCGCCGGGACGGCCAGCACGAGGCGGTTCCCGGCGAACACGGTCGGCTTGCCGACCAGCCCGTCGGCGTAGAGCTCATCCGGGAGCTTCGTGTTGGCCGAGGCGAACACGTCGGGCTTGACGCCCTGACGCAGCTGGGCGGCGAGCATGTCCGAGCCGGCGAACGAGAAGCGGACGGTCGCGTCGTCGAAGGTGGCGCCGTAGGCGGTGAACGCGGTCTTCAGCGACGACGCGGCCGAGACGACGAGCGTGCCGCGACCGGCGCCGGCCTCGTCGCTGCCGCCGGCGTCGTCGCCGCACCCGGTGGCGGCGAGGGTCAGCGCGACGGTGAGCAGGGTGGCGAGGCGGCGGGGGTGGTTCATGCGGGGGTCTCCGTGAGGGCCAGGGCGGTGGCGGTGTGGTCGTAGCCGCCGATCGCGTCCAGGCGGCGGGTGAAGGCGCGTGAGGCGAGCACGTGGGTCAGCGCGTCGGCTCCGGGGTGCTCCCGGTGGCCCGGGGCGACCCACAGCTCGACGGTGTGCGTCTCCAGCGGCAGGAACGCCAGGCCCGCGTGCAGCGCGGCGGGCTCCATCGTGACCCCGGCCGGCGCGCCGGCCAGGACGCGCAGCGTCACCGCGACGTGTCCGGTCGCGACGGGGCCGGCGGGTGCGGGCACGCCTTCGGCGTCCAGGGCGCGGAGCAGGGCCTGTTGGCTCGAGGCCCCGGGCTCGCGCTGGACGAGGGCCCCCTGCGCGTCGTGGGTCAGCCGGGTCAGGGAGCGGGGTCGCGTGCTGCCGCCGGCCGCGAGGCCGACGCGCCAGCGGGCGAGCGGCACACGCAGCGTCCCGGCGGGCGCCGGGGGCAGCGTGCCGGGGCGGCCGTGCACGAGCGCGGCGTGCGCGTGCCCGGCCTCCA
Source organism: uncultured Conexibacter sp. (assembly GCA_964600395.1). Taxonomy (GTDB): domain Bacteria; phylum Actinomycetota; class Thermoleophilia; order Solirubrobacterales; family Solirubrobacteraceae; genus Paraconexibacter. The sequence continues at coordinate 4,014 of CAZRLR010000148.1, forward strand.
GGGCGGCCAGGGCGGTGCGCGTGCTGCCGTTGACGGCGACCAGGCGCTGCGGCCCGCGGGCGGGCAGGTGGGCGGCGGCCAGGGCGAGCGCGGGGTCGCAGCCGACGACGACGAAGCCCACGTCCGCGTCCTGTCCGCCTCCGCCTCCGTCGGTCCAGCGCTCGACGACGTGCCCGGTCCAGCGTCCGTCGGCCACCGGCCAGCGCTCCTGCCAGGTCGACAGGTCGGCCGGGGCGTGGACGCGACGGCCGTCGACGTGGCCGACGAGCACGGGCGTCCCGACGGGCAGGTCGCCCCCGAGCACGGGCGTCGAGCCGGCGGGCGCCGGCGCGGCGGGCGGGCCGAAGAGCGCTTCGACGCCCGCGCCACGGCGAGGGCGGCGTCGACGGACGGGCGGTGGCGTCCGGACTCGATCGCGCCGACCGCCTGGCGGCTCAGGCCCGCGGCCTGCGCGAGCGCCGCCTGGCTCAGACCGGCCCGCAGCCGGGCGTCGCGCACTCGATGGTCGGACGGCACGCCAGGATCCTAGCCGTATAGGCCAAGATCCTGTCAACCACGATCGCTCGTGTCACACGAGCGGGACCCGTCCCGGCGGTGGGAGCTTGAGGTACTTCTCCTCGAGCTCGGGCACCGGCAGCAGGATGACGCCCTCGCGCGGGTCCCCGACCCACGAGCCCAGGCCGTTGGCCAGGGTGTACGCCGCATAGGCCGCGGCGCACGCGTCCAGCTCGTCGAGCGTCCGGTGCCAGAGGCCGCCGTCGGCGTCCACGACGCGACGCAGCTTCAGCGCGGCGATGCGCTGCTGCAGGCCCCACGGCGTCCGCTTGGGCGACGGGCGATGGCCGAGCAGCGAGCAGAAGATCGCGTCGGGGTAGGTCTCCACGAGTCGCCCGAAGCGGATGGCGCCCTCCCCCACGCGATGCTCCAGGACGCCCTCGGCGCGCTGCGGGCGGTACAGCCCGAGCGGTGCGAGCGCCTCGAAGATCCGGAAGCCGACCTCGATCCAGCGCTCCCACGCGGTGAGCTGCTGCCCGGCCGCCGGGACGGGGTACAGCGGCAAGGAGCGGCGGAAGAGGATCGCGTCGCAGACGCGGTGGCGCTCGTAGCGACCGTCGGGCAGGCCGAGCTGCGCCCGCAGCGGCCGGCCGGGCGCCAGGAGGTCCAGCCGCGGACCGCTCGGCGCGTCGACCGCGACGACCGCCTCGCCGCCGAAGCCGAGCACCGTCCGGGCGATGGCCTCCGGGTCGCCGGGCTCGAAGAACGTCGCGACGAGCTCGCGCTCGCCGTCGACGGCCCGGCGCTCGTGCAGCGTCACGAGCTGCTGGTTGTCGGCCTTGGCGGAGACGTCGATGCCGCAGTAGCGCATGCTGCGCGCCACGATACGGCCTGGGCGAAGCGGCGCCCGTCCCGCGACGGCTAGGGGCGGACGACGACCCGCTGCACCATCCCGACGGGGTGCAGCTCGCAGAAGAAGGTGTAGGTCCCCGGGCGCGTCAGCGTCCTGGTGAACGACGCCCCGCGGGCCAGGCGGTCGGACGAGAAGCCCTCCGGACCGTCGGCGACGGTGACGTTGTGCAGCACGGATCCGGGGAAGGACCACGTCACGGTCGCACCCCGGGGTACCGACAGGTTGCCGGCGGCGAAGCGGAAGTCGTCGGCCACGACCGTCGCGTCGCCGTCGGCCGCCTGCAGCGGCCCCGGCGGGCCGGCGACCTCGCGGGCACGGCCCTTCCCGTCCCAGTCGTAGATCGCGATCTGGCGGGGCGGGACCGTCCGCCGCCCCGGCTCGCTCGTCGCCAGCACCCGCAGGTCGGCCGGCAGCGGCGCGCAACTCGGCGCGGTGACCGCCGGGTCCGGGGCGAGGTAGGCGAGCATCAGCCCCATCGCCCGGGTGTGCGGCGCCTCGTTGTCGTAGCGCGAGGTGAGCGTCAGCCGTTCGCCGGCGGCGACGGGGATGCCCGCCTGCGAGGTGAACTGGCTCATGTCGATCGGCCCGGGCTCGTGCAGCACCGGCCGCACGCGGTAGAAGGCGTTCGACGGCAACCCCCACGTCGGCTGCGAGCGGTACAGCGCGCGGTTGCCGCACCCGGGCTGGCTGAGCGTCAGGCTCTTGGCGCCGCCGTGCACGTGCCCGAGGCCGGCCACGAGCCGGCCGGCCACCGGCATCGGCCGGGTCATCGTCCGCACGTCGAGCGACCCGGGCCCGCCGCCGCCGGGGACGTCGAAGACGAGCCCCTGGCGCAGGTGCGACGTGTCGAAGGCCAAGGGGACGACGGGCTTGCGCGCCTCGCCGGTGACGATCGTCATCGTGTAGCGGATCTTCACCGCGTCGAGCGTCGGCCGGTGGTTCATGAGCATCCACGCCCAGACCCAGCGCTCGCCGCGGTGGATCGGGTAGCCGTAGCCGGGCGGCAGGACCATCTTCGCCCGCTCCTCGCCGTCCCCGTAGAACGGCTCCGAGCGCGGCGCGGCCGCCGTCCCGCGGTTGGAGAAGACGATGTGGTGGAGCATGATCCGCTGGATCGGGACGACCTTGCCCGTCCTGACGTCGACGACGTCCGCGCTCATGCGGGTGATGTACCCGTCGAGATCCGGGGCGACGGGAGTGGCGCCGGCGCCGCCGCCGGCGTCCTTGGTCAGCGCCACCTGGTAGCCGCCGACGGTGACCGGGCCGACGGTCGTCGTGACCGTCCGCGTCCGCGCGCCGGCGGGTGCGGCGCCGAGCAGCAGCAGCGCCGCGGTGAGGAGGACGATCAGGCCGAGCGGGCGGGACGTGGGCGTGCGTGCCTCCGGTCCTTCGGATGAGCGGGACGTCACGACGCCGGGCGGCGCGTGGAAGTGCGACCGGCGCGAGCATAGGCGACGGCGCACGGTGGCGCCCTGGGTCCGTCCACGGACCGATAGCCTGCCGGGCGTGATCGGCCACCTCAGCGACGCCGAGCTCGCCGAGCGCCTGGCGGCCCGGACGCTCGAGCTCATCGACATCCCGTCCGAGTCACGCGACGAGGCCGCGCTGGCCGCGCACGCCCTGGCGGTCCTGCAGGCCGGCGGGGTCCCGGCGCGCGACGCCGGGGACACCTGCGTCGTGACCGACCGCCTCGGACCCGCTGGCGCGCCGTGGATCGTCCTCGGTGGCCACTTCGACACCGTCCCCGCCCAGGGCAACCGCCCGGGCCGGCGGGACGCGCAGACCGTCTTCGGGCTCGGCGCGGCGGACATGCTCGGCGCGGTGGCCGTCGCGATCGAGCTCGCGCTCGCCGCCGCCGCATCCGGCGGGCAGGACGGGGCGACCGCGGCGCTCGGCCTCTGCCTCTTCGGCCGCGAGGAGCTGCCCGTCGCCGAGTCCGCGCTCACGCCGCTGCTCGAGCGCGAGCCGGCGCTGCGGACCGCCGACCTCGTCCTCATGATGGAGCCGACCGACAACACGCTTCACGCCGGCTGCCTGGGCAACCTCAACGCGACGTGGACGTTCGCCGGGCGCTCGGGCCATTCCGCCCGCCCGTGGCAGGCCGACAACGCGATCGAGCGGGCGGCCCGCGCGATCGCCCGCGTCGCGGACGCCAGCGCGCCCGTCGAGCACGTCTTCGACGGCCTGACCTTCACCGAGGTCGTCTCGGTGACGAAGATCGCCGGCGGCATCGCCGACAACGTCATCCCCGACGTCGTGGAGGCCCACGTCAACGCGCGCTACGCCCCCGGGACGACGCCCGCCGAGGCCGAGGCGCGCCTGCACGCGCTGTGCGGCGGCGAGGGCGAGACGCTGAGGATCACCTCCAACGCCCCGTCCGGGGCCGTCTGCACGACCGACCCGCTCGTGCAGCGCCTGATCGCGGTCGGCGACCTGCCGGTGGCGCCCAAGCAGGCCTGGACCCCGGTCGCCGAGTTCACCGGCCTCGGCATGAGCGCGGTGAACTTCGGCCCCGGTGCCCCCCGCTTCGCCCATCAGCGCGACGAGCAGGTGAGCGTCGCGGCGCTCGTCCGCTGCGCCCGCGTGCTGGACGCGCTCGTCACGGCCCCCGCATGACGCTGCCGCTCAACCCGGTCCTCGAGACGCTGAAGACGTACCCCTTCGTCCGCCTGACCCAGGCCCGCCGGGCCCTGGAGGCCAAGGGCGTGGACGTCGTGGACTTCGGCATCGGCGAGCCACGGGAGGACACGCCGGCCTTCATCCGAGAGGCGCTGGCGGCGGCGATCACGCCGCAGTCGCCCTACCCGCTCGCGGAGGGGCTGCCCGAGCTGCGGGCGGCGATCGCCGCGTGGACGGCACGGCGCTTCGGCGTGGCGCTGGACCCCGCGACGCAGATCGTCCCGACGCTCGGCGCCAAGGAGCTCATCTTCCACCTCGCGCAGCTCGCCGCGCCGGGCACCGTCGCCTACACCGTCCCCGGCTACCCGGTGGCCGAGCGCGGCGCGCTGTTCGCCGGCAAGGCCACCTGCGAGCTGCCGCTGACCGCCGAGCGCGCCTTCCTGCCCGATCTGGACGCGCTGCCGGACGACCTCAGCATCCTGTGGCTGAACTACCCGAACAACCCGACGGCCGCGACCGCCGACGTCGCCTTCTACGAGCGGGCGGCCGCCCTGGCCCGCGAGCGCGACTTCATCCTCGCCAGCGACGAGGCCTACAGCGAGCTGTCGTTCACCGACGCGCTGCCGGCGAGCGCGCTGCAGGTCGCGGACCTGACGAACGTCCTCGTCGTCAACACGCTCTCCAAGCGCTCCTCGATGCCGGGCTACCGCTCGGGCTTCGCCGCCGGCGACCCGCACCTGGTCGCCGCGCTCAAGCGCTACCGGCCGAACGTCGGCGTGGCGCCGCAGGAGTTCGTCCAGCGCGCCGCGGTCGCCGCCTGGGAGGACGAGGAGCACGTCGTGGCCGTCCGCGAGGTCTACCGCGCCAAGCGCGACGTCATGCTGCCGGCGCTGCTGGACTGCGGGCTGCGCCCGGCGGGCGGGGACGCGACGTTCTTCCTCTGGCTCGCGCTGCCGGAGGGCTGGACGTCGAGCGAGGCGTTCGCCCTGGCGCTGCTGGACGAGGGCGTCGTCGTCGCCCCGGGCGCGTACTTCGGGCCGTCCGGCGAGGGCTACGTGCGCGTCGCGCTCGTCCAGACGCTCGAGGCCTGCGAGCGCGCCGCCGCCCGTCTGCGCGCCTGGACGGTCCCCCTGCCGGTCTGAGCGCGCCGGTCGCGCGTCGAGGGCCGATCAGCAGGGCCGGGAGGCCCACCGGATCGGCCCTCACTCACGGTCGCGCGTCGAGGGCCGATCAGCAGGGCCAGGAGGCCCACCGGATCGGCCCTTGGCGCTGGTGCGCGTCGGGTTCGCGCGCGGCCGCCCGGGTAGGTGTCGTCGCATGAGCGACGAGCAGTGGGACCGCGACGACGAGGAGCAGGGCATCGGCCGCCTCGGCGAGCCGAGCGTGCAGGACGCCTCCCAGGACCCGGACTCCGACGTCGAGGCGCCCGGCGAGGAGCAGCCCGGCGTCTCCCCGTCGGGGATGGGCGAGGGGAACCTCCCCGACGAGGGCTAGTCGTTCGCATGCAGGGCGGCGTTGAGCGCGCCCCAGGTCCCGACGCGCGGCACCGCCTCGACCGCGCCCGTGCGCGCGTTGCGGCGGAAGAGGATCCCGTCCCGGCCGGAGAGCTCGCGCGCCTTGACGACGCGCAGGTCGGGCAGGCCGACCGGGACTCCGGCGGTGACGTAGAGCCCGGCCTCGACGACGCAGTTGTCCCCGAGCGAGATCCCGACGCCGCTGTTGGCCCCCAGCAGGCAGCCGGCGCCGATCGAGATGACCTCGCTGCCGCCGCCCGACAGCGTGCCCATGATCGACGCGCCGCCGCCGATGTCGCTCCCGTCGCCGACGACGACCCCGGCGCTGATGCGGCCCTCGACCATCGACGCGCCGAGCGTCCCGGCGTTGAAGTTCACGAA
>CAZRLR010000149.1:0-9846 GCA_964600395.1 uncultured Conexibacter sp.
CTACGACGACGTTCACGCCGGAGTCCTTCAGGTTCTGGGCGTGGGCGTGGCCCTGCGACCCGAAGCCGATGATCGCGACGGTCTTGCCGTCGAGGAGGGAGAGGTCAGCGTCTTTGTCGTAGTACATGAGGCGCGGGACGATACCGCCGACCCGCCCGCGGGGCCGTCAGGCGACGGCGGACGCCACCAGCGCCCGGCCCGGGACCGACACCGTGCCGTCCTCGCCGACGTACGCGGCCAGGCGCTCGTCGAACGCGTCACGCAGCCGGTAGTGGTCGGCCGGGGCCAGCCCGGCGGACACCGAGGTGAGCGTCGGCGAGAGGTCCTTCTGGTGCTCCCAGACCTCGTCGAGCGAGGCGAAGTCGAAGGACAGGTCCACGGCGTCGACGACGATGTCCTGGAAGCCGGCGGTCGCGACGATGTCGTACAGCTCCTCGCGGTCGGCCAGCGCGAACGGGCCGGGCTGCCCGGGGGGCGACGCGGGGGCCAGGCCCAGCTCGACGACGACGGCGCTCGGCGCCGACAGCAGCGGGTTGGCTTCGCGGGTGTCCCAGACCGCCAGCGCCAGGCGGCCGTCCGGCCGCAGGACGCGTCGCGTCTCGCGCAGCGCCGTCTCCGGGTCGGCGAGGAGCATGTAGCCCCAGCGGCACAGGACGGCGTCGACCGAGGCGGTGTCCAGGTCGATCCACTCGGCCTCCATCGGCCGGGCGTCGACCATGTCCATCAGGCCGAGCTCCCCGGCGCGCTCACGGGCGACGGCGACCATCGCCTCGGCCCCGTCCGTCGAGATGAGCCGGCCGCCGGGGCGCAGCAGCTCGGCGGCCATCAGCCCCGTGTCCCCCGGGCCGGCCGCGAGCTCGAGCACGGTCTGCCCCGGCTGGGGCGCGATCGCCTCGACCATCCAGACCGAGACGGGCAGCGCCGCCGCCTGGAAGGCCCGGCGTCGGGCGCTCCAGCCGGCGGCGCCCTCCTCCCAGCGCGCGCGGCTGCTCACGCGGAAGGCGGCGACGTCCTCTTCGAGTCCCATGCCGCCAGCCTAGATGCGGCGGGCTACTTCAGGCGGAAGCGCACCGGTGCCGTCGTCGTGACGAGCCCCCCGGCGTCCGTCGCGCGGGCGGTGACCTCGTAGAGCCCGGCCTTCGCCTTCAGCGTGCGCTTGAGCTTGTAGGTGAACGCGCCGCCGGCCTGGCGCACGAGGAAGAACACGGGCTTCTTGCAGCTCGCCGACCGGAAGGTCGTCTTGCCGTCGAGGTAGACGCAGGCGGTGGCCGCGGCCTTCGCGACGGAGACGCGACGGATCGAGAGCTGCACGGAGGCCAGGCCGCTCGCGTCGCTCGCCTTGCCGGTGAAGGCGACCTTCGCCAGACGCTTGGGGTCCAGGGACGTGACGGTCCGCGCTTTGCCGGACGCGCGCTTGATCCTCTTGCGGACGAAGACCCTGAACGCCTGCCCGGCCTTCGGCGTCGTGAGCGAGACGGCCGGTGCCGTGGCGTCGCGGACCGTCACCACCGGCAGGGTCAGGATGTCGCTGATCGCGCCGGCGTTGTCGAGGACGGCCATCTTCGGCGTGTAGGACCCGGCCGTGGCGTAGCGGTGCGCCGTCGTCGGCGTCGCGGTGTCGACGATCGTGCCGTCCCCGAAGTTCCACCGGTAGGTGACGATGCCCCCGCCCGCGCCGGCCTCCGGATCGCTGGACTTGGTGGCGTCGAAGCTCACGTCGGTGTCGGGGGCGACGGTCGTCGGGGTGACCGTCGCGGCGGCGACGGGCGCCCGGTTGACGAACTCGTCGGCGCCGAGGTCGCTCGCGGCACCGTTGACGCGGGGCTGCCCGTCCACGTCCTTGTCGGACTCGCCGGCCACGGCCGCGCCGCCCTTGTCGATGACCGGGGCGTCCTGGCGCAGGTGGGTGTCGAGCTTCGCGAGGTTCACGAAGAGCTGGGCGTCGGGCGTCGTCGTCTTGCCGGTGACGGCGACGGTCGCCTTGTCGCCCGCACCGCCGACGGCGTTCTGCGTCGTGTCGGAGGTCGAGACGGTGACGGCCGCGGCGTTCGCGGTCCCGCCGAGGGCGGGGACCGGCACGGTCGGCGTGAAGCTCGCGACGGTGCCCTGCTCGGCGCCGTGGACGATCGAGCGGTCGAAGGTCACGGCGATGCTGCCGGCCGCCGGCGTCCCGGTCGCGAGCGCGGAGACGACGAACGGCTTGGCGCCGCCGGCGATCGTCACGTGGGTGGCGGTGACCTTGATGTCGCCGGCCGTGTCGAGCGGCGTCGGGAGGGGTGCCCCGGCGACGCTGGACGCGCGCAGCCCGGCGCCGGAGCTGCCCGGGAGCAGGGCCACGGAGTCGAGGGTCAGGGCCTTCTTCACCGCGTCGCTCGCGCCGCTCGTGATGGTGAGCGCATCCGAGGCGGGCCGCTGCGCGACGAGGGTCGCGCGCGTGACGGTGTTCGGCACCGCCTCGCCGCCCGCGGTCTTGTCGTTGCCGGTCAGCGCGAGCGCGGGGCCGCTGCCCGCCCCCGAGAGGACGAAGGTGTCGCTGACGGCGAGCGTCGAGGTCGCGTTGCCCTGGACCGCGGCGGCGGCGCCGGTCGTCTGCCCGGCCGGGCCGTTGATGATCGTCGCGCTCTGGATCGTGCTCGTCCCGGCCGCGACGCCCGCGTCGACGGCGTAGGCGGCGGCGTCCTGCGTGCTCGGGCTGATCCGGAGGATCGCGCCGTTGCGGAAGACCGTGTCGCGCCCGGTGACGAGGACGGCGGGCCCCGCGTTCGTCGCGGTCGCGACCGTGATGCCGTCCAGCACGCCGCCCTGGGCGAGCGAGATCGTCGGGTCGCCCGCGGCCGCGCTGGCGGCGGGGTAGATCGTCGTCTTGCCGGGCGTCCCCTTGATCGTCACGTTCGCCTTCGTGACCGTCACCTTCCCGGCCTCCTTGTACGTGCCGGCGGTGACGTCGATCGTGTCGCCCGCCGCGACGGCGGCGCCGGCGGCCGTCAGCGTCTGGCAGACCTTGGCCGCCGAGCAGCCGGCGGCGGCCCCCGGGTCCACGGTGTACGTGTCGGCCGCCTGCGCGGCGGTCGGCGTGACGGCGGCGGCGAGCGCGCCGGCGAGGACGAGGGTGACCCTGCGAGGCATCGGGCGATCGTAGACGCCAGAACGGACCCGATGGGCCGGTTGACGGCACGCCGTCGAACAGCCGGACGGTGCGGCGGACGGACGGACGAGGCGACCCCGCCTCAGCGCAGGTCCGCGCGGCGCAGCTTGCCCGACCCCGTGCGCGGGAGCTCGTCGACCACGCGGATCGCCTTGGGCACCTTGAACGGCGCCAGGCGCGCTGCGACGTGGGCCTGCAGCTGCGCCTCGCTCACCTCGCTGCCGGGCCGCAGGATGACGCGGGCCTGCACCGCCTCCCCCCACTCGGGATCAGGGACGCCGAGCACGGCGACGTCGGCCACGGCCGGGTGCTCCTCCAGGACGGCCTCGACCTCGGTCGGCGCGACGTTCTCGCCGCCGGTGATGATCGTGTCGGCCTTGCGGCCCACGACGGTCAGGCGGCCCTCGTCGTCGAGGCGGCCGAGGTCGCCCGTCGCGAGCTCGGCGTCCGGGTCGGTCCCCGCGACGGTGAGGCCGCGCACGAGGATCTCGCCGTCGTCGGCCACGCGCACGCGCGTGCAGAAGAGCGGGACGCCCGCGTCCGCCGTCGTCTCCCCCGGCCGCTGCGTCGTGACCTGCGAGCACGCCTCGGTCAGGCCGTAGGTCTGGGCGACGGGGACGCCGGCGGCGGCCGCCCGGCGCAGCAGCTCGGGCGCGGCGGGGGCGCCCCCGACCAGCGCGCAGCGCAGCTTCGACGGGTGCGCGAGCCCGGCGTCCAGCAGCCGGGCGAGCGTCGTCGGGACGACGGACACGAGGGTGACGCCGGCCTCGGCGCTCATGAGTTCGGCCAGAACCCGCTGCGTGTTCCAGCGCTCGTGCACCAAGGCGGTGGAGCCGGTGATCGCTCCGCGGACGAGGATGCTCAGGCCGCCGACGTGCGAGAGCGGCAGCGCGCAGAGCCAGCGCTCCGCGCCGGGCGAGCGCAGCGCGGTGGCGCCACCGAGCGCGCTCCACAGCCAGTTGCCGTAGGTCAGCGTCACCGGCTTGGGCGTCCCGCTGCTGCCCGAGGTCTGCAGGAGCGCCGCGGGCGCGGCCAGGTCGACGGTCGCGACCGGCGCGAAGGACGACGGATCCCCGGCCGGCAGCGGGCCGGCGACGACGTGGTCGGCAGCCGGCCGCTCGGCCTCCTGCAGGCGCAGGTCGTGCGGGACGGCGACCGCCCCCCGCAGCCAGATCGCGTGCAGCGCCACGGCGAAGTCGGTGCCCGGCGCGAGGGCGATCGCGACGCGCTCGCCCGCCCCCACCCCGTCCAGACCGGCGGCGGTGCGCAGGGCCGCCGCGTGCAACTGCGCGTACGTCAGGCCGTTGACCGCCGGGCGGTCCGGATGCGCGCGCGCCGCGCGGATGAGCCAGGCGTCGAGGGTCAAGGGCTTCAAAGTAGCCTGCGTCCCATGTCAGTGACCTGGACGCCCGCCGGTGAGTACGAGGACATCCGCTACGAGACGTCGGAAGACGGCATCGCGAAGCTCACGATCAACCGGCCGGAGGTGCGCAACGCCTTCCGCCCGCAGACGCTGATCGAGCTCTCGGACGCGTTCGAGCGCGCCCGGGAGGACGTCGACGTCGGCGTCATCATCTTCACGGGCGAGGGCCCGCTGGCCTTCTGCTCCGGCGGGGACCAGCGGGTGCGCGGCGACACGGGCTACATGACCGACCCGACCGCCTCCGGGCGCAAGGCCGTCGGCCGCTTCCACGTGACCGACCTGCAGGTCCAGATGCGCCGCCTGCCCAAGCCCGTCGTCGCGATGGTCGCCGGCTACGCCGTCGGTGGCGGCCACGTCCTGCACCTGTGCTGCGACCTGACGATCGCCGCCGACAACGCCCGCTTCGGCCAGACCGGCCCGCGCGTGGGCTCGTGGGACGGCGGCTTCGGCGCGTCCCTCCTGGCCGACCTCGTCGGGACGAAGAAGGCGAAGGAGATCTGGATGCTCTGCCGCCAGTACGACGCGCAGGAGGCCCTGCGCATGGGCCTGGTCAACACCGTCGTCCCGCTCGAACAGCTCGAGGAGGAGACGGTGAAGTGGTGCCGCGAGATGCTCGCGCTCTCCCCCTTCGCGCTGCGCCTGGTCAAGTCGAGCTTCAACGCGCACGAGGACGGCTACGCGGGCATCCAGCAGCTCGCCCACGACGCGAACCTCCTCTTCTACGGCAACGAGGAGGCGCAGGAGGGCCGCAACGCCTACCGCGAGAAGCGCAAGCCCGACTTCAGCCAGTTCCCGCGCAGGGCCTAGACGCTCATGGTGAAGATCTGGCTCATGGCGGCGCGGGTGCGGACGCTCCCCGCGGCGGTCGCCCCCGTCCTCGTCGGCACCGCGCTGGCACAGGCCCTGGACGACGAGTTCGGCGCCCTGCGCTTCCTCGCCGCGCTCCTCGGCGCGCTGTTCATCCAGGTCGGGACGAACCTCTCCAACGACTACTCCGACGCCCGGCGCGGCGCCGACACCGAGGATCGCCTGGGCCCCGTGCGGGTCACCGCGGGCGGCCTCGTCCCGCCCAAGCAGGTCCTCATCGCGACGTACGTCACCTTCGGCCTCGCCGTGCTGTGTGGCGTCTACCTCATCGCCGTCGCCGGCTGGGAGCTGCTCATCGTCGGCGTCCTCTCGATCGCCGCGGGCGTCCTCTACACCGGCGGGCCGCGCCCGTACGGGTACGAGGGCCTGGGCGAGGTCTTCGTCTTCCTCTTCTTCGGGATCGTCGCCGTTGCCGGCTCGACCTTCGCGCAGATCGAGCGCTGGCCATGGGAGGCGTTCGCCTACGCCGTCCCCGTCGGGCTGCTGGCGTCCGCGATCCTCGTCGTCAACAACGTCCGGGACATGGACACCGACAAGCGGGTGGGCAAGCGGACCCTCGCCGTCCGCCTCGGCCGGGACCGCACGCGGACGATGTACGCGGCGATGGTCTACGGCACCTACCTCGTCGCGCTCGTCCCGTGGCTCTTCGGGCCGCTGAGCGCGTGGACGGCGCTGTGCCTGCTCTCGATCCCGCTCGCGGTCAAGCTCGTGCAGACGGTCCGGACCCACACCGACGGGCCGACGCTCAACGGCGCGCTCGCCGGCACGGGGCAGCTGCAGCTCGTCTTCTGCGTGCTGCTCTCCGCCGGCATCCTGCTGACCTAGATGCTCGACGTCGCGCTCCATCACGAGGTCGTGCGCCTGCATCGACCGCTCGTGACGGCGTTCGGCGAGATCCGTGAGCGCGAGCTGCTCATCCTCGAGCTGACCGGGCCGGACGGCGTGACCGGGCGCGGCGAGTCCGCCCCGCTGACCCCGTACGACGGGGTGCCGGTCGACGTCGCCGCCGAGGCCCTGGCGGTGTACGCGGGCATCCTGCGGTCCTTCGAGGACGACACGCCGGGCGCGGTCATGCTCGACGCCTGCCGCGAGGCAGCGGACATCCCGGTCGCCCTGGCCGCGGTCGACCTCGCGCTGTGGGACCGCGCCGGGCGGCGCGCCGGCTCCCCCGTCGCGGCGCTGCTCACCGACGACGCGCTCGCCGCGGTCCCCGTGAACGCGACGATCGGGGCCGCCGAGCGCGCGGGCGCCGCGAGCGCCGCGGCCGCCGCCGCCGCGGCGGGGTTCGGCTGCGTGAAGCTGAAGGTCGGCCTCGGGGACGACGCCGGCCGGGTGGCCGCGGTCCGGGCGGCGGCCGGGCCGGCGATGGCGCTGCGCCTGGACGCCAACGGCGCCTGGGACGTCGAGGAGGCCGTCCGGATGATCGACGCGCTCGCCCCGGCGGGCCTGGAGCTCGTCGAGGAGCCCGTCCACGGCATCGAGGGCATCCGCGCCGTCCGCGAGCGCGTCGCGGTCCGCATCGCGATGGACGAGACGGCCGAGGACTTCGGGGCGCTCATCGCCGGCGGGGCCGACGCCGTCTGCCTGAAGATCTCGCGCTGCGGCGGCATCTCGGGGCTGCTGGCCCAGGCGGCGCTCGTCCGTGCCGGCGGGGCCGAGGTGTACGTCGCCTCGACCTTCGACGGGCCGCTCGGGATCGCGGCCGCGGTGCACGTCGCCGCCGCGTTGCGGGTCACCGCGGCGTGTGGCCTGGCGACGCTCGAGCACCTGGACGTCGACGTGCCGCCGGCGCTCGCGGTCGCGGACGGCACGATCCGCGTGCCCGCCGGGCCGGGGCTCGGCGTCTAGCGCCGGCTACGCGACGGTCACGGCGCCCGGGGCGGCCGTGACGACCCGGTCGCGTCCCGCGCGCTTGGCGGCGTAGAGCGCCGCATCGGCGCGCCCGAGCAGGCCGGCGGCGTCCTCGAGGCCGTCCCACACCGCGACGCCGATCGAGCAGGTCTGCCCGTCCGGGACGGCGACGCGCAGCCGCTCGGCGACGGCCCCGGCCGCGCCCGGCGGGCAGTCGGCCAGGACGACGCAGAACTCCTCGCCGCCCCAGCGGCCGAGCAGGTCGCCCGCCCGCAGCTGGGTGCGCCACGCCGCCGCGGTGCGCTGCAGCAGGAGGTCGCCGGCCGGGTGCCCGAACGCGTCGTTGAACGCCTTGAAGCGGTCCATGTCGAGCATCAGCAGCGCGACAGCGGCGCCCGACCGGCGCGAGCGCTCCAGCTCCCGGGCGAGCGTCTCGTCCGTCGCGCGGCGGTTGGCCGCGCCGGTGAGGGCGTCGGTCCGCGCGAGCGCGCTGAGCTCGTCGACGTACCGGCCCAGGGCCAGCTGCGTCTGCGCCGCGGTCGCGAGCACCGCCAGGCCGTCGAGCTGCTCGCGCGTGAGGTCCAGCGGCTCAGGGTCGTGGACGCAGAGCGTGCCGATGGCGTGCCCCTCGGCGACGAGCGGGAAGCCCGCGTACGAGCGGATCGTCCCGTCGGTGACGAACGGGTTGGTCGCGAAGCGCTCGTCCAGCCGGGCGTCGGCGACGAGCAGCGGCCGGTCGGGGTCCTGGACGGTCCAGGTGCAGAAGGTCAGGCCTCGCTCGACGGTCTCGCCGGGCGTCCCGAGCCCGCGCGCGGCGCAGAACCACAGCTGCTCGGCGCCGACGAGGTTGATCTCCGCGGACGCCGCGGCGCAGATGCGGGCGGCCAGGCGGACGAGGCCGTCCAGCGCCGCCTCCGGGCGGGCGCCGACCGCGCCACTGCGGTCCAGCGCGGCGACACGGGCCGCGTCGTCTGCCGGGGCGAAGGCGGCGGGGGCTGGTAAGGATCCGGACAAGTCAGAGCTTTCGAACGACGTCCCACCCGAATCGGCAGTCGGCGCCGAAGCTTGAGCCCGCGCCGGGCCCGCGCCGGACCTGGGCACCTCGGCGCTCACCGCCGGACCCGGCCGCTCAGCCCTCGATCAGCACCCTGGCCAGCGCCGCGGGCGCCTCGCGCGGCAGGCCGTGCCCGGCCCCGGGCACGACGGTGACGGTCGCCTGCGCCAGGCCGGCGGCCAGCTCGTCGCCGATCGCCCGGAACTTCCCGTCCCGCTCCCCCACGACGATCCGGACGGGCATCGTCAGCTCGCCGAGGCGGTCCCAGAGCGGGTCCATCTGCCCCGTCCCGATGCTGCGCAGCGCGGCCGCGAGCCCGGCGGGGGTCTGCCGCGCGATGTCCGCCCGCTGCGCGGCCACCGCCTCGGGCGGGTCCTGCGCGAAGAGCGGCTGCGTCGTCCAGCGGTCGGCGAAGGCGTCCAGGCCGTCGGCCTCGATCGCGTCCGCCAGCGCCTCGTCGGCGGCCCGGCGCTCGGCGCGGGCGGCGGGATCCCGCAGCCCGGCGGTCGTCGCGACGAGGACGAGGCCGCGGACGCGGTCGGGCGCGGCGAGCGCCACGTGCAGCGCGACCCGGCCGCCGAGCGAGTAGCCGCCGAGGACGAACCGCGACGGCGCGTGCGCCAGGACCGCGTCGACGCAGCCGTCGAAGGTCACCGGCCGGACGTCGGCCTGGGTGCCGTGCCCGGGCAGGTCGGGCGTGCGGACGTCGCCTCCCGCGGCCTGCAGCGGCGCCCGCACGGCGTCCCACGACGCCCCCGTCCCCGCGAAGCCGTGCAGCAGGACGATGGGGTCGGGCGTGGCCACGGGACCCATTGTCGCGCGTATACCGTGCAGCCCGTGAGCGAGACCGTCGACACCTACCTGCTGCTGCGCGCCCTCGTCGACGAGCTGGCGCGCTGCGGCCTGGCGGGGGCCTGCACCTCGCCGGGGTCGCGGTCCACGCCGCTCGTCCTCACGCTCGCGCGTCACGAGGCCGTCCCGACGTGGTCGCACGTGGACGAGCGCTGCGCGGCGTTCTTCGCGCTCGGCGTCGCGAAGGCCACCGGCCGCCCGGCCGCGCTGGCGTGCACGTCGGGCACCGCCGCGGCGAACTACCTGCCGGCGATCATCGAGGCGCGCGAGTCCCGCGTCCCGCTCGTCGTCCTGACGACCGACCGCCCGCCGGAGCTGCGTGACGTCGGCGCGGGCCAGACGATCGACCAGGTCAAGCTCTACGGGGACGCGGTGAAGTGGTTCGTCGAGGTCGGGACGCACCCGGCCACGCCCGACCGCCTGCGCTGGATGCGCCAGCTCGCCTGCCGCGCGATGTGGACCGCGATGGACGGGCGCCCCGGCCCGGTGCACCTGAACCTGCCGCTGCGCGAGCCGCTCGTCCTCGAGGAGGAGCTCCCGGACGAGGAGGCCGTGGGGGGCGGCGGACGCCCGGACGGGCGGCCCTGGGTCTCCCGTGCCGCGCGCCCGACCGGGGCGGACACGGCGCCGCAGGCCCTGGCCCCGATCGTCGCC
>CAZRLR010000150.1:0-2772 GCA_964600395.1 uncultured Conexibacter sp.
AGATGCTGGAGTATGGTGGAGGGGCGGCCGGGTCTGGGTGTGAGGGGGTGGGAGGGTGTCCCTTGTGTCGATGCCTGTGGTACCTCTCCTGTCCCTTCCTTGTCGCTGGTAGTCGTGCTATAATTAGAGCGTGTTGGTCCAGCTCCCACGGTGACACTGCGGACACAGTATCGTGGGAATCCAACGACTATCCGACCGTATGTGCAGGATCAATAAACGGTCCTATCTGTCGGATAGCCTCACCTACACGCGAGTGTGGGATACTCTTATGGGGGTTTGTGCGTTATGGCTAACCTGAATGCGCAGGACGTTGCCCGAAAGTGGTCCGAACGTACGAAGAACGCGGGCGCGGCGTACAAGGCCGGCATCGAGGCTGTGACCGAATCGCCTATGGAGAAAGCCGCCGCCAAGGTGGACAAATATCGAGCGGGTGTGCTCGATGCCGTGGATTCCGGCAAATATCAGCGGAATCTACGGGCCGTTAGCGTGGCCGACTGGAAGGCCAGCGCCGAAAAGGGGAGCCGTCGTCTGGCCGACGGTGTATCCGCCGCTCAGCCGAAAATGGCTGACTTTCTCACGAGCTTCCTGCCGTACGCTGAGTCGGTCGCATCGCGCGTCAATGCAATGCCCGACAATACGTTGGAAGAACGTATCGCAAAATCCGCCGAGAATGCCCGGTTGCTGGCCCAATACCGGCGGCGTGGATAGTCCGATACGGTCGCCCTGTCACCAGACCGACGTGTGCCGGTCATCGCCTGCCCATGATCCCCTGACACTCACCGGCGCTGTAGGATGCGGCCCGGTGAGACTCCTCCACCAATACCACCTATCAGGTGTTTGAATGTTCCATCTCGCAGCTTATTACACGAACGATCTGGCGGATGCCAGTGTGTATACCGCGCTCGGCACGGTGAATGATCCTATGTTGGTCGCGGCCAACAGTGGCTTTCAGATGCCAACCAGAATGTCACTGTTCGGCGCCTATGTGGGTAGTGTCGGTGCGACCGCTGCCCGATTCGACTCGCCCTCGCTGCGCTCACTGTTTCTCCCGGACCATGAGCCGGTGTCGGTCACGTCGCTACCGTCGTCGGGATGGGCGCTCGACGTGATGCCGGGCGACGGCTTCGATTTGCAGCAATCTGAGGTGCTCCAGGTACAGGTCAGCCGCACCAGTGGCGCTGCCGCCGACGCCTACGCGCTCGCATGGCTGACGCCGGGCCGATTCCGCCCGCCGGCCGGTCCGTACTACACGCTACGCGCCACAGCGGCGGCCACACTCGTTGAGGGCGCGTGGGTGAATGGCGCCCTGACCCTACCGCAGAATCTCCCGGCCGGGCGGTATCAGGTCGTCGGGATGAGCGCCGTCGGGGCGAATCTACTCGCGGCCCGGCTGGTGTTTCAGTCGGGCGGACTTCGGCCCGGCGTGCTGGCGAATCAGGCGTCCGGCGAGTGGACCATCGACCCGCTCGCGCAGGGACAGGTGACGGTATTTGGCGAGTTTTCAAATCTCCAAATACCGTCAGTGGATTTTCTCGGGGCCGGCGCTGGATCGGCACAGACTGTCTACCTCCGGCTTGTCAAGGTCGGGTAGTCGTCAGACACTCACGACAGGACAGCCGATGCAGCCTGCCATCCAGTATTGGTCCGCGCCGGGCAATGGCCTAGCCGGACCCGTCATCTCCCTCCCCCGTCGGCCGGGTCGTCTCTATCTGCTGGCCACGCTCGATCCGCCGGGCGCCCAGCTCTACCTCTGGCCACAGTCGCAGACTGACCCACTCGGCATCGCGCCGGCAGCGGGTCAGGGTGCCGTCTACATCCCTGCGACCGCCTATCCGGGACTGATCGACGGCGAGTGGTACGTATGGGCGCCTCTCCTGACGACCGTCACAGTCATAGAGGCATATCGTTTACCCTGATCGGATCATCTCATGTGCATCCAAGACTACGCACTTGCTCGGCGAACGCGCGTCCGTACCCGTATCGCCGATGTCGTCACCGACGCGCAGCGGTACATCGCTGGCGACCCCACGCGGCTCACGCTCGCCGTCGGGAATGTCGCGAATGGGTCCGCGTGGGCACTGAGCATCACGCCAGACTCAGAGGGGGTCATCTACATGCATGCGAATATCACCTACCACCCGACGGCGGTACTCAGCGTGCGAGACTATGGCGTCGCTTTGACCGGCCCGCTCTGGCTCATCGACATCTTTGGCGCGGCACCGATCGTCCATGTGACCGAGATTTTGGCCGACTTCCAGTTGGACTCACTCATTCAAAAGGCGGTATGACCAATGGCCGACAACCTCTCGCCGGACTCGCGGCGTCGCGTCCAAAAATCGCTCAGCTTATGCACGAAATGCCGGCTGAAACTGGACGCACTGGCCGATGCGGGACTGGACGTGGCCGACCGGTATGATCGGCTGGACCGGCTCCAGCGAGCGAATGAGCGCTTGCTCTCCCTGGACGATCCCGCCAGGGAGAGCAAGTAATGGTGCCCGACCCCGCTGCGCCATCACCCGCTGACCCGACCGGCGGATTCGACGCGCCGCCAAACGCAGGCGCGGCCTCACTCGACGCCTACCACCGCGATAGTCTCGACGACATGGTCGCGGCTGAGGAGTCGTTCATCGAGGCGGCCGGGTCGATCCTAGAGTCGTCAGACAGTGACATACAGGAGGCTGACCGCGAGTATCGGCTAGCCGAAGCGGAGATGATCGGGTCGGCCGATGTCCTGATCGACGACGCCTACGGTCTGACGGGTACGGTCGTCCA
>CAZRLR010000150.1:2872-9739 GCA_964600395.1 uncultured Conexibacter sp.
GGATGCGCCCCGTCATTTTGCGACCTCGTCCAGCAGTGCATGGGGTCGTCGCCGCCCCCGACGCCATCGCCACCACCACCTGGTGAGCCGGTCTGCGACTGCACCGACTCCGAGGTCATCATCACGACCGGTGGTATCACGATCACCCCCCGCGATGCCGCCGAGCGAGAGCAATGGGCGGGCATCGCAGCGGGGTGGGGACCGCCGGATGTCACGGTCGATGGGTGCGTGACGACCTCTCGCTATCCCGACGGCCAGACCTGGACGGAGACGTGCCGGGAGGGTGAGCCGCCTGAGCCGCCTGAGCCGCCGAAGCCGCCTGAGCCGCCGAAGCCGCCCGCGCCGCCACCGCCCAGGCCATCGTCGCCGATGCCCGAGGTGCTAGCCGGTGGCCGGTGGGACGATCCGTCGCGCTGTCGGCCGACACCACCGGGACCGGGTGTGGCGACCGATGACGCGAGACAGTGGGGTGAGTGGCTAGCCGATGGGGTCGGCGGCGCCATCATCGGCTCGCAGGGCAGTGGGGACACATGGGTCCATCGCATCATCCGTGGCATCGGCGGACTCGCGGATACGGTCATCGCGGGAGTGTACGGGGCAGCCGCCGATGTGGTCGATGCGACCGTGGCGACGTTCGCCGGGACCGCTGCCGTGGATGCCGGCGTCATCACCGGGGCGGCGCTGTCGCTGGGCGCGTCACAGTGGGCCGGCGTCATCACGGGCGCTCCGATGGCGTACCTGACGACGCCGCTGCGCTACGACCTGCAGTACCTGGTGCCGGTCGATCTGCCCGGCCAGCCCGCCATCGACGCGATGTACCTAGGGGCGCTCATCACGCAGGAGGCGTGGACGTGCTACACGCGTGCGCTGGGGCATCTGCCCCATACCCACTCGCTCGCCATGCAGGCCCAGCGCACGAGACCCACTGTCGGCGACCTCGTGCGCCTGAAGTATCGAGGCGAGATCGGCCCGATCGAATTCGACGGGCTGATGCGAGCTGAGGGGGTACTCGATCCGCGTGACGTGTCACGGTTCGAATCGCTTTTCCTCGCGATCCCGACTATCTCAGACCTGATTCCCTTCATGGTCCGAGATGCGGCAGACGATCGGGTCGTGCGGAAGTACGGCTATGACATCGGATTCGACGCCAAATTCGACGGTCCAATCCGCGCTTGGGCGACGGCGAACGGCATCTCGGAAGAGGTGATGCGGTATCACTGGCGGTCGCACTGGAGCATCCCCTCGAATACTCAGCTATTCGAGATGTTGCACCGCTTGCGGCCCGATCGTGTCGATCCAAGCATCGCCGTAACGACACAGGACGTCCGCGATGCGATCACGGTGAATGATCTATCGCCCTTTTGGGTCGATCGGATCATGGCAACGTCATATCACCCTTTGAACATCACGGACATCAAGGCCGGCTACCGTGCCGGTGTCATCAGCGCGAAGGAGCTACCGGGCCACTATCAGGACGCGGGGTATGACGCGCCGACCGCCCAGCGACTCGCTGATATCACCGTCGCCGAAACGGTCAGACTGCTGAACAATCAGACAGGTCAGTGGACCGCGCGAGAGGTCGCCCGCGCATACCGGGAGGGGGTGCTCGATCGGTTCGACGCCGACCGGCTCCTCAAATTCTCGGTCACGTCAGAGGATCAGCGGGTAATGGTGCTCGATCTGGCCGACTCGATGGCAGAGGCGGACCGGCGCCGCAAATGCATCCGCGCTCTGCGACGACGATACTACATCGGCGACATCGGAGCCGCCGATGCGGTGGCGCTCATGCGGTCGCTCGGCACCGACCTAGACGCGGCACGGCGGATCGTGTCAGGCTGGACGTGTGAGATCGAGTCTGGACGACGTGAGCTAAGCGTCGGACAGATATTGGAGCAATACGCGGAGCTAGTGATCCCGTACGCGGAGGTCATACGGCGATTGTCTAACCTGCGTTATAGCGTTGAGGATGCGACGCTGGTTGCCGAAGCGGCCCGAAGGAGGTACGAACGTGAGTATGACAAACTCCCAACCAAGCGGTCCCCCAGGGGGCGACGTGTCGAGCCGCCCGCGCCGCCACCGGCGACAGAGCCGCCCCGACGACGTGGGCGGCCTCCAGTGGCGTGACGGCCACGGATGGTATGACGGGGGCGTGCGGGTGCGGCCACGGCGCATCTGGCCGTGGGCCTACGCCGGTGTCTGCTGGGTGTCGCGGGGTCGGCGATATGGCGCGGCCACACCACCCGACCCGCCCGGCAGCCATCCGTCGGGCCTCACCCCGAGTGGCGGCATGATCTGATCGAGCCGCACGGATCGGACATGCTCGCGCAGGAGTAGGTCAGACGGCGATTGGAATGATGAGGTCGGATCAATGAGTCGGCTTTCGGTCGCCACCCCCGTACGGGTCAGCACCCACCCGCTAGCGACCCCCGCGAAGGTCCAACCACCGTCGCAATAATAGTGCGATGGATCATAGAATCGTGCGTATCGGTGGGATGACACGAGTCGGAGCGACCCCGGACCCGACCCGTCCAGTATCCCGGCCGCGCGGGCGGCAGCGAGTCCCGCATCCGTCACCCATAGCCCGTCGGTGTGCTGTGCCACCACACTATCCACCGGGAGCATGTCCCGGATGCGCCGCATCATCACCCGGCCATGCGCGGTCAGGTAGGCGTACACCGCCAGCGGGAGTCGCGGAGTCCCCGCCTGCACCCGCCGCTCATGCGGGATGCCCGATAGCGCTCTACGACGCACGACAGGCTCGCCGACAGTCGCGGCGTACGGGTACTCGCCCCACAGGACCGGCGCGGTAGCACCGGGGACCGGCACCCAATGCACTGACTGCTGTGCGAACTTTCCGCCAAACGCATTGGCGATCATTTTCCACAGCACCTCAATGGTCATGTCGCCGTCAGACCGTGCCTGTCGCCGCATCGACAGGACGTACGACGCCCAGCGGCGGAATGGCGTGCCCATGCGGTAGGTGATGGCTAGCGGGATCGACTCGACGAGACCATCGGCCAGCGCACGCGCTAGCTCCGGGCCGGCGAGTACGCACGTCACCGGCCCGTGCGGGTAGTGGCTACCGTCCCCGGTGCGTACCGGATACTCTCCCTGCGCGTCAGTCAGCCGCACCGATGCGATGACACCCCAATATCGCATCCAGTCGGGCATCACCTTGACATCGACATTCTGATGCACGCCTTTGAGTGAGCACGGAAACCGCTCGCCGCGCAGGATCGACGGGTACTGCGACGACACATCGAGTCGGTGGACCATGCCCGGCACGTCTGGCCATGCGCAGGATGGCGGCGGGTCGGCTGGTGGCGGTGGGCAGGTGGACCGGTCGCCGACCGCCGCATAGCACCAGACCGCCGCGCGGCCACCATGACATGCGGCCCGCTCATATTCGGCGGCCCGCTCTGACAGGTGTCTGCGCACGGCGTGCTGACCGTCGAGTCCGCGCCATAGGCTGACGGCGACCGCGCCCGCCGTGTCGGCCCACGGTGCGATGTCGGCCCGGACCCATGCCGCGATGACGCCCCGATACCATCGTGACACCGCCAGACACTCCAGCCGTGGGTCCGCCTCCTGGACCAGTCCACCTGGTGCCGGCCGCATCTCCGGGTGCGGCGTGATGCCCTGCTCCGCTATGAGTCTGTGAGGGTCGTACCGTGTGTAGTTCGTGACGCTCAGACACTTGAGCGACCCTCTCGCATGTCTGGCCGTGACGATAGTCGGCGTGCCGCGTAGCACCATCCGCCCGAGCCACGGCTTCCGGCCGGCCGCCCTCCCCGACGACCGTGATTGTCGCACCTTCGTCTGAACCATGAGCCTGAATGTCCCATGCTCGACATGTCCCCAGAATCCGGTAGTCGTCAGGAGGTGCGTACCGATGGGCGCCAGAATGACTAGGCACTGAGTCGGACAGATGATTGATTCAACGTACGTCCAAAAGTCACCCGGCCCGTGGTAGATCGGGTCTGACTCGGCGGACCACACGGTCCCCCGGCGTCGGCTCAGCGACGACCAGACACCCGCGCAGTATCGCATCGCACCGTGGGTGGTGCGAGCGTCGGCGATGGGGACTAGATGAGGGACTGCGACGAGTACGCGAGTGGGGGCAGACCCCCGATGTCGGCCGGCGGGGGTCGCCATGATGTGACACCTAGGGTAGTCAGGTGCGATATGCCCGGATGACGATAGCCTCTCCGACACCGGCGAGTGGCTCCAGACCCAGCGACGCCTGGAGCGTGTCCTGTACCTCAGACTCACGGACGAGTCTGATAGCCTCAGCCATGACAGTATCGGCGCTCATCGGAGCGTCAGAATATACCGCGAATACGGTGTCCCGACGACCGGACGGTCCGGACGCCGGCTCGCGGTATCGCACGATGTACTCGTACCGCCCACGCTCAGCGGCATCAGAGCGTGGGGATAGTGGCAGACGGCCGACGATCGACTCAGGGTCCGCGCGTGCCCGATTGGCCGCGCGGATCGACCCGCGAACGGACGGCCCGATCCGTGACCGGAGCACGGTCCAGTCGTACCGGCCTAGCCCCATCCGCTCGCGGGTCGCCGCCAGTGCGCGGTCATACCCGCCGGGCCGGAGTCGGCCCGACACCGGCGAAATCTCATGCTCCAGGAGCCCCGTCAGCACGGCCTCGGCGCCCGCGACGAGCAGACTGCGCAGTCCCATGACGGGTCGCCTCCGGGATGCCTAGGGTGACGCTCGCCGCTAGGTCGGCGGGCAGCGCGGGGTCGTCGGCGATGATGGCCAGACTGGCACTAGCCAGGCCGCGAGAGTCGTACGACTGATCGATCTGCCCGATGCAGCCACCGAGATACTTCGCGGCCGCCTCATAGTATTCCGCCATCCGATTGCGCCCGTCCTGAGTCCTCCACGACGGGTTCAGTGTGGCCTTTCGCCCACCCTCAACCGCGCACATTTGCAGATACGTCAGATACATTCTGACGGACCGTCTGACCTGCGGCCGAATGATGACGCGACCGCTACGACCGCGCTCGAAGATCGACGATACCGGATCACTCATGGTCGTACTCCTGTAGTGGGGGGCGGTCTGTGATGGACCGCCCCCGGTGAAAGTGAGCTAGCGGGCGGGCCGATCCCAGCGCCGGTGGGGATCGTACGGGCGTGCTGGTGCGCCCCCTGGACGGCCGCGCCCGCTCTGCTCGCTCGCCTGCCGCTGCTGCGCGAGCGACGGCCCACGGCCTAGGTCCGACGGCCCACGGCCCGACAGCACGTCCGCCAGGATCGGCACCCCGTGGCCGCACTCGCCCCGGTCGCCGGGCTGGGCGTAGACTCGGCACGATCCGGTGAGCGTACTGACGACGAGATCGGTCGGCGCCGTCGGCATGTCTCGCTCGATGCGCGAGATGATGCACGCCAGCGCACCTGCCACACCAGCGGCCGCGACCACCGGGTGTGACCACGTAGCGATGCGACCGCCAGGGTATGACGATAGTACCGTCATCCCCGGATACACCACATCCACGTCCGCCCATCCCTGCGGGTGCAGGCCCACGCGACCCGTCGTGTCGCACGCGCCGGCCACCACCACCCGCGGCGACGAGGCATCGCCCGGCGGGTGTGGTTGCCCCGCCCGCCGGGACCGTGGCGGGCGGACGACGATGACGCCACCCTGGCACGCATCCGCGATGGCCGACTCGACCACCGGGTCCGGCCCAGCCGCATCGACACCCATCACCACCACCGACGCGCCGACCCAGGCCAGCCACGACACCGCGTCCGCCACATGCCGTCCACGTCCCCGACCGTCCACGTCCACCACGGATGCCGCCGCGAGCGTGGCATCCGGCGCGATACCCCGGCCCGACGCGGCATCGCGACCGGCCGCGACCACACCCGCTAGATGGGTGCCGTGACCGTGGATGTCCCACCCGTCCCGTGGACCTCCGCCGAATGTCCGGGCGCGTATCACCCGCGTCCGGTATGCGGGATGATGCGCGTCGATCCCGCTGCCGACGATACCCACCACCACACCCTCACCGGATGCACCCGGCGGCATCTCCGACAGCCGGAGCATCCCCGGCCATCCACGCCCCGTGATGACCGCCCCGTCACGGGGCGTGATGATGCCCAGCGGACCGGGACGCCGGCCCACCAGGTGACATGGACGATCAGACACTGGTGCTGCACGCATAGTCGCCTCTGAGTGTGAGTGTATGCACCACCGGCGGACGTCGCCGGGGGCGTGGGCCGCCTAGTCGGCTGACGCCGCCTCCGGCGGGGACACCGGCCGTGCGACGATCACGCCAGCGGGGACACCCGGTATCATCTCGACGGCCCGCACGAGCGCCGGGCCGTCGAACACGGTCCAGTCGGTATCCGTCGTCGGTCCGGCGACGGAGCACGGGTCGGTGGCGTCGATCCCCGCCAGTACCCCCCCCCGGTACACTAGTCGCACCATCTGACATCCATCGTAATCACGGTACTCGCTCGCTCGTCGCATCACTGCCAGCATGGCGGCATCGGCAGTCGGCCCGGCCCCGGTCAGCCATATACCATCCGTCGGCTGGCCGGGTATGATGGCCCACGCCGCGACCACCCACACGGCATCCTCGCGGAGGCGTGCCGACGGTGGCACGACCCGTGCCAGCAGCTCGTGAGTCCCGCGCATCGTCAGATCGCCCATCGTACGACCCTCCAGGTGGGCGGCAGGGAATCCACCGCCCGCGTGTATAGATATACCCCCTCCACCCACCCCCCGCCACCACTATTTCCCCGAATTAGTTATCTCGCTAGCGTCAGACATAGCAGCATCAATGTCAGTTATGGTGACGACAGCGAAATACATTTGTTGCACGGGCATACGACCGATGTCACAT
>CAZRLR010000151.1:0-9735 GCA_964600395.1 uncultured Conexibacter sp.
CCGCGTCGGCTTCGGCGAGCAGGGTCGCGGGCGCCTCGTGAGGGGCGCCGCGGAAGGTCGTCACGCCGATTGACGCGGTGACGCGGGCCGGCCGCTCGTCGTCCTCGACGCGGCCGGCGGCGGCCACGACCGCCGCCAGGCGCGCCGCCACGCAGCGCGCCCCGGCGGCATCGGTGCCGGGGAGGACGACGGCGAACTCGTCGCCGCCGAGCCGCGCGACGACGTCGATGTCGCGCAGGGCGCCGCGGAGGGCCGCGCCGACGCGGGCCAGCAGGGCGTCCCCGGTCGCGTGGCCGAAGCGGTCATTGACGGCCTTGAAGCCGTCGAGGTCCAGCAGCATCAGCGCGCTCGGCGTCCGGCGACGCCCCGCGCGTGAGAGCTCGAGCGCCAGCTCCTCCTCGAAGCGACGGCGGCTGTGGAGCCCGGTCAGCGCGTCGTGGTCGGCGAGGTGGCGCAGCTGGGCCTCCAGCCGCTTGCGCGCGCTGATGTCCAGCGCCTGGACGATCAGCATCGGGGCCTCGTCGACGCCGGGGAGGGGCGTGAGCGTCACGAGGGTCCAGACCGTCCGTCCGTCGCGGTGGCGCAGGCGCAGCTCGCCGGTGGCGTCGCGCCCGGCGCGCAGCTCGTCCAGCAGCCGCCGGCGCTCACCCCGGTCGTCCGGGTGGGTGATGAGCGCGCCCTCCGAGCCGACGAGCTCGTCGACCGTGGCCCCGACGAGCGCCGCGAAGGCGGGGTTGCAGCGCACGACCTGGGTCGTGCCGTCAGGGAGGATCCGGCTGATGACCTTGCCGATGGGCGCGTGCTCGAAGCTCGCCTCGACGACCGCCTGGGCGAGGGCGAGCTCGCGCTGGGCCCGCTCGCGGTCCGTGACGTCCAACGACACGCCGCCGAGGCCGACGAGCGCGCCGTCCGGCCCGGTGACCGGGAACTTCTGCAGCCAGAAGTGGCGGTCCTCGCCGCGCGAGACATCGTGGAAGACGACGTCGAACTCGCGCGCCTCCCCGGAGGTCAGCACCTCCCGGTCGTCCGCGGCGAAGGTCTGCCGCTGGTCGGCGGTGTGCGTCAGCGCCATCGTCTGCCCGCTGAGCTCCTCGGCGCTGTGGCCGAGGATCCGCTGCAGCTCACGGTTGACGACGAGCCAGCGGCCGTCCAGGTCTCGCAGGAACACCGACAGCGGGCTGTGGTCCAGCACCGCCTGCAGCTGCGCCTGGGCCTCGGCGAGCCGGCGCTCGCCCTCGCGCTGGACGCTGACGTCGCGCGAGGCGCCGTGCAGCTCGACGATCGCCCCCGTGCGCTCGTCGCGTAGCGCCCGCAGCTCGGACTGGATCCAGGCCTGCACCCCGTCGGGCCGGCGGATGCGGAATTCGATCGTCGTCGGCTCCCCCGTCCGCAGCAGCGCGTCGCGCAGGCCACGCACGCGCTCCAGGTCGTCGGGGTGCACGAGCGCCCAGCGCGCCGGGGTGCAGTAGGTCTCGGGGTCCAGGCCGAAGACCGTCCGGCAGGCCGGCGAGACGTAGAGCACCTCGCCGTCGGGCGTCGTGCGCGTGAGCATGTCGGTCGACGCCTCGACGAGACGGCGGAAGTGCTGCTCGTCGTCCCGTGCGCCGGCCGGGGTGCGCTGCGCGCCCATGGCCAGGTGGTCGGCCGCCCGGGCCCGCGGTTGAGCGCGTCAGAGCGCGCGGAGCGCCGCCGCGACCACGGCCGCCGCGACGATGACGACGAGGAACGGCGCCCGGCGCCAGACCAGGACGCCGGCCACGGCCACGGCCGGCAGCCGGGCGTCCAGCGCGTAGGCCCCGTCGGCGGTGACCGTCTGCACGAGGACGAGCGCGGCCAGCAGCGGCACCGGCGCCAGGTCGAGCACCGCCCGGGTGGCGTCGGGGATCTCGCGCGCGCCCAGGAGGACCGGGCCGACCGCCTTCAAGGCGTAGGAGGCCACCGCCAGGCCGAGGATCGTGGGCCACGTCATGCCGGGACGACCCTGCGGGTCGCGCGGACGGCGGGGACGAGCGCGAGCGCCGCCGCGACGATCGGCACCCCGACGGGCGTCAGGGTGACGAGCGCCCCCGCGATGAGCACCCCGGTCACCGCGACGCGCGGGCCGTCCGGCCGGCGCAGCTGCGGGGCCAGCAGCGCGAGGAACGCGGCCGGGAACATCGCGTCCAGCCCGAGCGCCCGCGGGTCGCCGAGCCCGGCGCCCGCCAGCGCCCCGGCGAGGGTGCCGAGGTTCCAGCACAGCAGGACGCTCACCCCGGTCGCCAGGAACGCGAACCGCGCCTCGGCCGGCCCCGCCTGCGCCCGCGCCATCGCGGTGGACTCGTCGATGACGAGGTGCGCGTGCAGCAGCCGCCGGCGCAGCGGGCCGCGCAGCAGCGGCGCCATCGCGAGGCCGTACACCGCGTTGCGCACCGCCAGCATGAGCGCCGGCGCGACGGCCGCGACCGCGCCGCCCCCGCCGGCCACGACGCTGACGAAGGCGAACTGGGAGGCGCCGGTGAAGACGAGCAGCGACATGGCCATGGCCTGCGCGGCGCTCGCCCCGGCGGCCACGGCCAGGACGCCGAACGACACGCCGTAGAGGCCGACGGCGACGCCGACCGCCGCGGCGTCGCGAGCCAGCGTTCGGGTCGTCGGGACGGGATCGGACACCGGAGGCACGGTACGCCCTTCGGACGGGCGGTTGGTTGCGTTCTCGGCAGACCGATCCGCCCACAACGCCACGAATCGACGAATTCACCCCCAACGCTGGCATGATCTGCCTATGGACACCATCGACCGCTCGATCCTCCGCGCCCTGCAAGGCGACGGGCGCCTGAGCAACGTCGAGCTGGCCGACCGGGTCGGGCTCTCCCCGTCCCCCTGCCTGCGCCGGGTCCGGGCGCTCGAGCAGGACGGGACGATCCGGGGCTACCACGCCGACGTGGACCCCGAGCGGGTCGGACGCGGCTTCGAGGTCATGGTCCAGGTGGACCTGGCGCTGAAGGACCGCGCGACGGTCGAGGCGTTCGAGCGCGGCGTGGCGCAGTTCGAGGAGGTCGTCGAGTGCCAGCGGATGTTCGGCCTGCCCGACTACCTCATCCGCGTCGCCGTCGCGGGCCCCAAGGAGTACGAGGCCTTCTACATGGGCCGCCTGGCCGAGCTGCCCGGCCTGGCCCGGGTCAACTCGCAGTTCACGATGAAGACCGTCAAGCGCGAGGGCGGCGTCCCGATCCCGGCGGCCTAGCCGTCGGCCGCGAACGGCCCGCGCCCGCTCAGCAGCGGCCGCAGGTCCTCGAGCTTGTCGTACGTCCACCAGAGGTAGTTCTCGGTGCCGTGCTCGCGGAGCGGGTGCAGGTCGTCGTGGGCGGGGTCGTCCCGGAAGGCCTCGAACGCCTCGAGGCTCTCCCACTCGACGAGGACCATCGCCTGGCGCGGCCGCGCGCCGTCGGAGACCGGCGCGCCGGCGAGCTTGCCGAGCGCGACGACGCGGCCGCCGTGCTGCTCGACGGCGGCACGCGAGCGGCGGGAGTACTCGCGGTAGTCGTCGTTCGGCGCGAGGTCGAAGAGGTTCAGGGCGTAGAGCGGGGCCATGCCCCCATCATCGCGCCGTGGCCAGCGCTCCGGTGACGAGCGGCTTGACGGCCGTCCCCAGCAGCTCGACGCTGCGCAGCATGTCGGCGTGCGCCAGGCGCTCGTTGGTCATCTGCAGCGTCACGCGGTCGATGCCGCCCAGCGCCTCGGAGACCGACACGATCTTCGTCGCGACCGTCTCGGGATCCCCGATGAAGAGCGCCCCGGACGGCCCGCGCGTCGCGTCGTACGCGGCCCGCGTGACGGGCGGGAAGCCGCGCTCGCGGCCGATCCGGCCGAACATCGCCTCGTACCCGGGGTAGAAGAGGTCGGCGGCGTCCTGCGTCGTGTCGGCGACGACGCCCGGGACGTGGATGGAGACCTTCAGGTCCTCCGGGGCGTGGCCGCTGCGCCGGCCGGCCTCGCGGTAGAGGTCCACGAGCGGGCGGAAGCGCCGCGGCTCGCCGCCGATAATGGCGACCATCAGCGGCAGGCCCAGGACGCCGGCCCGGACGAAGGACTGCGGGCTGCCGCCGACGCCGACCCAGATCGGCAGGCGCTCCTGCAGCGGACGGGGGAAGACGGCCTGCTGCACGAGCGCCGGGCGGTGGCGCCCGGACCACGTGACGACGGGCTGGTCGCGCAGCGCGAGCAGCAGCTCGAGCTTCTCGGCGAAGAGCTCGTCGTAGTCCTCGAGCCGGAGGCCGAAGAGCGGGAACGCCTCGGTGAAGGAGCCGCGGCCGGCGACGAGCTCGGCGCGGCCGCCGGAGATGAGGTCGAGCGTGGCGAACTGCTGGAAGACGCGGACCGGGTCGGCGGCGCTCAGGACCGTCACCGCGCTGTTGAGGCGGATGCGCTCGGTGCGCGCGGCCATCGCGGCGAGGATGAGGGACGGCGCGGAGTCCAGGAAGTCCTCGCGGTGGTGCTCGCCCACGCCGAAGGTGTCCACGCCGGAGCGGTCGGCCTGCTCGGCCTCCTCCAGGAGGTTGGCCAGGCGCTGCTCGGGGGCGATCGCGCGGCCCGTGGCCGGGTCCACGACGGTCGAGACGAAGGAGTCGATGCCGATCTGCATGCCCCCAGTAAAGCACAAACGGACCGTAGTCCGCTAAGGCCCGTCCGTCAGGGGTCCAGCTCGAGGCGCAGCTGCGACGCGTCGTCCGAGGACGGCGCCGCGGCCGCCGCCGCCCGCTCGCGCGCCTCGACGTGCTCGAAGGACCCGAGACGCACGCCGAGCAGGCGGACCGGCTCGGCCGGGCGGTGGGCCTCCCACAGCGCCAGCACCTCGCCGACGACGAGCGCCGGATCGTCCGTGTAGTCCGCGAGCGTCGTGGCGCGCGTGTACGTGCGCCAGTCGCCCGTGCGGATCTTCACCGCGACGTTGCGCCCGCGGAAGCCGCGCTTGCGGGCGTAGGCGACGACCTCGAGCGCCATCTTCTCCACCTGCTCGCGCAGCGGCATCGGCGCGCCTGTCCCGTCGACCGGGTCGGGCTCGACGTCCTCGGCGAAGGTGTGCTCGCTGGAGATCGACTTGCGCTGGCGGACGGGCTGCAGCGGGACGTCGACGCTGAGGTCGGCGACCTGCGCCAGCCACGTCCCCCGGCTCTCCCCGAAGGTCTGCACGAGCATCGCGGGGTCCGCCCGCGTGAGGTCCGCCAGCGTCTTGAAGCCCCGCTCGGCGAGCGTCTGCGCGGCCTTGGGCCCGATGCCCGGGACGATCGACAGCGGCCGCCCGGCCAGACGCTCGAGCGCCTGCTCGCGGGAGAGGACGACGAACGCCGCGGGCTTCTCGAGGTCCGAGCTGATCTTCGAGATGAGGCGCGACGGCGAGACGCCGGCCGAGAGCTGGATGCCGGTCTGCTCGCGCACGTCAGCGATGAGCGCGCGCAGGAAGGCCAGCGGCTTCTCGATCTGCACGAGCTCGGCGTACGCCTCGTCGATGCCCGCCTGCTCGAGGTGGGCGATCGGGCCGTCCTCGGACTCGAAGACGGCGCCGGCGGCGACGAGCGCCTCGGCGACCATCGTCCACACCTGACGGGAGGTGCGCGTGTACAGGTCGCGGTCGGGGGCGATGACCGTCGCGGTCGGGCACAGGCGCAGCGCCCGGCTCATCGGCATCGCCGAGCCGATGCCGAACCGGCGCGCCGGGTAGGACGCCGTCGTGACGATCGAGCGCGGCCCCGAGCCGCCGACGACGACGGGCTTGCCCTTCAGCGAGGGGTCGGCGAGCTCGTGGCACGTCGCGTAGAACGCGTCGGCGTCGAGGTGGGCGATCACCCGGCGTACGGCCATCGCCGACGACGGTACCGGCGCCGCCCGTCCGATCACCCGAGCGCGCGGACGAGCGGCGACTGGTAGACGGAGCGCACGACGTCGCCGTCCAGCCAGTCCGTCAGCGCGGCCGCCTGCTCCTCCAGGGCCGTTGTGGCCGCCGCCGGCAGCGGCTCGCACGGGACGAGGACGACGCGGCCGTCCGGCGTCTGCGTCCAGCCGCCGACGATCCGTCCGTCCCACCAGGCCGTCGGGCCGCCGTTGCCGTTGCGGTCGAAGATCCGCTCGGCGTGCGGGCCGAGGTAGAAGTCGCGCTCCTTCCAGCCCATCGTCGTCGGGTCCAGCGCGGGCAGCAGCGCCGCCCACGGCGCGGGGGCGGGCACCGGGTCGCTGTCCTCGGCGTGCAGCCAGGCGGGCCGGCCGTCCTCGAGGGCGACGGCCTGCGCGCCGACGTCCTCCAGCGCCCGGCGCACGGCGCCCTTCGTGGCCCCCAGCCACCAGACGAGGTCGGCCTCGGTGCCCGGGCCGAAGGTCCACAGCCAGCGGCCGACGAGCTGCGCGTAGCCCTCGCGCTCGGTCACCGGCGGCGGGTCGGCGCCGAGCCACGCCGCCGCGGGCGTCCAGTACGGCCGCGACACCTTCCAGCCGCCGTCGTTCTCCCCGCGCAGGATCTCGCCCGAGGCCGCGAGCGCCGACAGCAGGCGCGGGGCGATCGGGAACTCGCCGCCGTAGGGCTTGCCGGGGTTGACCTGCAGGCGCAGCTCGAGCTCCGGCAGGGCCGCGCGCAGCTGCGCGGTCGTGGCGGGCGCCGCGCGCAGCCGCTCGAGCACGGCCGCGGACGTCTGCTGCACCCAGCGGGTGCCGTCGTCGGCCAGGCCCGCATCGGCCACCTCCTTGGCCAGGCGCGCGGTGAGCTGGGCGTGC
The DNA here is from genome assembly GCA_964600395.1 of uncultured Conexibacter sp. Taxonomy (GTDB): domain Bacteria; phylum Actinomycetota; class Thermoleophilia; order Solirubrobacterales; family Solirubrobacteraceae; genus Paraconexibacter. The sequence goes on from CAZRLR010000151.1 coordinate 6,742, forward strand.
ACGCGCATGGCCGCACTGTCGCGCACGGCGGGGAAGAGCTCGCGGGGCACCGCGAAGATCGTCCGGCGCATCGCCAGCTGCCGGACGAGCGAGCGGTCGGTGTACAGGGCCTCGTCGATCTGCGCGCGCGGGGCGCCCGAGCGCGCGAAGGCCGCGAGGTAGACGTTGGCCGGCTCGGTCGCGTGCAGCGCGACCATCACGTCGGCCGTGGCGCTCGCCGTCGCCACGCGCGCCGTCGGCGCCAGGGCGTGGCGCACGGCCAGCCGCGCCCGCCGCTCGTCGTCGCTGATCGTCCGCATGTCCGGATGATGGCGGCTGCACTGGCCGGACCGGGAGGGCGTCTGCAAGAGTCGCGGCATGCCCGAGGATCCGGACCAGATGAGCTTCGACGAGACCTTCGACGCGATCGTCGACCGGCTCGGCCACGACTGGCGCGCGCAGCTGCTGAGGCACCTGCGCGGCCTCATCCGGGAGGCCGTCCCCGCGGTGCAGGAGGACATCAAGTGGCGCAAGCCGTCCAACCCGCTCGGCGTCCCGACGTGGAGCAGCGCGGGCATCATCTGCACCGGCGAGACCTACAAGGCGAAGGTGAAGCTCACGTTCGCCCAGGGCGCGTCGCTGGAGGACCCCACCGGCATCTTCAACTCGAGCCTCGACGGCGGCACGCGCCGCGCGGTGGACTTCGCCGAGGGGGACGCGGTGGACGCCGACGCCTTCAAGGCGCTGGTCCGCGCGGCGGCGGACCACAACGGCGGCTAGGCCGCGACGCTCAGCGCCCGATCGCCACGCGGGCCGGCCAGCCCGAGACCGCGACGGTCGTCCACGCGCCACGGATGAGGGTGCGGGGCGAGAGCCCCAGCCAGCCGAGCCACCGCAGGCGGACGTCCTGGATCACGGCGCCGCGCCCGTCGGCGTCGGCCACGACGTCGCCCGGCTGCAGCGCGCTGGCGGCGATCGGGACGAGGACGAGCAGGCGGCTCATGTCCAAAGGGTACGCCTCCGGCCTCAACCGCGGATCAATTCGGACGGTCCGAGACGCGGTCCACCGCGTCCCCGAGCGCCTGCCACAGCAGGACGAGGTCGTCGACGAGCTGCGCCTGGTCGCAGGCGATGCGACCGTCGAGCCAGTCGAGGATCGCCTGGCTCGTGCCGCCGACGAGCATCGCCGCGGTCGTGCCGACGAGCGGCTCGGGGGTCTGGCGGTGCAGGCCCTGGCCGACCGCCGCCGCGGTGTTGATGAGCTGGCGCAGCGCGTCCGCCTGGTGCCCGGCGGCCGCGTGTCCGGCCGGGACGGCGCCGAAGAGGACCCGGGCGCGGCGCGGGTCGTCGGTGAGGTGGGCGACGAACGCCGTGATGCCCTGGCGGGTGGCGCGGTCGGGCTCCACGCCGTCCCCCATCGCCGCGAGCGTCACCGCGATCGCGTCGTCGGCCAGCCGCTGGGTCAGCTCGCCGACGAGCGCGTCCAGCCCGCCCGCGAAGCTCTCGTAGAAGTAGCGCTTGTTCAGCTGGGCGGCACGGCACACGGCGTCGATGCGCAGCGCCCGCCAGCCGTCGGCGGCGACGAGCGCGAAGGCGGCCCCCAGCAGCGCGGCGCGGCGGTCCTGCGCCCGCTCGTCGCTCGTCTGGCCGCCGTACGTCCGACCCGGTGCGTCCTTGACCGGCCTCATCTTGGACAGTACGGTACCAGATGATGTCCGCCCCGCTCTCGGTCAAGACGCGCGCCGTGGCCACCTCGGTCCTCGCCCGCGTCCCCTCCCCCGCGCCGCGTGCGCTGGCCGATCCGCCGCCCGGCAGTGGCCTGCTGCCGGTGATGGGCGACCCCGGGCTGCCGGTCGTCGGCCACACGCTCGGCTTCCTGCAGGACAGCCTGGCCTCCTGCCGCCACTTCCACGCGCAGTTCGGCCCCGTCTTCTGGACCGGGGCGTTCGGGACCGACCTCGTCATGGTCCTCGGCCCCGAGAACATCGAGACCGTCCTGGCCAACCGCGACCGCGCCTTCGCCAACAAGGAGGGCTGGGAGTACTTCATCGGCCCGTTCTTCGACCGCGGCGTGATGCTCATGGACTTCGAGGAGCACCGCCACCACCGGCGGATCATGCAGCAGGCCTTCAAGCGCGAGCGCCTCGTGACGTACATCGAGAAGGCGAACGCGACCATCGCCCGGTCGATCGCCGGCTGGCGTCCGGGGCCGGACTTCCTCCTCTACGAGGCCGCCAAGCAGCTCACGCTTGACATCGCGACCGAGGTCTTCATGGGCGAGGAGCTCGGCGCCGAGGCCGACCGCCTGAACGAGGCGTTCATCGACGTGGTGGTCGGCGGGCAGGCGCTCGTCCGGGCGGACGTCGGGAAGGGCCGCTACGGCCTGCGCTGGCATCGCGGCCTGGAGAGCCGGCGGCTGCTGGCGGACTGGTTCCGCGAGCGGATCCCGGCCAAGCGGGCGGGCGACGGCGACGACCTCTTCAGCGTCCTCTGCCACGCCGAGAGCGAGGACGGCGAGCGGTTCTCCGACGAGGACGTCGTCAACCACATGATCTTCACGATGATGGCCGCGCACGACACGTCGACGATCACGCTGGCGATGATGGGGTACTACCTCGCCCGCGATCAGGGGTGGCAGGAGCGGCTACGGGCGGAGTCCGTCGCGCTGGGCAAGGCGACGGTCGGCTACGACGACGTCGAGGACCTGCCGCTCATGGACCTCGTCTTCAAGGAGTCGCTGCGCATGAACTCGCCGGTGGGGCTCGTGGCGCGTGAGGCGATCAAGGACACCGAGATCGGCGGGCACTTCGTCCCGGCGGGCACGAAGCTCATGCTCGGCCTGTACCCCAGCATGCGGATGGAGCCGTGGTGGCAGGACCCCGACACCTTCGACCCCGAGCGCTTCACGCCCGAGCGGGCCGAGGACCAGTCCCACAAGTACGCCTTCACGCCGTTCGGCAGCAACGTCCACAAGTGCATCGGGATGCACTTCGGCTCGATGGAGGTCAAGGCGAT
>CAZRLR010000152.1:0-9726 GCA_964600395.1 uncultured Conexibacter sp.
TAGCCCGGGCCGCCGGTGCCGGTGCCCTGGGGGCAGCCGCCCTGGATCATGAAGTCCTTGATGATGCGGTGGAAGATCAGCCCGTCGTAGAAGCCCTCGGAGGCGAGCTTCTTGAAGTTGGCGACGGTCTCCGGCGCGTCCTCGTCGAAGAGCTCGAAGGTGATCGGGCCGGCGGACGTGTTCATCACGGCCTGGGACATGTGGTGGGGCCTTTCGGTGGGGTCGGTACCCCGCCGAGGCTAGCCTCTCAGGGACACTTCGGTGATCCGGGCGGTGGGCCCGGCCTTCGGCGGATCGGTGAACCACAGCAGCACGTAGCGGAACCGGCCGCCGCCGCGCAGGAAGTTGATCTTCTCGCTGCGGTCCTCCTTCACGTTGCCCGCCACGTCCGTCTGGTCGACCTTGGCCCGTGACGCGACGTGCTCCCAGCGCGTGTCGAGGATGTCCGGCGGCAGCGCGCTGCCGGCGGCGCCGTAGACCTCGACGCGGCCGCCCGGCGTCGTGGTGCCGAGCGTCGCCTGGGCGACCGTCGTCGGCTTGCCGAGGTCGACGAGCAGCCCGACCTGCATCGGGTAGCCGTCGTCGGGCGCCGTCACCGACCAGGCCGTGGTCCTCTGTCCGTCGGCGGCGTTGCCCGGGTCGCCCGACTTCGTGATGCGCCCCGAGGGGTCGTACGACGTCAGGCTGTCGGAGGCGATCTCGACCGGGGTCAGCGCGGGCGTCGTCGGACCGTCGTCCCCCGTGCCGGTGCCGGTGCCGGTCCCGGTCCCCGTGGAGTCGTCGCCGGTGGACGTGTCGTCGCCGCCGTCGGTCGACGTGTCGCCCCCGGTGTCGGTGGACCCGTCGTCGCCCGTCGTGCCGTCGTCGAAGGACGGGGTGACCGGCGTGACGGGCGTGGCCGGGGTCACCGGGGTGGCCGGCGTCTTGGGCTTCTTCGCCGCCGGCGTGCTCACCGTCGGCGGGGCGGTCGTCGTCGTCACCGGGGGCGCGTCCGGCAGCTGGGCGACCTGCCCGGGCACGGGCGTGGCCGCCGGCGGCGCCGTCTGGCCGGCCTTCGAGCTCGCGTCACCCGAGAGCGCCGCGTAGCTCGCGGCGACCGCGCCGGTGATGAGGACGAACATGACCGCCGCGACCGCGTTGACGGTCTTCCAGCCGGGGCGGCCACCGAGGCGGCCGGGCGCCGCGGTCCCGCAGCTCAGGCACCAGTCCTGCCCGTCCTGCATCGGGGCGCCGCACGCGCGGCACGGCGCGGGCGCCTCCGCCGCGGGGGCGACGGGGTCCGGCAAGGCCTGCTGCGGGTTCTCGTCCAAGGTCTGCTGCACGGCGCCTCCCAGGGTCGCACATCCGCCGTCGCTGCCCCAACGACGCGCGGCCGGCCCGGATGTTGCGGTCGGCGGCCGAACGGCCGCCGCAGCGGGCCTACGCGCCCGCGAGCGCCAGGTGCAGGCGGACGCCGCCGGCCTCGGCGCCGTCGACCTCTTCGACGACGCGCTCGGCCTCGGCGGCCGGGACGCTCAGCAGCGTGAACTGCGCGAGCACCCGCACGTCGCGGACCGCCTCGCCGTCCAGGCCCGAGGCCTGCGTGACCGCCTTGACGACGTCCGCGACCTCGACGCCCTGCGCCTTGCCCACGCGCGCGATGAGCCGCTGGTAGGGCTCGTCGGCGCTGCGGGTCAGCTGCGGCTTCGTGTGCCGCTTGGGCTCCTCGACGATCTTCGCCGCCTTCGTCGTGGCGCCCGGCGCCCACTCGGTCAGCTCCGTGGAGATGTGCTCCTCGATCGCCTGCAGCTCGCGCTGCTGCTTGGGCTCGACGAAGGTGATGGCCCGGCCCTGGCGGCCGACGCGGCCCGTGCGGCCGATGCGGTGCACGTAGACGTCCGGCGAGATCGGGACGTCGAAGTTCACGACGTGCGTGACCGTCGAGATGTCCAGGCCGCGCGCGGCGACGTCCGTGGCGACGAGGATCGGGACGCGCCCGCCCTTGAAGCTCAGCATCACGCCGTCGCGGGTGCCCTGCGAGAGGTCGCCGTGCAGGACCTTCACGTTCAGGCCCTTGTCCTTCAGCGTGCGCCCGAGCTGGTCGCAGCGGATCTTCGTCCGGACGAAGACGATGCACTGGTCCGGGCGCTCGGCCTTGAGGACCTCGACGAGCGCGTTCGGCTTGTCGGCGGTCTTCACCTCGTGGCGGAACTGCTCGACGGTGTCGACGGTCAGCGTCGCGGACTTGACCTTCACGAGCACCGGGTCGTAGAGGTAGTTGTCGGCGAGCTTGGCGATCGGCGGCGGCATCGTCGCGCTGAAGAGCGCGGTCTGGCGCGAGCCGGGCGTGAGCGACAGGATGCGCTCGACGTCCTCCAGGAAGCCGAGGTCGAGCATCTCGTCGGCCTCGTCGAGGACGACGAAGCGGCAGTCGTGCAGGACGAGCGAGTGCCGGGAGATGAGGTCCTTCACGCGGCCGACGGTCCCGACGACGATGTGGCCGCCGGCCTTCAGCTGCGCCTGCTGGGTGCGGATCGGCGCGCCGCCGAAGACGGCGACGACGTCGATGCCCTTCGTCGTGGCCCACGAGCGGATCGCCTGGGTCACTTGGATGCAGAGCTCGCGCGTGGGCGTGAGGACGAGCGCCTGCACCTCCTGGATCGACGGATCGACGTACTCGATCATCGGGAGGCCGAAGGCGGCGGTCTTGCCCGACCCCGTCTGGGCCTGGCCGATGATGTCCTTCCCCTGCAGCATGTGCGGGATGGACTGCTCCTGGATGGGGCTGGGCTGCTCGTAGCCGACGGCCTGCAGTGCTGCGAGCGTGGTCTCGGACAACCCGAGATCAGCGAATGAAGTCATTGCAGTGCAGCTTAGGGTGATTTCGCGCCCACCACCCGGGGCGCGTGCCGCAGGAGCAGGTTCGCCGCAGGCGCGGATCGATAGCCTCCGCGCCCTATATGAGCCTCACCGTTGTCGGATCCATCGCGTACGACGCCGTCAAGACGCCCACCGGGGTGCGCGAGCGCATGCTCGGCGGCGCGGCGACGCACTTCGCCCTCGCGGCGTCGTTCTTCGACGACGAGGTCCGCGTCGTCGGCCCCGTCGGCGACGACTTCGACGAGGCGTCCTGGGCGACGCTGCGCACGCGTGGGATCAACACGGACGACGTGGAGCACGTCGCGGGCGGCAAGACGTTCTTCTGGAGCGGGGTCTACGGCGAGAACCTCAACTCGCGCGAGACCCTCGAGACCGACCTGAACGTCTTCGAGCACTTCGACCCGAAGCTGTCGCAGGCCGCGCAGGACTGCGACGTCCTCTTCCTCGCGAACATCCAGCCGGACCTGCAGTACGGCGTCCTGCAGCAGTGCACGAAGGCGCGTTTCACCGCACTGGACTCGATGGACCTGTGGATCAACATCGCCCGCGAGTCGCTCGAGCGGACGATCAAGGCCGTCGACTGCCTCATCCTCAACGACGAGGAGCTCGAGATGCTCACGGGGAAGGCGACGACGCTCGCCGCCGCCGACGCGCTGCTCGGCTGGGGCCTGAAGGCCGTCGTCGCCAAGCAGGGCAAGTACGGCGCCCAGCTCTTCACCGCCGACGGCACCTTCGCGCTGCCCGCCTTCCCGCTGCGCGCCGTGGAGGACCCGACCGGCGCGGGCGACTCGTTCGCCGGCGGCTTCGTCGGCTCGATCGCCGCCCGCACCGGCGAGGTGACGCACGACGTGCTCGTGCGCGCGATGGCCTACGGCACCGCGGTCGCGTCCTTCAACGTCGAGGAGTTCGGCACCGAGCGCGTCGCGCGCCTGACCGGCGCCGAGCTCGAGGAGCGCGTGCAGGTCCTCGAGCGGATCACCGCGCTGACCGGCGAGCCGGTCGCGCTGCGCGCCTGACGGCCGGCGACCGCGGCGCGTTCGCGCAGTCGTCGGTGACGTAGCCGGGCGCGCAGGTCGTGCGCGCCCGCCACGGAGGAGGCGGCGGGCTCGCATCGGCCGGGACCCTAGAGGCCCGCGGCCGATCCCTCGTCACGTCGTGGTCACCGGCTGACGCGACCGTGACGCGCGATCAGCCCGCCAGCCAGCGGTGCACGTTCGTCGTGAGCATCGCGTCCAGCTGCTCCTGCGCCACGCCGTCGGCGAGCAGCTGCGGGATGACGGCCTCGAAGATGTGCGTGAAGGTCCAGTTCGGCGCCATCTGCCGGACCATCTCCTTCGGGAACCAGTCGAGCGTCGCGCACGCGTCCTGCCCGAGGACCATCCGGTCCCCGTGGCCGCGCTCGACGAGCGTGCGCAGCGTCGCGTTGCGTTGGGCCTCGGGCAGGAAGATGTCCAGCCCGTAGCGGTCCATCCCGATCGTGCAGCCCGTGGCCAGCAGCGCCTCGATGTACTCCAGGTCGTCCGTGTCGCCGGTGTGGGCGATCATGACCTTCGCCGGGTCCACCCCCTCCTCGGCGAAGACCCGCATCGACTCCAGGCCGGTCTTCGAGGCCGGCTGCGAGTGGGCCATGATCGGCGCGCCCGTCTGCAACGACGCCTGCGCGACGGCGCGGTGGACCTTCTCCATGTCCGGCGTCATCCCGGGCTCGTCGGCCGCGCACTTGAGGAAGCCCGCGAGCACCTCCGTCCCCTGGATGCCGACGGTCAGGTCGTGGACGAAGCACTCGACCATCGCGCTGAGCTCGCGGGTCTGGAAGTAGTGGGGCAGGAAGGTGTAGTGCTGGCCGTAGATGCCGGTCGCCATGACGATCGGCATGCCGGTCGCCTCGGTCACCGCCAGCGCGAGCTGCACGTCGCGGGCGAGGTCGAGCACCGCCGGGTCGCAGATCGCCGTCACGCCGTGGCCCTGCGCGGCGCGCACCTGCTCGACGGCGGCGTCGCGCTCGGCCTGCGCGTCGACGAGGTGCGGCCACTGGAAGCGGATGCCCTCGTGGGCGGTGAGCAGGTGCTCGTGGACGAGCGTCCTCCCGAGGTCGGCGACGTCCTTGGGACCGGCGGTGGTGGGGATCTGGGACATGGGCCGACCCTCGCCGCTGGACGCCGTCGCCGTCAAGCGCACCTGTCGGGCCACCGCGACGAAGGGTCGCCCAATACCCGGTTCACCTTGCTCGAAACCCGACATGAGCGGGACGGCGCCATCTGTGTGACCTGGAGGCGGGCCGCCGGCGAACGCGCGGTCCAGACGGAGGGCGGGGTCGGCCCGCCCTCCACGACAGGAGACCACCACCTTGCTCAACGAAGTCTTCCGCGACGTCGACGCCCCCGACGGCACGAACCGTGCGCAGTTCCTCAAGCGTGCCGGTGTCTCCGGCATCGCCCTCGCCTCCGGCGGGACCATCCTGGCGACGATCACCTCGTCGGCCCAGGCGCAGGTCACCGATCTCGACGGCCAGATCGCGACGGCTGCCGCCGCCGCCGAGCTGCTCGCCGTGAACACCTACTCGGTCGCCATCAAGTCCGGCCTCTTCAAGGGCGGCGCCCTGAAGTACCTCAAGACGGCCCGCACGCAGGAGCAGGGGCACTACGACGCCCTGGCCGCGCTGCTCAAGGACAACGGCGCGACCCCGCCGAAGGCCTCGGACTACACGTACAAGTACCCGAAGTTCAAGAACGCGAAGGACGTCGTCAACTTCGCCGTCGCCCTGGAGACCGCGTTCGTCGGCGCCTACGTGCTGGCCGCCGGCGTCCTCTCGACGCCGGAGCTGCGCTCGACCGCTGCCGCGATCGGCGCCAACGAGGGCTCGCACCTGGGCTTCTTCACCGGCGCGTCCGGCAAGGTCGCCGTCGCCCCGACGGTCCCGAAGGCCGCCAAGTCCCTCGACGCCGTCATCAAGACGGTCGGGACGTACCAGAAGAAGAAGTGAGCTTGTGGGCCGCTGAAGAAGCAGCCCGCGACGAAGGACCAGAAGGGCCCCGGGAGACCGGGGCCCTTCGTCGTCCGGCCCCGTGATGGGCGGGGCGGCGCCACGAGCGACGCCGTCCGTCCGGGCGGTGATCCGGTCGGCCCGTCGCACGCGAACAGCGGGCATGACCTCCACCACCTTCCGCCGCCGTGCCGTCGCCCTCGCGGTGTGCGGGGCCGCCGGCGCCGCCGTCCTGCCGACCGTCGCCGGCGCCACCGGCGCCCATGCCGCGGCGACGAAGACCGTCCACATCGTGGACATCGCCTACACGCCGAAGAAGCTCACGATCCGCAAGGGCTCGACGGTCAAGTGGAGCTTCGACGACCAGATCGTCGCGCACACGGTGACCTCCACCGGGTCCAGGAAGTTCAAGAGCTCGCCCGAGAAGATGACCGGCACCTACAAGGTGACGTTCAAGAAGGCCGGCACGTACAAGTACTTCTGCATGGTGCACCCGAACGTCGCGGCCATGAAGGGCACCATCGTCGTCAAGTAGCATCGAACGGTCCGCGGCGGTGTTGATCGGACGGAACCCGTCACACCGCCGCTCCAAGCCGTGATCCGCCCGTCCTCTCCCACCGAAGGATCAAGCATGTCCAAGATCTCCTCCCTCCAGCGCTCGATGGCCGCCGTCGGCGTCGCCGCCCTCCTGGCCCCCGCCGGCGTCATCGCCGTCGCCGACGCCGCCTCAACGAAGACGGTCAAGCTCAAGGGTGTGCAGTTCTCGCCCCGCAGCGTCACGATCAAGAAGAACGACCGCGTGAAGTTCAAGTGGGCCGGCGGCACCCACAACCTCATCGGGCCGAAGGCAAACGTCTCCCCGCGCTCCAGCGGCTCGACGACGATCAAGTTCACGAAGAAGGGCTCCTACAAGTACATCTGCTCGCTGCACGCGAACATGACGGTGACGGTGAAGGTCAAGTAGCAGCAAGACCTCCGGCAGGATCCGGCCCGCGCCCACCGAAGAGGTGGCCGGGCCCGGTGCCGGAGGCGTCGGCGCCACGGAACAGGCGCCTGACTCTCGGTGGAGGACGCACGTGACGGGACGGGACGTACCGATGGCCATACGCTGGATCGGCCTCCTCTGCGGCGGCATCCTCGTCGTCGTCGCCATCGTCGCGCTCGTGCCTCGCAGCGGCACGCTGAACGCCGTCGCCGCCCCCCTGCCACCCGGCCGCCCCGTGACGATCGCCTGGGCGGGGGACACGACGCTCGGCTCGTCCTTCGGCAACCCGCCGGACAACGGCTTCTCGGTCCTGCGCGAGGTGGCGCCGGTGCTCGCGGCCGCCGACATCAGCGCGGTCAACAGCGAAGGGACGTTCGCGACCGGCGGGGCCTCCAAGTGCGGGGGCAGCGGCGGCAACTGCTTCGCCTTCCGCGCGCCGCCGCAGAACGCGAGCGCCCTGCGCCGCGCGGGCGTCGACATCGTCAACCTCGCCAACAACCACGCCTTCGACTTCGGGGCGACGGCGATGGGCGAGACGGTCACCGCGCTGAAGGCCCAGAAGGTCGCCGTCACGGGCCGGCCCGGGGAGATCACCGTGTTGCGCGTCGACGGGGCGAAGGTCGCGTTCGTCGGCTTCGCGGCCTACCGCTGGTCCTCGGACATCAACGACCTCGCCGGTGTCACGGCGCTCGTCCGGCGGGCGGCGCTGCGCGCGAACCTCGTCGTGGTGTTCATGCACGTCGGGGCCGAGGGCGCCGACCAGACCCACACGCCCACCGGCAACCAGGAGGCGTTCGGCGAGCGACGCGGCGACGCCCGCGCCTTCGCGCACACGGCGGTCATGGCCGGCGCGGACCTCGTCGTCGGCTCGGGGCCGCACGTCGTGCGCGGCATCGAGATCTTCCGCAAGCGCCTCATCGCCTACTCGCTCGGCAACCTCGCCGGCTACAAGAACTTCGCCACCGGCGGGACGCTCTCGCTCAGCGGGATCCTCCGCACGACGCTCGACGCCGACGGCTCGTTCCTGACGGGCAAGCTGCAGTCGCTCGTGCTCGACGGGGACGCCGTGCCCCACAAGGACCCCGACCGTCGCACGGCCAAGCTCATCACCGAGCTCTCGCGGGCGGACTTCGGCGCCCGCGGCGCGGTCGTGCGCGCCGACGGCACCGTGCAGCTGCCGTAGCTCAGCCCGGCGTCGGCGCGGCGAGCATCGTCCGCACGACCTCTGCGGCGGCGTCGACCGTGAGCTCCCCGTCGGCGATCAACGGGAGGACCGCCCATACGAGGCCGCCGAAGACCGCGACGAGCCGGTCGACCGGCAGGTCGTCGCGGACGGCCCCGCTCGCCTGGGCGTCAGCGATGAGCGCGGCGAGACCGGCGCCGATCTGCTGGGCCGGCCCGTCGGTGTCGGCGCTGCGCCAGGTCGTGTAGCGGTTCAGGCGGAAGCGGTCGCCGACGGCGATGAGCGCCGCGCTGGCCCGGTGCAGCGTCTCGCCCGGATCCGGTGAGGGGGCGGCCCGGACGGCGGCCAGCGCCTCCGAGGAGGCGCTGAAGGCCCGCTGGCGCAGCTCCTCGAGCAGGTCGTCCCGGCTGGGGAAGTGGCGGTGCACCGTCGCGCGGTGCAGGCCGGCCGCGGCGGCGATCTGCTGCATCGACGCCCGCGGGTGCTCGCACAGCAACGGCACGGCCGCCTCGATGATGGCCTCGAGGTTGCGCCGGGCGTCGACCCGCCGCATCCGGTCGCCCCCGCTCTGCGACAACGACGCAACTCGTTTTGACATGCCGTCAACCTACCGGACGCCGTTCCGGCTCGGCCATCCCCAGAAGTGAGAGAACGCTTGGCCGAAAGGGCCAGATCCGGCCCCTCGCCGGCAACCGGACGCGGCTCGCGCCGATGAGAGGGCCAGCAGGGCGGCCACGGAAGGCCGCCGCCACGCCAAGGAGGCAACCGAGTGTCCGTCCCCCCGCGGATCCTCGCCGTCCTCGCCGCGACCGTCGCGGCGTCGATCGGCGGGGGCAGCATCGCCGTGAGTGCCGCCGCCGGCTCGCTGGTCGCGGCTCCCGACGGCACCGTCGCGCGGCCGGCGCCGTCCCGGGCCCCGCGCGGGGCAGGCGGGACACCGGACCCGCGCTCGGCCGACGCGTGGCACCTGGCCTCGGACGCCGCGATGGGCGTGCGCACGGCCTGGGGGCACAGCACCGGCGCCGACGTCGTCGTCGCGACGCTCGACACCGGCATCGACGCCGCCCATCCCGACCTCGCCGACAACCTGTGGACCAACCCGGGCGAGGTGCCCGGCAACGGGGTCGACGACGACGGCGACGGGGTCGTCGACGACGTGCACGGCGTCGACCTCGTCAACCAGGACGGCGACCCCGCCGACGACAACGGCCACGGCACCCACGTGGCGGGCATCATCGGCGCGCGCGGAGACAACGGGATCGGCGCCAGCGGCGTGGCCTGGCGGGTGCGGCTGATGGCGGTGAAGGTGCTGGACGCACGCGCCTCGGGGAACACCTCGACGGTCGCCGCCGGGCTGCGCTGGGCCGTCGGTCATGGCGCGCGGATCGTCAACCTCAGCCTGGCGGGCAACCGGCCGTCCGCCGACCTGGAGGCGGCGATCGTCGCGGCGCAGCAGGCGGGGGTCCTCGTCGTCGTCGCCGCCGGCAACGCCGGGCAGGACCTCGCACTCGTGCCGTCCTACCCCGCGTCCTTCAGCGAGCCGAACGTCCTGGCGGTCGCGGCGACGGCCGAGGGCGGCGGCCTGGCCGGCATCTCGAACTTCGGGGCGGGCGTCGACATCTCGGCGCCGGGCGACACGATCTTCTCCACCGCGGCGGGCGGCGGGTACGAGTACCGCACCGGGACGTCGATGGCGGCGCCGATGGTCGCGGGCGC
>CAZRLR010000153.1:0-9721 GCA_964600395.1 uncultured Conexibacter sp.
CGTCGCGCCCGGGGCGGGGGCCGGCGCGGCGGTCGTCGGCGGGGGCGTCGTGGCCGTCGTGCTCGTCGTCCCGGTGGGCTCGTCGCTGCCGTCGGTCAGCGCCGCGAAGGCGACGACGAGCGCGACGAGCGCCAGGACGGCGAGCGTCGCGGCGACCGCGACCGGGAGCTTCCAGTTCGGCGCGGGCGCCAGGCGTGTGCGGGCGGGCGCGCCGCACTGCAGGCACCAGTCCTGGCCGCGGGCGACGGTCGCGCCGCAGCGTGGACAGAAGATGGCCCCGGGGCCGAGCTGGGGCTGGGGGGCGGCGGGGGCCGGCGGCGTCGCGGCGGGGGGCGTGCTCACCGGGCGTCGTCGCCGGCGTCCACGCGGGGCAGCGCGATCGTCGGCTGGTCGTCGGCGGGCCGGTCGGCCGCCGCGCCCGGCAGCGGCGGGACGGGCGGCGGGGTCGGGACGGGCAGGCCGAGCGCCGCGGCGGTCACCGGGGTCGAGCCGGCCTCCGCGGCGCTGACGACGGTGCCTTCCGGCTCCGGCTCCGGCTCCGGCTGGGGTTCGGGCTCGGGCTGCGGTTCGGGCTCGGGCGTGGGCTCGGGCACCGGCTGGGCCGCCGGGGTCGGCTGGGCCGCCGGTTCGGGCGCGGGGGCGGGCGCCGCGACCGGCTCGGGCAGCGGCAGGATCGGGGTCGCGACGGGGGCGGGCTCCGCAGCGCCGTCGGCGCCCGTCGCGTCCGCCGGCGCCGCCACGGCGGGGACGCCGAGCGCGGTCGGCCCCCCGACGGCCATACCGCACGACGGGCAGAAGCGCGCATCGCTGCCGTGCAGGCCGCCGCAGCGCGCGCAGGCCGCGACGCCGGGCTCCCGCAGGTCGGTGTACAGCCGCTCGTCGCGCAGCACGCGCTCGAGGGCCCGCAGCTCGCGGTCGACGGCGTCGAGCGCCACGAGCTTGCCGTGGATGAGCTCGTCGCCCGTGCGACCGAAGCGGTGCAGGTCGAAGACGAGGCCGCCGAGATCCCGGAACCCGAGCTCGCGGACGCGGCGCAGGTAGCGCAGCCGCCGGCGGTAGGAGCCGCGGTCGCGGAAGCTCGGCGCGGTCTGCGTCCCGGGCGCGACGTCGGCGGGCAGCGGCGGACCGGTCGGCACGGGCGCCGGGGCGGCGTCGGCGAAGAGCGGCGCGTGGGCCGGTGGCGTCACCGCGGTGGGCTGCTCGGCGGCGGCGGGGGCGGGGTCCGCGGGCACGGGGCTGCGCCGGGGACGGAGCTTTGACAGACGGCCGGTCATGAAGAGGGCGAGGCCCCGGAGGACGCCGCGGCGGCGGAGTATAGCCGCGGACGCGCCAGCTCAGACCAGGCCGCCAGCACCCGCTCGGCCATGCGGTCGGCCGACCACAGGGCCGCGCGCGCCCGTCCGGCGACCCGCGGTTCGGCCGCCGACAGATGGCCGGCGAGGACCTCGCGCCAGGCCCGCGTCTCGTACGGCGCGCAGAGGACGCCGTCCAGCCCGGCGAGCGCCTGGGCGTGGATGCCGACGGGCGTCGTGAGGACGGGGACGTCGCACGCGAGCGCCTCCAGGACGGCCAGCCCGAAGCCCTCGGCCTCGGTGGGCAGGACGACGGCGTTCGCGGCGTTGATCCACAGCGGGACCTGCGCCGGGTCCACGCCGCCGAGCGACAGCAGCCGGACGCCGTCGGCGGCGTCCATCGCCAGGTCGTGGCGCTTGCCCGGGCGCCGCGGGTCGGCGGGGAAGAGCAGGCACGGCTCGTCCGGGTCCAGCCCGAGCTGCGCCCGCGCCTGCGCCCGCGGGATCGGCGCGAAGCGGTGCAGGTCCACCCCGCAGGGCAGGACCGCGACCTGCCGGGTGTCGCCGGCGCCGGCGAGCTCCCGGGCCAGCGGCGCCGACACGGCGGCGGGCAGGTCGACGAAGCGCAGGAGGGTCCGCGTGATCCGCCCCGACCGCGGGTGGCGCAGGTCGGTCCCGTGCAGGGTCACGACGAGCGGCGCCCCGCGCAGCACGAGCGCCGGCCCCGCCGTCAGGCCGAAGTGCGCGTGGACGACGTCGTAGCGGTCCTTGCCGTGGCGGCGGCGCAGATCGCGCGCGGCCCGCGCGTAACCCCCCGGGCCGAACGCGAAGACGTCCACCTCCACGCCGTCCAGCCGCCGCAGCGCATCGACCTGGTCGCGCACGAACGCGCCGAAGGCCGGGTCGGCCTCCGAGGGCCACATGTTGGTGACGACGAGCGCGCGCACGGGCTGCACAGAGTCTGCACATCCTGCGCGCAGATGTGCCGTTGTGCCGTCGCAGGCCGCTGGCGCAGCATGCCTCCTGACCCCCGGCGAGCCCGCTGCGGCGCCGTCGACACCACACACCAGGAGGACCGACCCATGCCCACCACCACCCCTTCGACCGCGCTGACCCACGTGGCCCGCAGGACCGCCGTGTCCCTGCAGATCCGGGCCGGCGCCCTGCGCGACGACCGCGGGCAGGGGACCGTCGAGTACGTCGCGCTGATCCTGCTGGTCGGCGCCATCCTCAGCGCCGTCGTGGCCGCCGGCGGCAAGGACTTCAAGATCGCCGACACGATCGGCAACAAGCTCAGCCAGATGATCAAGACCGTCGGCACGAAGTGACGCGGGCCGGGGCCGCCGGGGTGGCGGACTACCATGCCGCCCGTGGCCGTCCCCGCACCCCGTGACCGTCCCATCGGCGTCTTCGACTCCGGCGTGGGCGGGCTCACCGTCCTGCACGAGCTGCTCGTGCAGCTGCCGCAGGAGGACTTCGTCTACCTCGCCGACACGGCGCGCTTCCCGTACGGCGAGCGCTCCCCGGAGGAGCTCGAGGAGTTCTCGCTGCAGATCGCCGAGGAGCTCGTGCGCCGGCAGGTCAAGCTGCTCGTCGTCGCCTGCAACTCGGCGACCGCGGCCGCGCTCCCGGCGCTCCAGGCGCGGATGATGCAGACGACGCTCGGCGTCGACGTCATCGGCGTCGTGCGGCCCGGTGCGGTGCACGCCGTCGCCGCCACGCGCACCGGACGCGTCGGCCTGATGGCGACGACCGCGACGGTCCAGAGCGGGGCCTACGCCGAGGCGGTCGCCGCCGCCGACCCGCACGTGACGCTCGAGCAGGTCCCGTGCCCGGACCTGACGCAGATCATCGAGGGCGGCTTCCCGTTCGACCAGCGCGTCGTGGACACCGTGCGCCGCTACTGCGAGCCGTTGAAGGCCGCGCAGGTCGACACGGTCATCCTCGGCTGCACGCACTACCCGCTCGTGCGGCCGATGCTGCAGCGGATGCTCGGCCCGTCCGTGACGATCATCGCCTCGGGCGCGCCGCTGGCCCGGCAGGTCGAGCACGTGCTCGGCTCGCGCGCCCTGGCCACCGCGCGCGAGGGCGAGGGCGAGTACTCCTTCCTGTGCACCGGGGACGCCGACGCCTTCCGCGCGCTCGGCACGCACTTCCTGCAGATGCCGCTGGGGGACGTCGCGCACGTCGACGTCACGCACCTGCGGACCCCCGACGGCGTGGCGCTGCCGTGAGCCCCGAGACGCCCACCCGCTCCTACGACCGGGCCGTGGACGCCATGCGCCCGGTGACGATCGAGCCCGGATTCGTCCGCACCGCCGCCGGCAGCGCGCTCATCTCGGTGGGGGAGACGCGCGTCATCTGCACGGCCTCCGTCGAGGAGGGCGTCCCGCGCTGGATGAAGGGCCGCGGCACGGGCTGGGTGACGGCGGAGTACGGGATGCTCCCGGCCTCCACCGGCGAGCGCAAGCGCCGCGAGGGCGCCAACGGGCGCGACGGGCGGACGGTCGAGATCCAGCGGCTCATCGGCCGCTCCGTGCGCGGCGTCGTCGACTTCGCCGCGCTCGGCGAGCGCACGATCACCCTCGACTGCGACGTCCTGCAGGCCGACGGCGGCACCCGCTGCGCCGCCATCACCGGCGCCTACGTCGCCCTGGCGCTCGCCACGCAGCGCCTGCTGGCGGACGGCCGCCTGACGGCGAGCCCGCTGACGGGCTCGGTCGCGGCCGTCTCGTCCGGGATCGTCGGCGGCATCCCCGTGCTGGACCTCGACTACCCGGAGGACTCGACGGCCGAGGTCGACGCGAACGTCGTCATGACGGGCGACGGCGGGCTCGTCGAGGTGCAGGCGACCGCCGAGCGCACGCCGCTCTCGCGCGCGCACCTGGACGTGCTGCTCGAGCTCGCCGAGGCCGGGATCATGGAGCTGCAGCTCGCCCAGGAGGCGGCGATCGCCGCCGCGGGGTCATGAGGCTCGTCCTCGCCACGCGCAACGCGCACAAGGCCCAGGAGTTCGAGCGGCTGCTGAGCGGCCACGAGGTGGCGCCGCTGCCCGACGAAGTCGTCCTGCCGCCCGAGACCGGCGACACCTTCGCGGCCAACGCCCGCATCAAGGCGCACGCGGCCGCGGCCGCCCTCGGCGTCCCCGTCATCGCCGACGACTCGGGGATCGTGTCCGAGGCGCTCGACGGCGCGCCCGGCGTCCGCTCCGCGCGCTTCGCCGGCGAGGACGCGACGGACGCGGAGAACCTCCGGAAGCTGCTCGCGCTCGCCCCCGCCGGCAGCGCCCTGGCCTACGTCTGCGCGCTCGTCTTCCACGACCCGGCCGACGGCACCGAGGTCGTCTTCGAGGGACGTTGCACCGGCACGCTCGACGACGAGCCGCGGGGGGACGGCGGCTTCGGCTACGACCCGGCGTTCCGGCCCGACGACGTCGCCGACGGACGCACGATGGCGCAGCTGCACCCCGACGAGAAGGCCGCGATCAGCCACCGTGGCCGGGCCGCCCGGGAGCTCGCGGCCTGGCTGGCGACGCGGTGAGCTCAGTCGGGCAGGTTGATCGCGGCGGCCAGGCCGACCGCGAAGGTCACCGCCGCGTACCCGTGGTAGTCGGAGAAGAGCAGGATGACCGCGGCGACCAGGCAGATCGCCACGGTGAGGAGCCAGCCGATTCGCGACAGGGGCACGCGGCCTATCCTCCTGCATCCCGATGACGGACGCCGTTCCCGCCCCCGTCCTGCTCGCCGCCCTGGCCACGCTGTCGGTCGATCTGCGCGGTGCGGTCGTCCTCGACGCCGGGGGTGAGGTCCTCGCCGGAGACGCCGCCCTGACGCCGGCCGTGCAGGCGCTGCTCCAGGACGCCGGAACCGCGGTGGTCCGTCAGGCGCCGCGCCCCGACGGGACCCTCTTCGCCGCGTGCTCGGCGACCCACGCGCTGGCCGTCGTGGCCGGTCCGCAGGCGCTGGAGGCGGTCGTGGCGCACGACCTGCTCAGGGGCCTGACCGACCTGTCCCCCTGCTAGCGTCGCCGTCGCCGCCGATGAGAGAGCACCAGCCCGAAGGACCGTCGTGACCCAGCCGCAATCCCCCTTCGGCGACCGCCTCGCGGCGGCGGTCGACGCCCGTCGCTCCCAGATCGTCCTCGGACTGGACCCCGATCCGGCCCGCCTGTGGCCCACGTCCGAGCCGGCGTCGTCGGGCGGGCACGCGAGCACCCCCGCGGGCGTCGCGGCCGCCGCGGTCGAGCGTCACTGCCGGACGGTCATCGACGCCGTCGCCGACGCGGTCGTCGCGGTCAAGCCCCAGCTGGCCTGCTTCGAGCGCCTCGGCGCCCCGGGGCGCGCGGCCCTCGGCCGCGTGACCGAGCACGCGCAGGCCGCCGGGCTGCTCGTGCTCGCCGACGCCAAGCGCGGGGACATCGACGTCAGCGCCCTGGCCTACGCGCAGTCGCTGCTCGGCACCACGCCGACGCCGTTCGGCGACGTACCCGGCCTCGGCGCCGACGCGATGACCGCCAACCCCTACATGGGGGTCGACACCCTCGCGCCCCTGCTGCAGACCGCCCGCGCCGCCGGCGCGGGCGTCTTCGTCCTCGTGCGGACCTCCAACCCGGGGGCGGCCGACTTCGAGGACCTCGAGCTCGCCGACGGCTCGCGCCTGTGGGAGCAGGTCGCCCGCCGGGTCCACGCCCTCGGCCAAGCCGGGCCGGTCAGTGGCCTGGCGGACGCCTGCGCGGTCGTCGGCGCGACGGCCCCGGAGCACGTCGCCCGCCTGCGCGAGCTCATGCCCGCCACGCCGTTCCTCCTGCCCGGGGTCGGCGCCCAGGGCGGGCGCATCGACGACCTCGCCCCGGCGTTCGCCCCCGGCCGGGCCGGCGGGCTCGTCACGGCGTCCCGCTCGATCGTCCACGCGGCGGCCGCCGACGGGGCGTCCGCCGACCCCGCCGCGGCGGCCCGGGCGGAGGCCGAGCGCCTGCGCGAGATCGCATGGGCGCTTGCATGAGGCGGCTCGTCGGCCTCGCACGTCTACGCTCTGCGCCAGATGCGCCACCTCAGCCCTGCTCGATTTCTGGCTCCTCTGGCGCTGATCGCCGCCGCCCTGGCGATCTACCTCATCGTCAAGCCGGTGACGGAGACGGACTCCGGATCGTCCGGGACGACCCCGGCGGCCACCTCGTCGACGGCGGCCAAGAAGCCGAAGAAGCCCGCCGCCAGCGGGGCGAAGAAGCCCTCGTCGGGGTCCGGGCGCACGTACACGGTCAAGGGCGGGGACACGCTGTCGGGCATCGCGCAGAGCACCGGCGTGTCGGTGCAGCGGCTGCTCGAGCTCAACGAGGGCCTGGACGCGAACACGATGCAGGTCGGCCAGAAGCTCAAGCTCGGCGGCGGGTAGCACCGGCCGTCGCGACGGCGGCGGTCCTCCTCGCGCTGGTCACCGTGATGACCGGCGTGCTGACCGTCCGGCCCGCTGCCGCCGCCGCGGCCCCGCCGGCCGTCGGCGCCCCCTCCGCGGTCCTCGTGGAACCCGCGACCGGCGACATCGTCTTCGGGCGCAACGCGAACGACCGGCGCTTCATCGCCTCCACGACGAAGCTCATGACGGCGCTCGTCGTGCTCGATCGCCTCTCGCTGGACGACGTGCTGGCCGCGGTGCCCTACCCGCAAAGCGCGGCCGAGTCGCTCGTCGGGCTGCGCGCCGGCGAGCGGATGACCGTCCGCGACTACCTGCGCGGGCTGCTGCTGGCCTCCGGCAACGACGCGGCGCAGACGCTCGCGATCCGGACGGCGGGGTCGGTCAAGGCCTTCGTCCGCCTCATGAACGAGCGCGCCAGGCGCATCGGGCTGAAGAACACGCACTTCACGACCCCCGTCGGCCTGGACACCGAGGGCAATTACTCGACCGCCTCGGACCTTGTGGCAATCGCGCTCGTGCTGCGGACGAGCGCCTTCATCCGCGAGACGACGAACCGCCCGGACGCGACGCTCACCGTCCGCGGGCGCCGCGGGCGCAAGATCCGCGTCGTCAACCGCAACTCGCTCGTGCGCGCCGTCCCGTTCGTCGACGGCGTCAAGACGGGCCACACGAACCGCGCGGGCTACGTCCTCGTCGGCTCGGCCACCCGCGACGGCGTCACGGTGCTCAGCGCCGTCCTGGGCACGCCGTCGGAGTCCGCGCGCAACGCCGACTCGCTCGCGCTCCTGCGCTACGGGCTGCAGCGCTACCACGTCGTGTCCGCCGTCAAGGCGCGCCAGCGGCTGGCCTCCGTGCCGATCCGCTTCCGCGACGGACCGGGCCTGGCGCTCGTCGCCTCGCGGACGGTCAAGCGGACCGCGCGGCGCGGCGAGCGCCTGGCCACCCGCCTGATCGGGGTCCCGGACGAGGTCGAGGGCCCGGTACCCGCGGGCGCGCGCCTGGGCACCATCCTCGTGCGCCAGTGTGGCAAGACCGTCGACCGCGTCGCGCTCGTCGCCGCGCGGGCGGTGCCCGCGGCCACCGCCACCGAGCGCCTCTCGGACTACGGGCGGCGGCCCGGGACGATCCTCCTGCTGACGGTGTTCGTGGTCTGTACGCTGCTCCTGGTGCTCTGGCGCCGGCGGATCGTCCGGCGCGGCGAGCCCCACGGCGTCGGACCCGAGATCGCATGATCATCACCGTCACCCTCAACGCGGCCATCGACAAGTCGCTGTCGGTCCCGAGCTTCCGCCTCGGGCGCCGTCATCGCACCGTCGAGCAGACGACGATGGCCGGCGGCAAGGGCGTCAACGTCGCGCGGACGCTCAAGACCCTCAACCAGCCCGTCATCGCGACCGGCTTCGCCGGCGGGCCGACCGGGACGCGGATCGTCGAGCAGCTCACGGAGGAGTCGATCCTCAACGACTTCGTCCGCATCCGGGAGGACTCGCGGACGAACACCGCGGTTTACGACCCGACGAACGGCGAGCAGACCGAGATCAACGAGCGCGGGCCGGCCGTCACCTCCAAGGAGGTCGAGCTCTTCCGCGACAAGCTCCTCTACCTCGCCCGCGGCGCGGACATCGTCGTCATGGCCGGCTCGCTGCCGCGCGGGGTGGACCCCGAGTTCTACGCCCGCCTCATCCGCGACCTCAAGCGGATGGACGTCCTGACCGTCGTGGACACCGACGGCGAGCCGCTGCGCCAGGCCGTCCGCGCCGAGCCGGACGTCATCTCGCCGAACGTCCTGGAGGCCGAGGAGCTCGTCGGCCACGAGTTCAACGACGAGGAGGACCGGGCGATCGCCGTACGGGAGATGATCCAGCTCGGCGCGCGCGAGGCCCTGATGACGATGCCGGACGGCTGCATCGCCTCGGTCCTGGACGCCGGCGAGCGGCACCTGCAGCGGGTCTGGATCGAGCCGCACGAGGCCGTCGCCGCGGTCGGCTCGGGCGACGCCTTCCTCGCCGGGTACGTCGCCGCGCGCTACCAGCGGCAGTCCACGGAGCAGAGCCTGCGCTTCGCCGTGGCGTGCGGCGCGGAGTCGACGAAGCGCCTGGGCGCCGGGCTGATCGAGCCGCGCGAGCTGGACCGCATCGTCGCCGAGACGGCGATCGAACGGCTCGTCACGCCCGTCGAGGTCTCCTGACCCGAGGCCCGGTCGCCGGCGGCGGCCCGTGATACCCCGCAGGGTGCGGGGATATTCCGCCGCAGGTCTCGTGGCGCACCGGACCCGTCCAGGCCCGCTGGTATTCTCGTACGGACCTTGGGTTGCCGCCTCACAGGTCGTTGGAACCGCTTCATTCAGACCCCGCCTGCGCGGGGTCTTTTCGTCCTCCCCCAGACTTAGGATTCACGCCATGGAGATCGAGATCGGGCGCGGGAAGAAAGCCCGCCGCGCATATGGATTCGACGACATCGCGATCGTGCCGAGCCGCCGCACGCGCGACCCCGACGACGTCGACATCACCTGGAAGCTCGGGCCCTACCGCTTCGAGCTCCCGCTCCTGGCCTCCGCGATGGACGGCGTCGTCTCGCCGCGCACCGCGGGGATTCTCGGCAAGCTCGGGGGCCTCGGCGTCCTGAACCTCGAGGGCATCTTCACGCGCTACGAGAACGCCGAGGAGAAGCTCGAGCACATCGCCGGCCTGCCGAAGGACCTGGCGACGCGCGAGATGCAGGCGATCTACCAGGAGCCGATCAAGCCGGAGCTCATCACCCAGCGGATCCAGGAGATCAAGGCGCAGGGCGTCGTCGCCGCCGCCTCGCTGACGCCACAGCGCGTCGCCCAGTACTACGAGCTCGCGCTCGAGGCCGGGCTCGACATCCTCGTCATCCAGGGCACGGTCGTCTCCGCCGAGCACGTCTCCCAGACGAGCGAGCCGCTGAACCTCAAGGAGTTCATCCGCGAGGTCGGCGTCCCGGTCGTCGTCGGCGGCTGCGCCAGCTACCACACGGGCCTGCACCTCATGCGCACCG
>CAZRLR010000154.1:0-2005 GCA_964600395.1 uncultured Conexibacter sp.
CCCAGCGCTCGTGGATCATCGCCGGCTTGTCGGCCGGGTGCTTCTCGCAGACGTCCTGCGCGATGTTGTAGCGCTCGGGGACCTCCCAGCGATGGTCGGCGACGGCATGCTCGTAGGTGCGCTGCGTGGTGCTCATGACCGGCGAGTCTCGTCCGTCCGCGGCGGCGCTGCAACCGCGGCGGGACGTCAGCGCACGTCGACGTCCACGACGACACGCCGGCTGCCGGTCTGCAGGACGACGCGGTAGCGCCCCCGCGGGACGCGACGCGTCCCGGCGAGGCGCACGGTCGCCGCCCCGGCGACGACCCGCGCCCGGCCGCGGGCGACGGTGCGCCCGCCGCGCACCAACCGCGCGGAGAGGACGCCCGTGCGCGCGGCCCGCGTCACGCGGCAGGTCACGCGCACGACGCCCTTCCTCGCCGTGGGGACGACGCAGCGGACCGTCGCGTCGCGGCCGGCCGGCCCACGTGGGCCGGTGGCGCCCGCCGGTCCGGGGGCACCCGGCGTCCCGGTCGGTCCCGTCGGACCGGCGGGTCCCGTCACGCCGCCTGCCCCGGTCGCGCCGTTGGCCCCCGCCGGTCCGGCCGCGCCGGGCGTCCCGGCCGGGCCGGTCGCGCCGGACGCGCCCGGCGGGCCGGCCGGTCCCGACGGCCCAGCGGGACCGGCAGGACCGACCGGGAGCGCGACCGGGCGCGGCGGCCCGAAGGTCGCCAGGCGCTGGATCGGCAGGCCGCCGATCCGGGTCATCTCGCCGCCGACGTGCACGGCGTCACCGTCGACCGCGACGGCCCGGACGATGCCGGTGACGTCGGGGGCGAAGCCCTCGATCGCACCCGTCGTCGGCGAGATCGTCGCCAGGCCCGTGGACGGCGCGCCACCGAGGTTCGGCCACTGGCCACCGACGACGACGCGGTCGGCCGACGCGTCGATCGCCAGCAGCAGGTCCACGCCGCCGCCCGTCCCGCCCGGGGCCCACGACCCGACGGTCCCGGTCGCCGGGTCGAAGGCCGCGAGCGCGAGACGCGTCGCCCCGCCGAAGGTCTGGAAGTCCCCGATCGCGTAGGTCGTGGTGCCGGCGGTCGAGAGGCCGCGAACCGTGCCGTCGGCCGCCGGACTGCCGGACAGCAGCGCGCCGCTCGCGCGGTCGACGACGGCGAGGTTGGACCGGCTCTGGCCCCCGACGGTCGCGAAGTCGCCGCCGAGCACCACCCGCGACCCGGCGACCGTGATCGTGAGGACGGGGGTCGGGCCGGCGCCGGGGGTCACGGCGGGGGTCGCGAGCGTCGCCAGCCCCGTGGTGGCGTCGACCGCGCCGAACGACGTCCGGGTCTGCCCGCCGAGCTGGGTGAACTGGCCACCGGCGAAGAGCGTGTCCCCGTCGAGCGCGAGCGCCGTGACGAGGCCGTTCGCGTTGGCGGCGAACGGCTTGACGGCGCCGGTGCTGCGGTCGATCGCGATGACCTGCCCGCTGACGTTGCCGCCGGCGTAGATCGTCGTCGGGCCGACGGCGATCGCCAGGGGCGCGCCGCCCGCCGCCGGGGTCCAGGGCGTCACGTCGCCGGTGCGCGTGTCGATCTCCGCCAGGCCGTTGCGGGCCTTCACGCCGGTCGCGCGCATCAGCCCGGCGACGAGGCGCCCGCCGCTCGAGGCGCCCGTCGTGGCCACGCGCGCGTCGGTCGACGGGTCCCACGCGAGCGCCGCGCCGTCCGACGTGCGGACCGCGCCGGCGTTGCGTCGCGCGGCACCGCCGAGTGCTGTGAACGTCCCGCCGACGAGCACCGCGTCGCCGTCGACGGTGAGCGAGTGCACCGACGACGTCGCCGAGATCGCCGGCGCCCACGGCTGCAGCGCCCCGGTGGCCACCGCGGCCGCGGCCAGGCGCGGGCGGGAGGTGCCGTTGATCGTCGAGAAGTCGCCGCCGATGAGGATCTGGCCGCCGGCGTGCCGGAGGGCGCGGACCGTCTGGTTGGCGTCGGCGACGAACGCCGTCGGGAAGGAGCTGGCG
>CAZRLR010000154.1:2015-9676 GCA_964600395.1 uncultured Conexibacter sp.
GGGTTTTTCATGCCGGCCACGCGGGCGCGGTTGAACGTCCCGCCCCCGACGGTCGTGAAGGTGCCGCCGGCGAACACGGCGTTGCCGTCGGTCGTGAGCGCGAGGACGTCCCCGCCGGCGAGGTTCGGGTTCCAGGACAGCAGGGCCAGCGCGCCGTCGAACGCCGCCAGCCGCCCGCGCGCGCTGCCGCCGACCGAGGTGAACGCGCCGCCCGCCACGAGCGTCGGGCCGACGAGCTCCAGCGCGTTGACCGCGCCGCCGACGACGGCGGGCGCGAAGGACGTCAGGGCGCCGTCGCCCGCGGCGACGGCGGCGAGCCCGCTGCGGGCGGTCCCGCCGACGGCGGTGAACGTGCCGCCGAGGAAGAGCGTCGTGCCGCGGCGGCGCAGCGCCCGGATCTCACCGCCCGTGACCGACGGGGCGAAGCCCTCGTCCAGCCTGCCGTCCGCGAGGAGGTGCACGAGCCCCGTGCGCGGCGTCCCGGCGACCGCGGTGATCGTGCCGCCGAGGTACCAGCCGCCCGCGCCGTCGGCCGCCGAGGCCAGCACGTCGCCCTCGACGAAGCGGGCCGCGGACGCCACGCGCCCGGCGTCGTCGGTGATCGCCGCCGCCCCGGTCGAGCGCCCGATGAGGTCGAAGAAGCCCGCGACGTACAGCGACGTCCCGGCCGGTTGCAGCGCCGAGACGGCCTGGTCGGTGAAGAGCGCGTCCCGCGGGGTCTCCGGGAGGGTCGCGGCCCCCGCGACCCCCGGCACGAGCAGCGTGGCGAGGACGGCGACGAGCGCGCTGAGGGTCCGCATCCTGGAGACGGTAATTCCTCTGACCCGCGGTGACCACCCGGATTCCGGTGCGCGCCCCGGGGGCGGATTAGGCGCCCCGACTAGACTGGAGGGATGACACGTGTGCTGACCCGTTCCGCAATCCTCACCGAGATGGAACGAGTCGCAGACCGCCTCGCCGCCGGCAAGATCGTCGGGCCGGAGCGCCTGGCGCTCCTGCGCCGCCAGGCCGAGCTCGGCGACCTGCGCGACGCGCTGGCCCACCAGGCCCGTCACCGCTCCGGCTAGCGCCCGTGGGCGGGGTGACCCTCGGCGTCGTCGCGACGTCCCGGAAGGTCGACGAGCGCCGGCTGGCGATCCACCCCGACCACGTCGAGCGGATCGACCCGGCCCTGCGTGCGCGCATGGTGCTCGAGGAGGGCTACGGCGAGCGCTTCGGCGTCCCCGACGAGCGCCTCGCGCCGCTCGTCGCGGCGCTGCTCCCGCGCGAGGCGGTCCTGACGTCGGCCGACGTCGTCCTGCTCCCCAAGCCGCTGCCGGCGGACCTCGAGCCGCTACAGCCCGGGCAGGTCGTCTGGGGCTGGCCGCACTGCGTGCAGGACCGCGAGATGACGCAGCTGGCGATCGACCGCGGGTTGACGCTCATCGCCTGGGAGGCGATGAACCACTGGACGAAGGACGGGCACTTCGACGTGCACGTCTTCCACAAGAACAACGAGCTGGCCGGCTACTGCTCGGTCATGCATGCGCTGCAGCTGCGCGGGGTCACCGGGGACTACGGGCGGCGGCTGCGGGCCGCGGTCATCTCCTTCGGCGCGACCGGGCGCGGCGCGGTCCGGGCGCTGGCGGCGCTCGGCATCAGCGACGTCACCGTCCTCACCCAGCGGAGCACCGCGGCGGTCGCCTCGCCGTTCGCGTCCGTCCGCCTGCAGCACTTCGCCCGGGACCCGGAGCGCCCGTCGCGGACGCTTGCGCTGCACGGCGAGGAGGCCGGCCCGATGGCCGACGTCCTCGCGCAGTACGACGTCGTCGTCAACTGCATCTTCCAGGACACGGACGAGCCCCTGATGTTCGTCATGGATGACGACCTGCCCGGCTTCACGCCGGGGACGCTCTTCGTCG
This sequence comes from uncultured Conexibacter sp., assembly GCA_964600395.1. Lineage (GTDB taxonomy): Bacteria > Actinomycetota > Thermoleophilia > Solirubrobacterales > Solirubrobacteraceae > Paraconexibacter. Next base: position 3,917 of record CAZRLR010000154.1, read on the forward strand.
ACGTCTCCTGCGACGAGGGCATGGCGTTCGAGTGGGCGCGCCCCACGTCGTTCGCGGACCCGCTGTTCACCGTCGGCGACAACCTCGGCTACTACGCGGTGGACCACAGCCCCTCGCACCTGTGGAACTCGGCGACCTGGGAGAACAGCGAGGCGCTGCTGCGCTACCTGCCGGTCGTCATGGCCGGCCCGGCCGCCTGGGACGCCGACGAGACGATCCGGCGGGCGATCGAGATCCGCGACGGGGTCATCCAGAACCCGCGGATCCTCTCCTTCCAGGGCCGCTCACCCGAGCCGCCGCACCGGCCGCTCTAGCCGGCGGGCGGGGTGATGACGACGTCGCGGTGGTGCGGGTAGACGTCACGGCGGCCCAGGCGCCGGGCGACGGGGGCGAGCAGCCCGAAGAGCACCCGCTGGACGGCCGGCGGCGGGCTCGTGAAGACGATGACGTCGCCGAACGCGGCGGCGACGACGGCCAGCTGCAGCGGGTCGGGCATGCCCTTCCTGTTGACCTTCCCGTCGTGGGCGAGGCCGAACGTCGTGACGATGAGCTGCTCGAAGCGCTCGACGAGCGCCCCCTCGATCTCGACGAGGACGTGCGCCTCGTCGGTGCCCGCGTTCCACCAGTCGTGCGCGACGCCCGGCGGGACCTCGACCCGCTCGCCGACCGCGGCGACGGACTCGACGCCCGCCTTGCGGAAGCCGACGGTCCCGGCCAGCACCTCGAAGCGCTCGGTGAGCGAGGGGTGGACGTGCTCGCCGGCGACCGCGCCGCCGGGCTGCACGTACAGGTCGACGAGGAGCAGTCCGTCGCCTTGATCGGTGCCCCGGCGGATGACGCAGCGCTCGCCGGTCACCGGGTTGGTGTAGGTCGCCCCGGTCTGGATCATGGGCCGAATTCTGCGGGCCTCGCCCGGTGCTGGCAAGGGCGCTGAGCCGTGGTCGCGCCGCCGTCCGTACCCCGGGCATGGGCACCTTCCACGCCGAGACCATCATCGACGCCCCCGTCGGCGACGTGTTCACCTTCCACCGCGACACGCGCAACGCCACGCGCATCGCCCACCCCGCGCAGCGGATCCTCGGCGTGGAGGGCGACTTCCCCCTCGACGAGGGCGACGAGGTCGTCCTGCGGGTGCTCGTGCTGCCCCTCCCGGTCCCGCAGCGCTGGCGGGTGCGCGTGGCCACCCTCGTCGAGCCGACGCTGCTCGTCGACGAGACGCTGGACGGCCCGTTCAGCTCCTTCGTCCACGAGCACCGCTTCGAGGACCTCGGCGACGGGCGCACCCGGCTGACCGACCACGTGGAGTACGCGCTGCCGTTCGGCGCGCTCGGCCGTCTGGCCGACGCGCTCGTCGTGCGGCGCCTCATGGGGCCGACCTTCCGCTTCCGCCAACGGCGCACGAAGGAGCTGCTCGAGGCCCAGGCGGCGCAACGCACCGGATCGCTGTCATCTGTCGCACCGGACACCGTGAGAAGTTCATGAGGCACCCGCATGCCGCCCGTCGGGGCCGGGGTAGCTTCGCCGTCGAAGCACCCACCCCGACGACGGAGACCGCATGCGCCAACCACCCCGACCCTTCCTCCTCAGCGCCGCCTTGGCGGGCGTCGCGCTCCTCGCCGGCCTGACCGGCGCGAGCCCGGCCCAGGCGGCGTACTGCGCCGACGGCGCGAAGGCCGACATGGCCCGCGTGCAGCTGTGGGCGGACGCCAACTGCCGCGGCGGCTCGATGATCGTCGCGAAGGACAACGCGAACTACGACCCGGCCGACTTCCGCGCCTTCCGCAACTTCGACGGGCGCGTCTACAACGTCGACAACTCCCGCTCGTCGCTCGCGGTCGCCGCGGGCAACTGCGTCCGCCTCTTCGACGGCGTGAACTTCACCGGCGAGCGCTCCAACCTCCTCTGCGCGGGCTCCGCCAAGGCGTACTTCGGTCTCTTCGCGTTCGACGACCGCGTCAGCTCGATGCGCATCTGCTTCGCCAGCCACCGGGAGCGCTGCACCGCCGACGGCGGCGCGCCCGGCACGCCCGCCCCGACGCCGACACCGACCCCCACGCCGACGCCGACCCCCACCCCGACGCCCGCACCGACCGGGGGCATCCCGGCCGCCTGGAGCAACGGCCCGGTGGACGCCGGCACGTGGCTGCCGCCGAAGAAGACCTACTCGTCCATCCAGTGCGGCCTGCGGTCGATCCCGGCCGACCTGGCGCCGCAGTCCGTCAGCCACGGCTGGACGCCGCGGGCCAACAGCATCATCGCGACGCTCAAGGGCCGGACGTTCGGCTTCACGAACATCGGCGGGGCGGCGAACGGCACGCAGAGCGGGCACATCTCCAACTCGTTCCACTACTGCGGCCGCGGAATCGACGCCTTCGCCCCCGGCGCCACGGCGGGCCGCCGCGCCTCCGGCGCCACGCTCCGGGCGAGCTGGCGGATGGCCAACTGGGCCGTGCACAACGCCCGCACGCTGAAGGTCGCCGAGGTCATCTTCTACGACCGCATCTGGTCGGCGGCCCGCGGCGGCTGGCGCCCGTACAAGAACGTCGCGAGCACCTCGGCGCCGACCGCGACGAACAACACGCTCCAGCACCGCGACCACGTGCACCTGAGCGTCTTCTAGTCCCCGCCGTCGCCTGCGGCCGCGACCGTCCCGGCGACGATCCGGGCGCAGGCCTCCACGCACCCCCAGTCCACGCGGCTGGGGGTGTCGGTCGGCAGGTGGTAGTCGGAGTAATGGCCGCCGCGCACCGCGAGCAGGCAGGTCGCCGACAGGCCGCGGTGTCGGGCGAGGACCGGGTCCGTCCAGCCCCCGATCCGCCACGGTGCGGGCGGCTCGACGCCGGCCTGCACGGCCCCGCGCCGGACGAGCTCCACGGCGGCCGGGTCGAAGCGGTGGGTGCGCATCGTCCCCTCGGCCCGGGCGACGATCGGGGTGCCGCCGCCGAGCGTGTCGACGCCGACGACGGTCGTCGTCCCCGCGTCCAGCGTCGCGAGCCACGGGTGCGACAGCGCCGCGCGCATCCCGCCCATGCCGGCCTCCTCGGTGCCGGGGAAGACGAGGACGACCTCCACGTCGCGTGGCGGGTCGGCCGCCAGCGCCCGGGCGAGGTCCAGGAGCACCGCGACACCGGTCGCGTTGTCGGACGCCCCGGGGACGGTGGCGCCGCGGCCGACCGAGGCCAGGCCCGCGAGGCCGACGCCCAGGACGGCGGCCGCGGCGGTGCGCAGCGCGCGGCCGGCGCGCGACGTGAGCGGGGTGAGGCTGCCGGCGGTGCCGGCGAGCAGCGCGGCGGTGAGCGGGGCCATGAGCGGGGCCATCGCCTGCGTGCGCTGGGCGCGGGCCGCGCCCGCGTCCGCCAGGCGCGGGTGCCAGACCCAGCCGGTGTTCGCGGCGTCCAGGTGCGCGACGAGGACGAGCGTGTGGCGCGGGCGGTCCGCACCGGCCGGGATCCGGGCGAGCACGCCGTCCCCCTCCCCGGCGGGCAGCAGCGCCCGCAGCCACTGCGAGCGCCCGCTCGCCTCGGCGTCCAGCGAGGCCAGCGCCGCCGCGGTCAGCAGCGCCCCACGGCGGCCGCCGAGGGCCACGCCGAGCAGGCCGGCGAGCTCGTGCACCGCGTGCGCGAGCGCGTAGGAGTGCTGGTAGCGGTAGGCGAGGCGCTCGGGGGCCAGGCCCAGCGTCGCCAGGCGCTCGGCGACCCACCGCGCGGCCTCGCGCTCGCCGGCCCGCGCCGAGGGGCGCGGCCGGGCGGCCAGCGTCGCGACGTCCGCCCGGATGGCCTGCAGGTCGACGTCGGGCACGGGCATCTCGGGGCAGCGTAGTGTCCGGCGACATGACCGACGTCATCGTCATCGGGGCCGGTGTGGCCGGGCTCGTCGCCGCCGAGGCGCTCCTGGCCCAAGGGCAGGACGTGCGCGTCCTGGAGGCCCGCGACCGCGTCGGCGGGCGCCTGCTCAACCACGAGCTCGCGGACGGCGGGATCGTCGAGGTCGGCGGCCAGTGGATCGGCCCGACCCAGAAGCGCGCGACCGCCCTGGCCCGGCGCATGGGGCTGCCGCTGTACCCCACCCACGCGGTAGGCCAGAACGTCATCGAGCACGGCGGGACGGTCACGCGCTACACCGGCGACATCCCGAGGATCAACCCGGTGGTCCTCGCCGACGTCGGGCAGGCGCAGGTCCGGCTGGACCTCATGGCGCGCCGGGTGCCGACCGACGCACCGTGGCGGGCGCCGAAGGCCGGCCGGTGGGACGCGCGGACCTTCGAGGACTGGATCTCGCGCAACCTCGTCACGCCGATGGGCCGCGAGCTGCTGCGCCTGGCGTGCGCGGCCGTGTGGGCGTGCGAGCCGCGCGACGTCTCGCTGCTGCACGTCCTCTTCTACACGCGGTCGGCCGGGCGCTTCGAGGACCTCGTCGGGACGCGCGGCGGCGCGCAGCAGGACCGCGTCGTCGGTGGCTCGCAGCTGCTGGCCACCCGGCTGGCGGCGACGCTGCCGGAGGGGACCGTCCGGCTCGGGGCGCCGGTGACGCGCCTGGCGCAGGACGCGGACGGCGTGGACGTCCACTCCGCCACGGGGGTGCACCGCGCCCGGCGGGTCGTCGTCGCCCTGTCCCCCGCCCTGGCCGGCCGCCTGGGGTACACCCCGGCCCTGCCGGCCGCGCGCGATCAGCTCACCCAGCGCACGCCGAACGGCTCGGTCATCAAGTGCATGGCGGTCTACGACCGGCCGTTCTGGCGGGAGCAGGGGTTGAGCGGGCAGGCTGCGTCGCTGACGGGCCCGGCGCGCGTCGTCTTCGACAACAGCCCGCACGGCTCGGATCGCGGGGTGCTGCTCGGCTTCCTCGAGGGGCGCGAGGCGCGCGAGTGGAGCGGACGGCCGGAGGCCGAGCGGCGCGCGGCGGTCGTCGCCGGCTTCGCACGGCTCTTCGGCCCGGAGGCGTCGCGGCCGATCGACTACGTCGACCGCGACTGGTCGGCCGAGGTGTACACGCGCGGGTGCTACGGCGGCCACCTGCCGCCCGGGACGTGGACGGCCTTCGGCCCGGCGCTCACGGCGCCCGTCGGCCGGATCCACTGGGCCGGGACGGAGACCGCCACGACCTGGAGCGGGTACATCGACGGGGCGATCGAGTCGGGCGAGCGCGTGGCGCGCGAGGTGCGCGCGAGCGGGGCCTGACGCCGGGCCGCGCATCAACGCGGCGGTCGGCGTGCCGATCACCAAGGGCATGGCAGGCCCGCACCCCGACACGTCGGTCGTCCATCACATCGCGTCGATCACCCGCCGGACCACCGCCGAGGGCGACCGGCTCCTGCACGCGGTGAGCGCGCACTGCTGGCCCTCCGGGACGGCCGACCGTGCGCAGCCGCCGGGCCGCGAGTGGGCGCGCCGCTGGCGCTCGGCCGCGCGGATGGCGCCCGCCGTCGTCTGCGCCTGCGCCACCGGGCCGTGCGCGGTCTGCAACTGAGGGCGCGCGGTCCGGGGCGGAACGACGGACGCGGACCGCCGCGCCCCGACCAGGGGCACTGCGATCCGCGTCCGGTGAAGCAGGATCCCGGCCGAGGCCGGGACCGGTCGAGGCTGACTACTCCGTCGGACCCGGCGTCGTGGACGTCGGGATGTCGATGAAGTTCAGCGAGTAGGTCACGAGGTACGTGTGACCGGCCGTCGCGGCGAACTGGCACGGCGCCGGCAGGAGGCTCGTGGCCGGAGCCGCGGTGCTCGTGCGCAGGTTGCCGCCGGGGATGTTCTTCAGCGGCAG
>CAZRLR010000155.1:0-9582 GCA_964600395.1 uncultured Conexibacter sp.
GCGGCGCCGTGGATCTGCACCGCACGGTCGACGATCCGCCCGAACGCCTCGGAGACGAAGGTCTTCGTCATCGCGATCTCCTGCCGGTGGGGCAGGCCGTTCTCGACCTTCCAGGCGGTGTGCAGGACCATGAGGCGCGAGGCGTAGAGGTCCATCGCCGAGTCGGCGATCATGAACTGCAGGCCCTGGTGGCGGGCGAGCTCCTTCCCGAACGCCTTGCGCTCGAGCAGGCGCTGCGCGGTGAGGTCCAGGGCGCGCTGGGAGACGCCGATCCAGCGCATCGCGTGGGCCAGGCGCCCGCCGGCCAGGCGCTTCTGCGCGATGACGAAGCCCTCGCCCTCGTTGCCGAGCAGGTTGCGGAGGGGGACGCGCACGTCGGTCAGCGTGATGATCGGGTGCCCGCCGGGGGAGTGCGAGCCCATCCACTCGGGGTGGCGCTCGATCTCCCAGCCGGGCGTGTCGCAGGGGACGAGGATGAGCGAGTAGTTCCGGTGCCCCGCCGCCTCGTCCGTGCCGGTCTTGGCGACGACGATCGCGAACGCCGCACCCTCGGCGCCGGTGATGCACCACTTGCGGCCGTTGAGGACCCACTCGTCGCCGTCGCGCACCGCGGTCGTCTCGAGATTCGTCGGGTCGCTGGAGGCGACGTCCGGCTCGGTCATCGCGAAGCACGAGCGCGTGCGGCCCTCGGCCAGCGGGCGCAGGAACTCCTCGAGCTGGTCGTCGTCGCCGGCGATGAGCAGCGTGTGCATGTTGCCCTCGTCCGGGGCCATCGCGTTGAGGCCGAGCGAGGCCAGGCCGCTGACGCCGCAGGCCTGGTTGATGAGGGACATGCCGAGGATGCCGACGCCCAGGCCGCCCCACTCCTCGGGCAGGTGCGGCGTGTAGATGCCGCGCTCGCGTGCCTTGTCGCGCAGGCGGTCCACGACGTGCCAGCTCTTGAGGATGTCCTGCGGGTCCTCGATCTCGTGCTCGGCGGGGAGGACGTCCTCCTGGATGAAGGCGTCGATGCGCCCGAGCAGCTCCTGCAGCTCGGCCGGGATCGTGAAGTCGATGCCGGCGCCCGCCGACAGGGTTGGGCTGGTCATGGCGTGATGATCTCCTGGATCAGGGAACGGAAGCTCGCGACCCAGCCGCGCTGCGTCGCGGCCGGTTCGAGCTGTTGGACGAGAAAGCCTTCGAGGGCGGCGTTGACCGTCAGGCCGAGCGCCTGGGCGTCGAGGTCGGCGCGGATCGAGCCGTCGGACTGCCCGAGCTGGACGAGGCCGATCATGTGCTCGCGCTGGCGCTGCTGGACGCGCCGGGCGATGTCGACGAGCTCCGGGCGGCTCGTCCCGGCCTGCAGGTGCAGCTGCATGAGCAGGCCGTAGAACGGCGTCCGGCTCGTGTACAGACGCGCGCTGGAGTCGATGAGCGCGAGCAGGCGCTCGTGCCCGGTTCCCGTGGCGCTGGCGTCGACGACGCGGGCGGCGTGACGGCGGATCGCCTCGCGGTACACCGCCTCCACGAGGCCGCTCTTGGAGCCGAAGTGGTGGTAGAGCGCGCCCTTCGTGACCCCGACGTCGGCGGCGACGACGTCGAAGCTCGCGCCGGGCCCGTCCGCGGCGAAGCGGGCGATCGCGGCATCGATGATCCGCGCCCGGGTCTGCTCGGCGGCGGAGGCACGTGCGGTGGCCGGGGCACTCGGCATACCTACGCAAAGGTATGTGAAATAGGGGTCGGACGCAACAACGGACCTTCTACGGTGTCCTTTGGTCAGACCCGACGACGACCGCGCCGCGCACGACGCTCACCCTGAGCCGCCCCGCCGCCGCCGTCACACGCCCGCAGGAGGCCGTCCCATCCCCCGCAAGTCCATCTTCATCGCGCTGCTCGTCGCGCTGCTGTGCCCCATCCTGGGGCCGGCGGCCGCGCAGGCGTCCCGCAACCAGCTGCTCACCTTCGAGGCGCCGGCCGAGCTGAAGGACCCCGCCCTGCGGGACGCCGCGTTCGCGCGCCTGGACTCCCTCGGCGTCTCGGCGCTGCGCGTCGTCCTGTACTGGAAGGAGGTGGCGCCGGCGGCCGACAGCCGCAACCAGCCGGACGTCGACACGACCGACCCCGCCACCTACGACTGGTCGCGCTTCGATCCGATCTTCGACGCCGCCCAGCAGCGCGGCTGGCCGATCGTGCTGACCGTCTCGGGGCCCGTCCCCAAGTGGGCCACCCAGCGGCGCACCGACAACGTCACGCGGCCGAACCCGGACAAGTTCGCCCAGTTCATGACGGCCGCGGGCCGGCACTTCGGCAGCCGCGTGGCCTACTGGTCGGTGTGGAACGAGCCCAACCACCCGCAGTTCCTCAAGCCGCAGTACGACAGCCGGCACCGCCCCGTCTCGCCGACGCTCTACCGCGGGCTCTTCCAGGCGGCGCAGAAGGGCCTGAAGTCCGCCAGGGTCCTGAGCCCGAAGCTCCTCTTCGGCGAGACCGCGCCGACCGGGACCGGCAAGGACGTCGCGCCGCTGACCTTCCTGCGCGACGCGCTCTGCCTGTCCTCCTCCTACAAGAAGCGCAAGAGCTGCGCGAAGCTGGACATGGCCGGCTACGCGCACCACGCCTACACGCCCAAAGCCGGCCCGAGCTTCACGCGGACCGGGCCGAACAACGTCTTCATCGGCGTCCTGCCCCGGCTGACGAGCGCCCTCGACAAGGCCGCGCGGGCCGGGGCGATCGCGAGCCGCCGGCCGGTGTTCCTCACCGAGTTCGGCATCCAGTCCACGCCGGACCCGATCTTCGGCGTCAGCCTGCAGCGGCAGGCCGAGTACCGGTCCATCAGCGAGCGCATCGCCTACGACAACCCGCGCGTGAAGAGCTTCTCGCAGTACCTGCTCAAGGACGACGCCCCGCGGGAGGGCGTGACCGGCATCGGTCGCTACAGCGGCTTCGAGTCCGGTCTCCTCACTGCGGCGGGCAAGGAGAAGCCGTCCTACGACGGCTTCCGCCTGGCGCTCTCGGTCCGCCGCCGGACGTCGTCCTCCGCCTCGATCTGGGGTGTCGTGCGGCCCGCACGGGCGCCGGGCCGCGCGCGCCTGGAATACCGCTCGGGCTCCTCGGGCCCCTTCAAGGCCTACAAGACGGTGAGCTACAACCGCCTGGGGTACTTCACCGTCAGCGCCGGCGCCCGGAAGGGCCGCCAGTTCCGCCTGACGTGGACCGCCCCCGACGGGACCGTGTTCCGCGGGGCCCCGACGCGGATGTACGGCTACTGAGGGGTTAGGCTGGCGCGCATGGCCCGCCAACTCTGGATGCTCCGCCACGGGGACGCCGAACCGCACGGCGCGCGCTCGGACGCCGAGCGTCGTCTTGTGGCCGCCGGCGAGGAGCAGGCCCGCCTGGCCGGCCTGGCCATGGCCCGCCTGGGCGCCGGCTTCGTCGCGATCTTCACGAGCCCGAAGGTCCGGGCGCACGCGACGGCGACCGGCGCGGCGATCGCCCTCGACAGCGACGTCGTCGTCCACGCCGGGCTGGCGGAGGACTTCGACGCCGACGAGGCGCTCATGCTCCTCGGCGCGGCCGACGACGGCGAGAAGGTCCTCGTCGTCGGGCACAACCCCGACTTCGCGCAGGTCGCCCACGACCTGACCGGCGCGCGCGTGCACTTCAAGAAGGGCGGCCTGGCCGTCATCCGGATCGAGGGGACCGATCGCACGGGGGAGCTGCTCGCGCTGCTGCGCCCCGCCGAGCTGGCGGCCATCGCCGGGGAGTGACGCCGGTGGATCGCGCCCGGGTGCGCGCCCCCGAGCTCGTCGGCGCGGGCGGCTGGGTCAACGCCGACGCGCTCGCCCTCGCGGACCTGCGCGGCAAGCTCGTCCTGCTGGACTTCTGGACGACCGGCTGCGTCAACTGCCTGCACGTGGCCGAGGAGCTGCGGGGGCTCGAGCGCCGCTACGCCGACGTGCTGGTCGTCGTCGGCGTGCACTCGCCGAAGTTCCCGCACGAGCGCGACCACGACGCCGTCCGCGCCGCCGTCGCCCGGCACCGCATCGAGCACTCGGTCCTCGACGACCCGGGTCTTGTCACCTGGGACGCCTACGGCGTCCGGGCCTGGCCGACGCTCGTCCTCGTCGACGCGACCGGCCGCGTCGCGCTGACGGTCGCCGGCGAGGGGCACGGGGCACGGCTGGCGGAGGCGATCGACGTCCTCGTCGCCGAGGCGGACGCTGCCGGCGTCCTGCGTCGGGGTCCGCTCGCGGTGGCGCCCGTCGCCGCCGGGACGGGGGAGCTGACGTTCCCCGGCAAGGTCGCCGCCGACGCGACGGGCCGGCGGCTCGTCGTGGCCGACACCGGCCACGACCGCGTCCTCGTCACCCGGCTGGACGGCGAGGTGCTGCACGAACTCGGCGGCCTGTACCAACCGCAGGGCGTGCGCTTCGACGGGGACGACGCGGTGCTCGTCTGCGAGACGGCCGCCGACCGGGTGTGGCGCATCCGGCTGGGCGATGGCGTGGGGGACCCGGGCGCGCGCGAGCTGCTGACCGACCGCCTGAAGTCCCCGTGGGACGTCGTGCGCTGGCACGGGCACGTCGTCATCGCCGAGGCCGGCCGGCACCGCCTCTGGGCGATCGACCGGGACGGCGAGGTGCAGGTCATCGCCGGGACCGGGGGCGAGAACCTCGTCGACGGCCCGGCGCTGCAGGCGCTGCTCGCGCAGCCCTCGGGGCTGGCCGTCACGGCCGCCGGCGAGCTGGCCTTCGCCGACGCCGAGGCCAGCGCGCTGCGTGTCCTGGACCGGCCCGGCGGGCGCGTGCGGACGCTCGTCGGGCACGGGCTGTTCGTCAGCGGCGCCGACGACGGCGACAGCACGCGCGCCACGCTGCAGCACGCCGCCGGGGTGGCGGCTGTGGCGGACGGGTCGCTCGTCGTCGCCGACACGTACAACGGGCTCGTCCGGGTCTGGCGGGGCGAGCACCTGTGGACGGTCCCCGTGGAGGGCTTCGACGAGCCCGGTGGCCTGGACGTGCTGCCGGACGGGCGGCTCGTCGTCGCCGACACGGGCAACCACCGCATCGTCGTCGTGGACCCGCTCGGCGACCCGCCGCACGCGGAGGCGATCGACGTCGGCGGCGCGGGCTCGGGGGACCTGGCGGGCCCGGCGGCGTGGTCGTCGGCGGCGGTCGCGCAGACGCTCATCACCGCGGCGGGCGGGACGCTCGAGGTCGAGCTCGACGTCCCGCTCGACGGGGACGCGCTCGACCCCGCGGGCGGCGCGCCGGTCCACGTGACCGCGCGCGCGACGCAGGAGTCGCTGCTGCCGGGGCCGGCGTCGTGGGTCCTGGACGCGTTGCCGGCGCGCGTGGCGGTGCCGCTGGGCACCGGGTCCGGGCGCATCACGGTCGAGCTGCGCGTCGCGACCTGCGACGGGGACCTCTGTCGGCTGCGGCGCACGCAGCGCGCGTACGACGTGATCCTCACCTGACGCGGACGGTGGCGCCGGCGTGAGAGCATCGCGCCCATGATCGACCTGAACGCCGAGCCGTCCGCCCTGTACCGCGAGATCGTCGCCCTCGACGACGACGGCTTCCGCGCCCTGATGGCCGAGCAGGAGAGCCGCGACAAGGTCATCGACGCCCTCGTCACGCACTTCGCCGGCCGCGTGCGACCGGACAAGACGCAGGGGATGGACGCCGTCATCCACGTCAAGCTGTGGGACCGGCCGGGCGGCGGCTACGACCACCGCGAGCTCGTCATCCACGACGGCACGTGCACGGCCTCCGACGCTCCGCAGCACGACGATCCGAAGATCACGCTGAAGGTCCGCCCCGAGGACCTGCGGGCGATCGTCACCGGCAAGGCCGGGCCCAAGCGCCTCGCCTTCCGCGGCAAGCTGCGCGTCCTCGGCGACCTGGGCTTCGCGATGAAGCTCACCGAGCTCTTCGACCTCTCCGCCTGACCGGCGGACGCGCCCGGGTCTAGGCTGGAACTCCGTCATGCCCGAGCTGCCCGAAGTCGAGATCACGGCCCGCCGCCTGACCGAGGCGCTCGCGGGCGCCACGATCGAGTCCGCCACGTCGCCGGGCCTCAACGCGCTCAAGACCTTCTCGCCGCCGCTCGACGTGCTCGCCGGGCAGCAGATCGTCGGCGTGCGGCGCATCGGCAAGCACCTCGTCGTCGACGTCAGCGACGGGCTGCACCTGCTGCTGCACCTCATGTCCGCCGGGCGACTGCAGCTCTATGACAAGCGCGCCGGGATGCGCGACCGCACGTCCCGCCTGCTCGTCCGGATCGACGACGGCCGCGAGCTGCGCCTGCGCGAGTTCGGCACCCGGCAGGCCGCCTGGGTGAAGCTGCTGGACGGCGCCGCGCTGGCCGCCGACGAGGCGATCACGACGCTCGGGCCGGAGGCGTGGCCGGACCCGCCGGAGGACCTCGCCGCGCTCCTGGCGCCGCAGAAGGGCCGGCCCCTGCAGGCGGTGCTGCGCGACCAGCGCGTCATCGCCGGGATCGGCCGCTCGTGGGTCGACGAGATCCTCTGGGTCGCCAGGCTCTCGCCGTTCAAGCGCGCCGGGGAGCTGACCGCGGACGAGGCGAGCGCCCTACGGGCGGCCATCCTCGACCGCCTCGGCGCGGCGCTGGAGCTGTACGAGGAGAAGGTGCACCTGCCCATCCCGGACAAGCTGCCGCTGCCCCTGCAGGTCCACCGCCACCACGGCGAGCCGTGCCCGCGCTGCGGCACGACGCTCGAGGCGATCCACTACGAGGACCAGGTACTCGCCTACTGCCCGCAGGAGCAGACCGGCGGCCGCGTCCTGAAGGACCGCCGGCTCTCACGCCTGCTGAAGTGACCCGCGCGGGTACGGTCCGCAGATGCTCCCACGCGTCGCCGTCCCCCTCCCCGCCCTCCTGATCGCCGGCGCCCTGGCCGCCGGGGTGCCGATCGCGCTCGGGGCGGGCACCGTCGCCCCGGCCGCCAACCGGGAGCCGCTCGCCCTCAGGAAGGACCCCGTCGGCGCCAAGGGCTACACGCTCGGGCTCTCGCGCGTCGCCGTCCCCCCGGGTGTCGCGCTCGCCCAGCACCGCCATCCCGGGACGCAGGTCGCCTACATCGACGCCGGGACGCTGACCTACACCGTCCGGCGCGGGCCGACCGTCAGGGTCTGGCGGGGCGACGCCGAGAAGTCCCCGCAGGTCGTGCGGACGATCGCCGCCGGGCAGACGAAGCCGATCCGCACCGGCGAATGGATCGTCGAGACGCCGGCGATGGTCCACTTCGGGGCCAACCGGGGCACGAAGCCGGTCGTCATCCTCCTGTCGACGCTCTTCCAGGACGGGCAGCCGTCGGCGATCCCCGTGAGCCGCTGACCCGACCCGGCGGCGCTCGGACGGACTACCGGCGGGCGTCGAACCGCCGCAGGCGCAGCGAGTTGGACACGACGAGGACGCTGGAGCCGGCCATCGCCGCGCCCGCGAGGACCGGGTTGAGGTACCCGGCGGCCGCCACCGGGATCAGCGCGACGTTGTAGGCGAAGGCCCAGAAGAGGTTCACGCGGATCGTCCCGAGCGTCCGGCGCGAGAGGCGGATCGCGTCGGCCGCGCCCCGCAGGTCACCGGAGACAAGGGTCAGGTCCGACGCCTCGATCGCCACGTCGGTGCCGGTGCCGATCGCCAGGCCGAGGTCGGCCTGTGCGAGGGCGGGCGCGTCGTTGACGCCGTCCCCGACCATCGCCACGACGCGGCCCTCGGCCTGCAGGCGCCGGACGACGTCCGCCTTGTCCGACGGCAGGACCTCGGCGATGACCTCGTCGATGCCGACCTGCGTGGCGACGGTCCGCGCCGTCGCGGCGTTGTCGCCCGTGAGCAGGACGGGGCGCAACCCGAGCGCCTTGAGGCGGGTGATCGCCTCGGCGGAGGTCGGCTTCGGGGTGTCGGCGACGACGAGCACGGCCCGCAGCTCGCCGTCCCAGGCGGCGACGACCGCCGTCCGCCCGTCGGCCTCCGCGGCGCGCCGCAGCGCGTCGAGCTCGTCGGTGAGGTGAATGCCCCAGTCGGCCAGCAGCGCCGGGCGCCCGGCGATGACGCCGTGCCCGTCGACCGTGCCCTCCACGCCGAGCCCCGGTCGGTTCTGGAAGGCCGCGACCGTCGGCAGCGACCCGACCTCGGCGCCCGCGCCCGCGGCGATCGCCCGGGCGACCGGGTGCTCGGAGGCGTCCTCCAGCGCGCCGACGAGCCGCAGGACCTCCGCGCGCGTCGTGCCGGGGGCGACGGCGACGTCGACGAGCAGCATCCGGCCGGTGGTCACCGTCCCGGTCTTGTCGAGGACGATCGTGTCGACCTCCCGCGTGGACTCCAGCACCTCGGGGCCCTTGATGAGGAGGCCGAGCTGCGCCCCGCGGCCCGTCCCGACGAGCAGCGCCGTCGGCGTCGCCAGGCCGAGCGCGCAGGGGCAGGCGATGATGAGGACGGCGACCGCGCTGGTGAAGGCGAACGCCGCGCTCTCGCCGGTGCCCAGCCAGAACCCGAGGGTCGCGGCGGCGACGACGAGCACGACCGGGACGAAGACGCCGCTGATGCGGTCCGCCAGGCGCTGCACCGGCGCCTTGCCGGTCTGCGCGTCGGTGACGAGCTTGGCGATCTGGGCCAGCGCCGTGTCGCTGCCCACGCGCGTCGCGCGGACCACGAGGCGGCCGCCGACGTTGACCGTCGCCCCGACGACGTCGTCGCCGGGCTGCTTCTCGACCGGCAGCGACTCGCCGGTGAGCAGCGCCTGGTCGACGGCGCCCGAGCCCTCCTCCACCGTGCCGTCGGTGGCGATCTTCTCGCCCGGGCGCACGACGACGCGGTCGCCGACGTGAAGCTCCGTGACCGGGACGCGGCGCTCGCCGCCGTCGGCGTCCAGGACGGCGACGTCCTTGGCGCCGAGCTCCAGCAGCGCCGCCAGGGCGCTGCCGGCCCGCCGCTTGGCCCGGGCCTCGAAGTAGCGGCCGGCCAGCAGGAACGTGATGACGATCGCGCCGACCTCGAAGTAGACGTGGTCCAGCGACGCCGAGCGGTCGGGGATGAGGTCGAAGCTCATCGTCATCCCGGTCATCCCGGCGTCGCCGGCGAAGAGCGCGACGACCGACCACGTCCAGGCCGCGAGCGTCCCGACGCTGATGAGCGTGTCCATCGTCGCCGTGGCGTGCTTCAGGTTCTGCCAGGCGGCGCGGTGAAACGGCCAGCCGGCCCAGAGGATCACGGGGGTCGCGAGGTTCCACGCCAGCCACTGCCAGTTGTCGAACTGCAGGGCGGGGATCATCGACAGCAGGAAGGTGGGGACGGCGAGGACCGCGCTGACGACGAGTCGCCGCCGCAGCTCCTGCAGGTGGCGCTCGCCGGCGTCCTCCCCGGCGTCGTGGTCCCCGTCCCCGTCGGGTCCGGTCGCGGGCAGCGTCGCGTCGTAGCCCGCGGCCCGCACGGTCTCCAGCAGCGCCTCGGGGGTGACGGTGGCGTCGTCGTACGTCACCGCCGCCCGCTCGGTCGCGTAGTTGACGCTTGCCTCCACGCCGTCGAGTTTGTTGAGCTTGCGCTCGATGCGGTTGGCGCAGGACGCGCACGTCATGCCGGTGA
>CAZRLR010000156.1:0-9559 GCA_964600395.1 uncultured Conexibacter sp.
CTGGAACGACATCGGCTACAACTTCCTCGTCGACCGGTACGGCCAGATCTTCGAAGGCCGCGCGGGCGGCATCGAGGCGGCCGTCATCGGCGCCCAGGCCGGGGGGTGGAACAGCCAGTCGACGGGGATGGCGACGCTCGGGGACTTCACGCGCGAACCGCTGCCCGAGGCGGCGTTCGCGGCCCTGGCCCAGCTCATCGCCTGGAAGCTCACGCTCCACGCCGTGCCGGCGAGCGGGCCGGTCACGCTCGTCTCCGGTGGTGGCAAGGAGAACCGCTACCCCTACGGCCAGTCCGTCACCCTGCAGCGCGTCAGCGGCCACCGCGACGGCTGCCAGACCGACTGCCCGGGGGCGACGCTCTACGGGCAGCTGGACGCCCTGCGCCGCCGCGTAGCGGCGCTGGCCCCCCCGGTCACGACCCGGCCCACCGCGACGCTCGGCGCCGACGCACCGCGGGTGCGCTTCGGCGAGCAGGCGGTGCTCCGCGGCCGGGTCACGCAGGCGGACGGCACGCCGGCCGCCGACGTCCCGGTGAGCCTGCAGAAGCGCACGACGACGGGCGGCTGGGCGAAGGTCGCCGGCGGGCGCACCGCCGCCGACGGCAGCTACGAGCTGCGCGTGGCCTACAAGCGCGAGGCGCCGCTGCGCACCCAGGCGCAGCTGTCGCCCGGGGCTGCCGGGCGCGTCGTGTCGGGTGTCGTGACGGTCGGCCTGGACGCCGTCGTCGCGGTGCTCGCGCCCGGCGGCCGGTCACGGATCCAGGCGGGCCGCAGCGTCGCGGTCCGCGGCACGGTCGGGCCCTCGGGGCCGGTCCGCGTGGTGGTGGAACGGCAGGAGCGTTCGGGCCGCTGGGTGTCGGCCGGGCAGGTGCGGGCCACGGTCGCCAAGACGACGTACGCCGCCGCCGTCCCGCTGCGCAAGCCGGCGCTCTACCGCCTCACCGTCGTCGCAGGCCCGTCCGTCGCACCGGTCCGCGCCGAACCGGTCTACGTCCGGGCGGTGCGGCAGGCCCAGAGCGTGCCGGCCGACCAGGGCGGGGCCGCCGCGTCGGGGAGCGCGGCGCCGCCGGCGGGCGACCAGGCCGGCGGCATCGGCGCTCCCTGACCGCGGAACCGGCCTCCCGTTGATGAGACTCGCTCTCATCAACGCTATGCTGCTCGGGTGCTCGAGCCCTTCCAGCTGCCGTTCTTCCAGCGCGGGCTCGCCGAGATCCTCATCCTCGCGTTCGGCGCCGGTGTCATCGGCACCTGGATCGTCCTGCGCGGGTTGGCCTTCTACGCGCACGCCGTCGGGACGGCGGCCTTCCCGGGCCTCGTCCTCGCCGACGGGCTGGGTTTCTCGGCGACGCTCGGAGCCGCCGGCACCGGGCTGCTCGTCGCGGTCGGCGTCGGGGTCCTGGCCCGCCGCGAGCACGCGGCCGACCGCTACGACTCGCTGACGGCGCTCGTCCTCGTCGGGGCCCTGGCGACCGGCGTCATCCTCGCCAGCGACGTCTTCGGGTCCGGGGCGAACGTCGAGACGCTGCTCTTCGGCAGCCTCCTGCTCGTCGACGGCGGTGACATCGCCCTGGCCGCGGGCGCGAGTGCCGCTGCGCTGCTGGGGGCGCGGCTGCTGCAGACCCGCTGGCTCGTCACGGGCTTCGACCCGGGCACCGCCCGTGCGCTCGGCGCCCGCTCGGCGGTGCCGGACGCGGTGCTGCTCGGCCTCGTGGCGCTGCTGGCGGTCGCCGCGCTCACGACGCTCGGCGCGCTGCTCGCGACGGCCGTCCTCGTCGTCCCGGCCGCCACGACGCGCCTGTTCGTCGACCGCCTCAGGCGCTGGCAGGTCGCCACGGTCGTGCTCGTCGCCGTCGAGGGCACCGTCGGGCTGTGGCTCTCGGTGCAGCTCAACGCGCCGCCCGGCCCGGCGATCGCCGTCCTCGCCGGGGGTGTCTTCGCGGTCGCGGCGCTCGCCCGCGCCCTCCGGCCCGTCCTGCGCCGGCGCCGGCGTCGCGGTGGCCCGCTCGTCGCCGCCGCCCTGGCGCTGCTGGCCTTCGGCGCGGCCGGATGCGCCACCGGCGACGGCGGCCGCACGGTCACCCGCGCCGACGGCACGCGCGCCCTGCGGGTCGTGGCGACCACGACGCAGCTCGGCGACCTCGTCCGCCAGGTCGGCGGCCCGGCCGTCGAGGTCACGCAGATCCTCCGGCCCAACACGGACCCGCACGACTACGAGCCGCGCCCGCAGGACGTGCTGCGCACCGCCGACGCGGCCGTCGTCTTCGTCAGCGGCGACGGGCTGGACCACTGGATGGGGGACGTCGTGCAGCAGGGCGGCGGTGACCCGGCCGTCGTGGACCTGTCCCGCGGGCTGCCCCACCCGCTGGCGGGGGACGGCGAGGGGGAGGACGCCGCGCGCGAGGACCCGCACTGGTGGCACGACCCGCGCAACGTCGAGGTGGCCGTGCGGCGCATCCGTGACGCCCTGGTCGCCGCCGACCCCGCGCTGACCGCGCCGGTCGACGCCCGCGCGGAGGACTACCTCGGCCAGGTGCGCGCCACCGACGCGGCGATCGCCCGCTGCCTGTCCGCCGTCCCACGCGCCCAGCGTCAGCTCGTCACCGACCACGACGCGTTCGGCTACTTCGCCCGCCGCTACGGCATCACGGTCGTCGGGGCCGTCATCCCGTCGCAGACGACGCAGGCCCAGCCGTCGGCCGGGGACGTCAGCCGCCTGGCCCGCCTCGTGCGCGCCCAGGGCGTCAAGGCGATCTTCCCCGAGCACTCCGTCAACGCGAAGCTCGCGCAGGCGATCGCCCGGCAGTCGGGCGCCCGGGCGGACCTCGAGCTCTACGGCGACACGCTCGGCCCGCCGGACTCGGCCGGCGGGACGTACCTCGGCATGGAGCGCGCCAACGCCGACGCGATGGCCCGCGGCTTCACCGGCCGCGGCTGCGCCGGGGGCACGTCGTGAGCGCCCTGCTGGAGGCCCACGACCTGACGTGCGGGTACGCGGGCGCGCCCGTCCTGACCGGTGTCACGCTGACCCTGTCCCCCGGTGACCGCGTGGCGGTGCTCGGCCCCAACGGCGGCGGCAAGACGACGCTCTTCCGGACGCTGCTGGGCGAGCTGCCGGCCCTCGGCGGAACCCTGGAGCGGCACGGCCGCTGCGCCGTCGTCCCCCAGACCGAGCGCTCGCGCCTGGACTTCCCCGTCAGCGCGACCGACGTGGCGCTGATGGGCGCGGTCTCGCGCCTGCCCTGGTGGCGGCGCCCCTCCCGTGAGGACCGCCGCCTGGCCCGCGCCGCGCTCGGGCAGGTGGGGCTGGCCGCGGAGGCCGACCGCTCCTTCGGCGACCTCTCCGGCGGCCAGCGCCAGCGCGTCCTCGTGGCGCGGGCGCTCGTGCAGGACGCGCCGATCGTCCTGCTCGACGAGCCGTTCACGGGGCTGGACGCGGTCAGCGCCGACCGCCTGGACGCGCTGCTGGGCGGCCTGGCCGCCGAGGGCCGGGCGCTGCTCATCGCCACGCACGACGTCGCCCAGGCCCGGCGG
This sequence comes from uncultured Conexibacter sp., assembly GCA_964600395.1. Lineage (GTDB taxonomy): Bacteria > Actinomycetota > Thermoleophilia > Solirubrobacterales > Solirubrobacteraceae > Paraconexibacter. The sequence continues at coordinate 3,532 of CAZRLR010000156.1, forward strand.
TGGGGGACGGTCCTGTGCGTCAACCGACGCCAGATCGCCTTCGGCGGCGCCGAGGTCCTGACGCGCGCGGTCCTCGAGCAGACCTACGGCGGCGAGATCGTCGAGATCGACTGCGCCGAGCACGGCGTGCACCCCGCCGTCCTGCCGGCCCACCACCACCAGCACTGATGCACGTCGCGATCCTGCAGTGGCTGACCGAGCCGTGGGCGCAGGCCCTGACGCGGCGCGCGCTGGTCGAGGTCGCGCTGCTCGGCGTCGCCGGCGGCGCGCTGGGCTGCTGGCTCGTGTTCTTCAACCTCGCCTACAGCGCCGAGTCGCTCGCGCACGCGCTGCTGCCCGGGCTCGTGGGAGCGGCGCTGCTCGGGCTGCCGCTGCTGCTCGGCGGCGCGGCGGGCCTGCTCGTCGCGGCCGTGGCCGTCGCGCTGGCGGGCCGCATCGAGGGCCTGGACCGCGACACCGCGGTCGCCGTCGTCGTCACGACGCTCTTCGGCCTGGGGGCGCTGCTGGCGCTGAGCCCCGACACCCCCGCCGGGCTGCAGGGCCTGCTCTTCGGGGACGTGCTCGGCGTCACGGACGGCGACCTGGCGCTCGCCGCCGCCCTCGTGCTCGTCGTGGGCGTGGCGCTGACGCTCGCCCACCAGCGGCTGCTCGTCGTCGCCTTCGACCGCCTCAGCGCCCCCGGCCTCGGCGTCCGGACGCTCGCCGTGGACGTGGCGCTGCTCGTCCTGCTGGCGGTCACGCTCCTCGTCGCCGTGCAGGGCCTCGGGAACCTCCTCGTCGTCGCCGTCCTCATCGCGCCGCCGAGCGCCGCCCGGCTGGTGACGCGGCGCATGGGGCCGATGATCCTCGGCTCGGCGGGGTTCGCCGTCCTGGCGGGGGTGGCCGGGGTGTACCTGAGCTTCCACGCCGGCACCGCGGCCGGGGCCTCGATCGCCGGGGTGCTCGTCCTCGGCTACCTGGCGGTCGCGGCCGGGACGGCGCTCAGCGGCCGCCGTCGCCCGGTCCCGGCCCCGCCGTCGGCGGCCCCGGCTCGCTGACCGCCGGCGCCGGGTCGGCTCCGGTGCGGCCGTCGCCGGACGGCAGGTGGCGCAGCGCGACCGCGATCGCGGCGACCGTCATCAGGCCGAAGACGGCGGCCACCCCGGGGTTGCCGCTCACGATGAAGACGGCGGCGCCGAAGGCGAAGAAGTAGGAGAGCCGGCCGGCGTTGCTCTGGCTGCCGTGCTGGTCCGGACTGCGGTACGCCGGGGGCATGCGCGCGATGCTACCCCGGCGCGCCGGGGGAGGGTGCCGGTCGCCGGCGCGTCACCATGGTCGGGATGGCCGCCGCCGACACGACCGCGACGTCCGGCGCACGCTGGGCCGGCCTCGCCGTCCTCGTGACCGCCGGAGGCTTCGCGCTGGACCGCGCCGGCCTGCCGTCGTCCTACCTCTTCGCGGCGCTGCTGCTCGGCCTCGTCATCGCGCTGCGCCGTCCCGGGACCTTCGTCGTGGCGCCGGCCGGCTTCCGCGCCGCGCAGGCGGTCGCCGGCGTGACGCTCGGCGCCTACCTGCAGACCTCCGCGCTGCGCGAGCTCGGCCACGCCTGGCTGCCGGTGACGCTCGTGAGCGCCGCGACGCTCGCGCTGAGCCTCGGGGCCGGCCGGCTGCTGGCGCGCACGACGCCGCTGGACGAGCCGACGGCCGCCCTCGGGCTCATCGCCGGCGGGGCGTCGGGTATCGTCGGCATGTCGGGCGAGCTCGGCGCCGACGACCGCCTCGTCGCCTTCATGCAGTACCTCCGGGTGCTCATCGTCGTCCTCTCGACGCCGCTGTTCATCGCCGTCGCGTTCCCCGGCGCCCACCGCGCGTCCGCGATCGCCACCGCGGACGGCCCGGTCGCCGGCGACCTGCGCGGGTGGCTGCTCACCGGTGCCCTGGCCGTCGCCGGGGCGCGGCTGGCGCGCGCGACGCGGCTGACCGCCGGCGTGCTGCTGGGCCCGATGATCGTCACCGGGGTCGTCGTGCTCGCCGTTCCCGGCGGGGCGTTCACCGTGCCGCCGCTGCTGCGTGAGGTGGCCTTCGCGACGATCGGCCTGCAGGTCGGCCTGCGCTTCACGGTCGGGACGTTCCGCCTGCTCGGCCGCCTCGTGGCGCCGGTGACGCTCGTCATCCTCGCCCTGCTCGTGGCGTGCTTCGGCTTGGCGCTGGCCCTCGACGCGACGACGTCCGCCTCGCTGCTGGACAGCTACCTGGCGACGACGCCGGGCGGCCTGTACGCCGTGCTCGCCGTCGCGTCCGGCTCGGGCGCCGACACGACCTTCGTCGTGGCGGTGCAGTCCCTCCGGGTCGTCGTCATGGTGCTGCTGGCGCCCCAGGCGGTGCGCTGGGCGCTGCATCGTGCGACGGGCGACCGTTGACCGCGGCGGTGCAGTCCGCGCACGCGCCGTGCAGGACGATCTCGTGCTCGGCGACGTCGAAGGCGACGCGGTCGGCGACGCGATGGATCGTCCGCTCCAGCTCGTCGTCCTCGAAGGGGATGACGCGTTCGCAGGTGTCGCAGACGAGGTGATGGTGGTGGTGGTGCCCGTCCGGGTGGACGGCCTCGTAGCGGGAGATGCCGTGGCCGACCTCGATGCGGGTGACGAGCTTGAGCTGCTCGAGCTCGTCGATGACGCGGTAGATGCTGGCACGGGCCACCGGGCGTCCGCCGTCGGCCTTCAGCGCCTCCTCCATCTCCAGCGCCGAGAGGGCACAGGCCTGGGTGCCGAGGAGGTCGACGACCGCCTGGCGGGCGCCGCCGCGGCGCTTGCCGGCGTCGGCGAGCCGGTCGGCGGCGTGCTGCGCCCACGCGGGCGTCTGGGAGGGGGCCTGCGACACCCTTCGATGCTACTGCGCGGCCGGCGCGGACCCGCTGTCGTCGGCGTCGCCCGCGGTGGCCGCGGCGCCCTCGGCGGCGTCGGCCGGTGCGTCCGCCTCGTCGTCCTCCCGGCGGCGGTCGCGGCGGGCGGCGATCCCGGCCAGCAGCGCGACGAGCAGCACCGGGAGGCCGAACACGAGCAGCGGCGGGGCGCCGCCGCCACCGCCGGAGCTGCCGCCGCCGGAGCCGACGCGGCCCTGCTCGAGCGCCACCGCCGGGACCGGCACCGGTGTGCCGTTGGCCTTCGTGAGCGCCCCGACCGCCTGCATCGCCGCGCGCGCCAGGCCGTCGGGCCCCGCCTCGGCCTCGATCGTCACGGGGGCGAGCGCCGGGCCCGCGTCGTCCCCGAGGTTGTTGCCGCCCAGGCCGCCGGGCAGCACGACGAGCACCCGCGGCTTCGTGTTGAACGACAGCTCGGTCGTCAGCAGGTCGGCGTACTTCTGCGGCTCGCCGAACAGCTGGGGGACGCTGCCCAGGTCCGTCGCCGCCGCGATGAGCGCCACCTTCACCGGGAACCCCGCAGCCTTGGCCGCCTTGACCTGGCCGTTGAGCGCGGTCTGCAGCTCCCTGGCCACGGTGTTCGGGGCGTAGGGGTAGAAGACGTCCTGGGAGATGAGGATGTCGCTGGCCGGGTCGCCGTCGGCCCGGGCGCCGTCGGGTGCCGCGAGCGCGACGAGCCCCGCGAGCAGGAGGGCGAGCGCCGCCGTGAGGACGGCCACGCGGCGAGGGGCGACGCCGGGGATCACGGGCGCAGGCGGGTCACGCCGCCGGGCGGGAAGGCGTAGGTCGCGTGGACGGGCACCGCGGGGCCGGTGACGAGGACGATCTGACGGTGCGGGCGCAACGCGATCGACCGTACGGGATCCGTCCACCGCACGCCGTCCACCCACGCCCGGACCGGGCCGTCGAAGCGCAGCAGGCGGTCGTCCCGCAGCGTCCGGCCCCAGACGTCGAAGAGGTCGCCGAGCGTCGCGCGGGTGCCCGGCGTGAGCTCGACGACGCCCGTCGGCTCGGTCGTGCGCAGCGCCATGACGCACGCCCCGCCGGTCACGAAGGCGCCCTGCCGGCGGCGTGGCGCACCGACCCCGATGCCCGCCGGGACGATGACCGTGCGGCCCGCCGCGAAGAGCTCGAGGTGCACGGCGTCGTGGTGGCGCAGGCCCGGCCGGTCGGCGGGCCGGCACGGGAACCGCGGACGGGGGACGGCGCCGGGTCCGGGACGCAGCGCGGCGCCGCTGCCGATGACGACGGCGGTCGGGACCCGCGGCACCTCGCCGCCGGCCAGCGCGCCGGGCCGCAGACCGGCCGCGGCCGGGGGAGGGGTCGGCGTGCCGGCCCCGCAGCCGCCCAGGAGCACCGCCGCGACCAGGGCGGCGGCGAACGGCGACGCGACGAACCGGGGGCGAGTGACCCGCACGCGCCCATGATGCCCGTACCATCCGGCCCATGCGGAACATGCGGGTGCTCCGGGCCTCAGGCTGCCTGACCGCCGCCGCGGCCCTCGTGGCCGGTGCGGTGGCCACGCCGTCGCACGGGGCCACGGCGACGCGGCCTTGGCCCCCGGCGCAGGGCCCGGGCCTGCTCTTCGCCCACTTCGGCGAGGAGCACGTCAACGACGCCGACGGCGGCACGATCCTCCCGCGGGTCGTCGACGCGGTCGCCGCCTACCGCCCCGTCCTGACGACGATGTCCGGCGACAAGGCCAACGACGGGACGCCCGAGCAGCTCGAGGCCTGGCGGCAGGTCATGCGCCGGCTCGACGACGCCAAGGCGCCGTTCTTCGCCGGCGTCGGCAACCACGACCGCAAGGCCCCGCCCGGCTTCCCCGGCGGCACCGCCGGGCTGGTCGGCCTGACGACGCCCGACTCGATCGACAACTACCGCAAGGCGTTCGCCGACCGCCCGTACCCGATGGGGGACGGCGGGCCCTACGCCGACACCCGCATCGGCCCGCGCGTGCGGCCCGCGGACGACCCCGCGGGGGCCGCGACGCACTACGCCGTCGACGTGGAGGACGTGCGCTGGATCTTCCTGGACAACTCGTGCTGGACGCTCACGGGCTGTGACCCCTTCCAGCTCGCGGCCGACGGCTCGCAGGCGACGCAGCTCGAGTTCCTCCGAGCGAAGGCGGCGGAGGCGACCGCCGCCGGACGGACGGTCTTCGTCGTCATGCACATGCCCACGCAGGACCCGCGCGACCAGTCCTACACCGACACGACGGCCCGCAACCACGTCATGGGCAAGGGGGCGAGCACCGACAACGCGGTCTTCGAGCAGATCGCCGCCCAGACCGGGGTGGACGGCGTCTTCGTCGGCCACATCAAGGGGCAGTTCAGCTACCGCGGGCAGGGCGGCGTCCCGTACTTCATCGACGGCGGCGCCGGCGGCGAGCTCTACACGACCGGTCCGGTGGGCACCGACCACGGCTACTGGCACGGCTTCCGCCTCGTCCGCGTGGCCGACGGGCGCCTGACGACGGACACCGTGCCCGTCTTCGTCCCCGACGGCATCACCGTCCGCGGGCCGGCGACGGCCGCGCGCGGGACGGTGGCGACGTTCACCGCGACCGGCCGCCAGCCCGTCTTCAACGACCCCGCGAAGGTCGAGGCCCTCGAGCTGCGCGAGCCCGCGCCCGTGCCCCCGCGGGCCTTCGCCTCGCTCGCCGGCAGCCAGGCGACGGCCCTGGCGCGCGCGCAGGAGGCGACCCCGACGACGACGCCGCGCGAGGACCTCCCGACCCCCGCGCACGTCTGGACGACGCGCAACGCACGCGTCCTGAAGCCGGTGCCGGTCGCGGGGGACGACCCGCGGCGGGACGTCGCGACGCAGACGACGGGCGGCAGCTTCCGCGCGGTCTGCCCCGGCCGCACGACGATCGACGTGACGAGCGGGTGGGAGACGAGCGGCCTGGCCGTGACCGTCCCGAGCGCGAAGGGGGCGCTCGTGCGGCGCGTAACGCGCGGGGCGCGGACCGTCCGCCGCGGACGCGCGGTGCGCGTGGCCGGCGTGCGCCTGGCCCAGCCCGCGGTCGTCCGGGTGCGCGTCGCCCAGCGCGGGCGCCCCGTGCGGACGCTCCTGCACCGCTGCGCGGGCACCCGGCCGCTGCCCGTCCGCTGGGCGGGGGCCGGG
>CAZRLR010000157.1:0-9508 GCA_964600395.1 uncultured Conexibacter sp.
GCCTTCGCGGCCGGCGACCCGGGGCGGGCGCTGGTCGACGTGCAGCGCGCCCAACGGCGTCTGGAGCGTTGGACGGCGACGAGCTGGCTCACGCGCCGGCTGGCCGCCGACGAGCTGCGCGCACGCATCGCCGTCGGCGAGGAGCGGCAGGCCGCCACCCGGCTGGACACCGTCGAGGCCGAGCTCGGCGCCGCGGTGCCGGAGCTCCTGGCGGCGCGCGCCCGGCTGTCGCTCGTCGCGGGCGAGCCGGAGGCGGCGCTGGCGCACCTGGCGCGGGCCGGGGCCGGGGCGGTCGCGGCGAGCCCGCTCGTGTGGGCCGATCACGCCGTCCTGCGCGCGCTCGCCCACGAGCGCCGGGCCGACATGGAGGCCGCCGCCGAGAGCCTGGAGGAGGCGCTCGCGCTCGTCGAGCCCGAGGGGCCCGTCCGCCTGCTGCTGGACCACGCCGGCGCCGCGCGTCGCCTGCTCGAGCGCCAGCGGCGCACCGGCACCGCGCATCGGGCCCTCGTCGAGGACCTGCTCGCGCGCTTCGACGGCGAGCAGGCGGCCGGGACCGTCACCGCGCTCCCGGAGCCGCTGAGCGACCGCGAGCTCACGGTCCTGCGCTTCCTCCCGACGGCCCTCTCGGTCCCGCAGATCGCCGACGAGCTCTTCGTCTCGCCGAACACGGTCCGGACGCACATCAAGCGGATCTACCGCAAGCTCGACGTCGGGACGCGCAAGGACGCCCTCGAGCGGGCGCGGGAGCTGCGCCTCATCGGCGGCCGGCGCTGAGGCGTCAGCCCTTCGCCTTGCCGGGGTCCGCGCGGCGCGCGACGAGGTAGCCCGCGCCGGCGCCGAGCAGGCCCGAGAGGGCGATGACGACGATGAGCGGCGTCGACCACGTCCCGATGACCCAGTTGACCTGGACCTCGCCGAGGTTGACGGCGCAGAAGAGGACGACGAGGGCGGCCAGGACGGCGAGGGCGATCTGGCGGTTCTGGGAGGGGCGGGCCTGCGTGGGCGGCTGGTCGTCCATGCGGACAGGCTCACCGGGCCGAGGGGACGGCGAATCCCCTCGACTGGGTGACGGCGCGCCACCTGCAGGCGGTCGAGCATCGGTCGGTGTCCGACGCGCCCGCCGCCGCCAAGCCCGCCGAGCCGACGCTGCGGGAGCGCATTCCCCGGCCCTCGCCGCGTGGCGCCCTGCTCGTCGCGGGGTGCGTCCTGGCGTTCGTCGCCCTGCTGGCGACCTGGGTGCGCACGCAGGCCCTGGACTCCGACCACTGGACGGATACGAGCGCCGCGATCATCGCCAGCCCCGACGTCCAGCGCCCGATCGCCGCCTATCTCGCCGACCAGGTCACCCAGTCCCCGGCGCTCGCGGACGGCCTGCGCAGCGCCCTGCCCACGCAGCTCGGCGCGCTCGCCGGCCCGCTGACCGGCGCCCTCGGCGACGTCGCCGAGGAGGCGGCGCTCCGCGGCCTGTCCTCCGGCGGCTTCCAGCAGCTCTGGCAGACGGCCAACCGCAAGACGCACGAGCAGTTCGTCGCGGCCGTCGACGGTCGGACGATCCTGGGGCGCGGCATCGTCCTGGACCTGCGGCCGATCGTCGGCAAGCTCGCCACCCGCCTGGGTGGGACGCCCGCCGGGCTGCCCCCCGGCGCCGGTCGCGTCGTCGTCATCCCGCCGGACACGCTCGACGAGATCCGCTGGTACGTCGACGCGCTGAACGCGGTGGCCTGGTGGACGACCGCGCTGGCGCTGCTGTGCCTCGTCGGCTCGGTCGCCGTCGCCCCCGACCGTCGCGCCGCCGCGGCGAGCCTCGGCGGCGGCCTGGTCCTGGTCGGGCTGCTCGTGCTCGTCATGCGGCGGGTCGGCGGGCGCACCCTGGTGGACGCCGTCAGCGCCAACGGCCACTCGGGCCCTGCCGCCCGGGCGACGTGGGAGATCGTCACCGCCCTCCTGCGCCACCTGGCCTGGACCGTCGCGATCCTCGGCGCCTGCGTGTGGGGTGGGGCCTGGCTCGGCTCGGCGGCCGCACGCGCCCAGCGGCTGCGCGCCTTCGCGGCGCCCGTCCTGGCCCGTCGCGGGCTCGCGGTCGGTCTGGCCGTCGGCGCCGTCCTCGTCCTCGTGACCTTCGGCCTGCTGCCGTGGTCGACGAGCCCTGTCGCACTCCTGGCGTACCTCGCCGGGGCCTGGTGGCTCGTCGAGGGCGCGCGCAGCGCGTCACCAGCCTTGGGTGACGTGCCGTCACCCCCCGCCGTGGCCCACTAGGGCCATGTCCACTCCCATCACGCCGAAGGCCGCCGCCCGCAACGGCATCGTCGCGTTCGCCGCGGTCCTGCTCACCCTGGCCGGGGTGTTCAACCTCATCGACGGCGTCGCGGCGCTCGCCAAGGATCAGCGCTTCCTCACCGACGAGCTGCTCTTCGGCGGCCTGACCTTCTGGGGGGTCGTGTGGATCGTCATGGGGACGTTCCAGCTCGCCGTGGCCTGGCTCATCTTCGCCGGACGCCCGGCGGGCGCGGTCATCGGCATCACGATCGTCCTCTTCAACGCGGTCCTGCACCTCATGTTCATCGGGGTCTATCCGGCCTGGTCGATCGCGATCCTCGTCGTGGACGGCTTCGTCATCTGGGCGCTGTCGACGTCCCCGGCCTTCGACGAGCGCTGAACGCCCCCGTCCCCCCACCGCCGGCGGGCATGGCCCGCCTGCAGGACCTGCGGGCCTTCCGCTTCGTCCAGGCCTGCCTGACGCGGTTCGTCGAGGTGCAGGGCATCGACCGCGGCGTCGCGCTCGGCGCGCAGGCGTTCACCGCCCTGCTGCCGCTGCTCATCGTGTACGGGTCGATCGTGCAGCGACGCGACGGGGAGCAGTTCGCCTCCGACCTGGCCGACCGCCTCGGGCTCTCCGGGACGTCGGAGCTCTCGCTGGAGCAGGCGTTCACGCCGCCGGTCTCGGCGTCGTCGTCCACGAGCATCCTCGGGGTGGTGCTCCTGCTGCTGTCGGCGCTGTCGTTCACGCGGGCGCTGCAGCGGCTGTACGAGACGAGCTACGGCGTGCCGTCCCTGGGGATGCGTGGCTCGAAGTACGGGCTGCAGTGGCTGGCGGCCGTCGGGGTCTTCACGCTCGTGCGCCCGCTGCTCGTGCACAACACGAGCGGCAGGCTGCAGGTCGTCGTCGTCCTGGCGACGAGCACGGTGCTGTGGCTCGGCACGCCGTACCTGCTCCTCGGGCAGCGCCTGGCCAAGCAGCGCCTGCTGCCCGGGGCCGTGCTGTGCGCCGTCCTCATGACGAGCCTGGCGACCGCCTCGGCCCTGTTCCTGCCCCGGACAGTGGCGACCTCGTCGCAGCAGTTCGGCATCATCGGCGTCGCGTTCGCGCTCATGAGCTGGTTCGTCTTCGCGGGCTGGGCGTTGTGCGTCAGCGCGAGCACGGGTGCCGTCTTCGACCGCTGGCGCCAGGACGCCCGGCCACCCGCGACGGCGGCGCCCGTCAGTGCGCCAGCGTCCTGAGCTGGACCGTGAGGGTGATGGGCCCTCACCCTGCCTGGGGGACCCCGCGTCACCTGCAGAGCGGTCAGAGTCCGTCCGATGCCGACGCCCGACGACGCCGCGACGTCCCGTCCCGCCCGCCGCGCGGTGCCCCGCTCGGCGCTGGGGGGCTGGACGGCGCCCGAGGGACGGGACGCGCTCGCGATCCTCGAGGCCGACGACGCCGGCCGCCTGCCCGAGCTGCTGCCGCTGCGCTACGAGCGGATGTCCGCCTCGGCCTTCGCGTTCATGCGCGGCTCGGCGTCCGTCATGGCCACGGACCTGGCGCCGCTGCCGCGCAGCGGGGTCGACGTGCAGCTGTGCGGCGACGCCCACGTCTCGAACTTCGGCATCTTCGCCACCCCCGAGCGACGCCTCGTGTACGACCTCAACGACTTCGACGAGACCTTCCGGGGGCCGTTCGAGTGGGACGTCAAGCGCCTGGCCGTGAGCCTCGTCATGGCCGCGGGCGAGGCCGGTCACCGCCGGCGGGACGCGCGCGGTGCGGCCCGCACCGCGGTGCAGACCTACCGCGCGGCGACGGCGCGCCTGGCGACGATGACGTTCACCGACGCGTGGTTCCTGAGCGCCGAGGTCGACGAGATCCAGGCGCGCCTGCCGCCCGCGCAGGCGGCCGGGACCCGGCGGATCGTCGAGAAGGCGCGCCGGCGCACCTCGGCGCGGGCCGTGTCGCGCCTGACGCAGAAGGGCGCCGACGGGGCGCTCGCCTTCCGCGATCAGCCACCGCTGCTGCAGCGGATCCCGCTGGACACCAGCGGCATGCAACGGGAGTTCGACGCGTACCTCACGACGCTCGCCCCCGAGCGCCGCGTGCTGCTGTCGCGCTACCGCCCGGTCGACGCGGCGCTGAAGGTCGTCGGCGTGGGCAGCGTCGGGACGCGCTGCCTCGTCCTGCTGCTCGTCGGTCGCGACGAGCAGGACGTGCTCATCCTCCAGATCAAGGAGGCCGGCCCGTCGGCGCTGCAGGTCACCGACCCCGGTCAGCGCTCGGCGCACGAAGGGCGCCGCGTCGTGGAGGGTCAGCGGGTGCTGCAGGCCGCCGGGGACCCGTTCCTCGGCTGGAGCACGGGGCCAGCGGGCCGCGACTTCTACTGGCGTCAGCTGTGGGACATGAAGGGCTCGGTGGACCCGGTGACGCTGGCCCCGGCCGGCCTGACCGCCCTGGCGACGCTCTCGGGTGCCGTCCTGGCCCGGGCCCACGCCCGCTCGCAGGACGCGGCCGTCCTGCACGCCTACATGGGGCGCTCGGCGCGCTTCGACGACGCCATCCTGCGCTTCGCCGAGGCGTACGCGCAGCAGATGACCTTCGACCACGCGCGGCTGGTGCGGCGGGACGCCTGAGCCGGTCGCGCAACACGCGCTTCACGTCCTCTTCGCCGCGCGTGTCACCCTATGGCGTCGATGCGACCCGTCGACCGCCCCGCCTCCCGCTTCGTCCGCCTCTCGCGCGCCTGCAACGCGCACCGCTGGCGCACCTTCTTCGCCTGGCTGCTCGCGCTGATCCTCATCCAGGTGCTCGCGGCGAGCGTCGGGACCAAGGAGATCCAGAGCTTCCGTCTGCCGGGGACGGAGAGCCAGCGCGCCTACGACCTGCTGGCCGACCACTTCCCCGCCCAGAAGGGGGACACCGACCAGTTCGTCTTCCGCGCCAAGCAGGGCACCCTGCGCGACCCGGCGGTCCGCGCGCGCATCGAGGCGACGCTGAAGCGGGCGGCGGGCCGCAGGGACGTCGCGTCCGTCGGCAGCCCCTTCGCGCCCGGCGGCCAGCTGACGAAGGACGGGCGCATCGGGATCGCGACGCTCAACTACACCGAGAGCACGAACGACCTGGAGCCGAAGGACCTCGAGCGCCTCGAGCAGGACGTCTTCAAGGCTCGCAGCGCGACGCTGCAGGTCGAGCACGGCGGCCCCGGCGCCGAGGTCGTCCGCTTCGAGAACACCGGCGGCCCGTCCGAGTTCGTCGGCGTCCTGGCGGCGGCGGTCGTCCTGTTCATCACCTTCGGTTCGCTCGTGGCGATGGGCCTGCCGCTGCTGACGACCCTGCTGGCCCTGGGCTCCGCGCTGGGCGTCATCACGTTCATCAGCCACCTCGTCGACACCCCGGACTTCGCGACGCAGCTCTCGTCGCTCATCGGGCTGGGCGTCGGGATCGACTACGCGCTGTTCATCGTCACCCGCTACCGGGCCGAGGTCCGGGCCGGGCGCGACAAGCAGGACGCGATCGACCACGCGGTCGACACCGCCGGCCGGACCGTCCTGTTCGCGGCGATCACCGTCGTCATCGCCCTGCTGGGCCTGCTGCTGCTCGGGTTGAGCTTCATGCACGGCGTCGCCCTGGGCGCGGCCACGACGGTCCTGACGACGATGTTCGCCGCCCTGACGCTGCTGCCCGCCCTCATCGGCGGGGCGGGGACGCGGATGGACGGCATCACGAAGAAGCGCGCGGCCCGCCGCGCCGCCAAGCAGGCCGCCAAGACCGAGGGCGTGGGGTGGGAGCGCTGGTCGCGCGCCGTGCAGCGGCGCCCGTGGCCGGCCGCCGTCCTCTCGATCGTCCTCCTGGGGGCGATGGCGATCCCGGCCCTCGACATGCGCCTGGGCAGCAGCGACGCCGGCGTGGACCCGCCCGGCTCGACGACCCGGGCGGCCTACCGGCTCATCGCCGAGGGCTTCGGCGCCGGGTCCAACGGCTCGTTCCTCATCGTCGCCAAGCTCGGGACGAAGGGCGACAAGGCGGAGGCCAAGCAGGTCGCCGACGGCATCCGCGCCGACAAGGAGTTCGGCTTCGTGGCCCCGGCGGCCGTCTCGCCCGACGGCGTCGTGGCGACGGTCAACGCCTATCCGCGCACCGGCCCGCAGGAGGCGGCGACGACCGACACGCTCAACCGGCTGCGGTCGGATGTCGTGCCGGGCCTGGAGCAGCGGACGGGGGCGACGATCGAGGTCGGCGGCTTCACCGCGAGCAACGAGGACTTCTCGGACGTCGTGGCGAGCAAGCTGCCACTGTTCGTGGGCGTCGTCGTCCTCTTCAGCGCCCTGCTGCTGCTCGTCGTCTTCCGCTCCGTCGTGATCCCGGTGAAGGCCGCCGCGATGAACCTGCTGTCGATCGGCGCGGCGCTCGGCTTCGTGACGCTCATCTTCCAGGACGGGCACGGCGCCGGCCTGCTCGGCATCGGCACGGGGCCGATCGAGTCGTTCGTCCCCGTCCTCATGTTCGCGATCGTCTTCGGCCTGTCGATGGACTACGAGGTCTTCCTCATCTCCCGCGTGCACGAGGAATGGGAGAAGAGCCACGACGCGTCCGACGCCGTGGCGCGCGGCCTGCAGTCCACGGGCCGGGTCATCACGGCGGCCGCGTCGATCATGGTGCTCGTCTTCGCCTCCTTCGCCCTGGGGGACGACCGCGTCATCAAGCTCTTCGGGCTCGGGCTGGCCAGCGCCGTCTTCTTCGACGCGGTCATCATCCGCTGCCTGCTCGTCCCGGCGCTGATGGAGCTCTTCGGCCGCCACGCCTGGTGGCTGCCCAGGCAGCTGGAGTGGATGCCGCGCCTGGCGATCGAGGCGCCCGAGCGCGACGAGCCGGCGGACGCGCCCACGCCGTCCCCGGAGCGCGCCCCGGTGGCCTGACGGCGCGCGTCAGAGGAGGCTGCCGCCGGCGGCGCCGAGCAGGCGCGTCATCGCCGCGTGGCGCTGGGGCTCCTGCGGGGCCCGGACGGAGAGGACGACCCTGCGGTCGTCGAAGAAGTGCCAGCCCTGGCAGACGATCCCGGCGTCGTCGAGCCCCACGGCGAACTCCTCCAGAGCGGCGTCCTCCAGCGATGCGGCGATGCGAACCACGACGGCGGTCACGGCGTCTCTCCCAGGACCGGTCACGGGGGGACCGGTGTCGAATTCCCGGGCGTTACGCGAGAGGTTCGGGGCCGGATCATCCCTGAAACCTCCATTGTCAGATTCCGGACAGTAGCGTTCTGCGCGTGGGTCGACGATGACCCTGCGCCAGAATGACCCGGTGACCCCCGACGAGCAGGACGACGGGCCGGGCGCCGCGGCGCGGGCCCGCGCGCAGGAGCTCGACGAGCGGGTGCGCCGGCGGCAGGTCGACGCACGGCGCCCGGGCCCCGGGCCCTACGTCACGGCCCTTGGCCGTGTCCACGGGGCGGCGACCGACGGCGTGCAGCCCGGCGTGGCCTGGCCGCTGGGGCTCCCGGTGCTCGCCCCGGGGGCGGTCGACCTGAGCGGGCCGATCACGCTGCTGGCGGGGGACAACGGCACGGGCAAGTCGACCTTCGTCGAGACGCTCGCCGCGGCGATGGGCTTCGCCGAGGAGGGCGGCGAGCTCGACCGCTCCGGCGAGCTGCCCGCGCGGCCGCGCCCCGTGCTCGGCGGCGTGGTCGTCCCGCAGACCACCGCCCGCAAGCCGCGCGGCGGCTACTTCCTGCGGGCCGAGAGCTTCTTCAACGTCGCGGCCTTCGTCGACGGGGGCAGCCGGTTCGCGCCCGACCTGTCGCTCTACGGCGACGTGCCGCTGCACGGCCAGTCCCACGGCCAGTCGTTCCTCGCGCTGGCGTCCAACCGCTTCGGGGCGGACGGCCTCTACCTGCTCGACGAGCCGGAGGCCGCCCTGTCCTTCGGCGGCCAGTTGGCCCTTCTGGCCGTCGTGACGCGCGCCGCGGCCGCCGGCGCGCAGTTCGTGCTCGCGACGCACTCGCCGGTGCTGCTGGCCTGTCCGGGGGCCCGCATCTTCGAGCTCGACGAGGACGAGGTGCGGGAGGTCGCCTACGACGAGGCCGAGGCGGTGCGCTCGCTGCGCGGCTTCCTGCAGGCGCCCGGGCGCTACCTCGACGCGGCGCTGGGTGAGGGCTGACCCGCCGTGCGCGGCCCGGCGGGTCAGCCCACCGACGCCAGCCAGGCCCGGACGGCGGCGTCGTAGGCCTCGGTCTCCTCGACGAACGCGAAGTGGGCGCTGCGGTCGAAGACGACCAGCCGCGCGCCGGGCACGCCGGCGGCGATCGCCTCGGCGGCCTCGAGCGTCGTGACGCGGTCGTGGCGCCCGGCGAGGACGAGCACGGGGACCTGCACCTCGCCGAGCCGGTCCTCGAGGTCCAGCTCGTCCCCGTCGGCGCCCGCGGACCAGCGCAGGACCTCGGGCGACGGGCGGCCCGGGGCCATCGCCCGGACGACGTCGGCGATGCGCGGATCGCGCGGGTCGGCGAAGTGGAAGGGCAGCTGGTCGGCCATCAGGGCGTGGACGTCCGCCTCGGTGGCGACCGTCGCCTCGCGCTCCCACGACGCGACGACGGCGGCGCGCAGGTCGACGGGCTCGAAGGCCTCCAGCGCCGCGGGGACGCCGGCCAGGAAGCGCCGCGCCGGGATCCCGGCGCTCACGATCGTCCCGGCCAGGGCGCCGTCGCCCTCGACGGCGTGGCGCAGGGCGACGAACGCGCCGTAGGAGTGGCCGAGGACGACGTAGCGGTCCAGGTCCAGCGCCCGTGCCAGCGCGGTGACGTCCTGGGCGAAGCGACCCACCGAGAGCGTGGCCGGGTCCACCCGGTCCGAGCGGCCCTGCCCGCGCTGGTCGACGAGGTGGAGCGTCGCGACGTCCCCGAGGGCGTCGAGCCACGTCCCGAACTCCGTGTGGTCCAGGCCCGGCCCGCCGTGGAGGACGAGCAGCGGGACCGGCCCCGTCCCGCGCGTGACGACGTGCAGGCGCGTGTCGGGCAGCGGGACGAGACGACCGTCGGCGGGCATCGGGCGAGCATAGGCGGCGCCGCGCGGCCGGAGGCGGTCAGGCCGGCCGCGCCGGGTGCCCGCGGTCGAGCACCTTCGCCCAGTCGACCTTCAGGAGCACGACGAGCGCCCCGAGCATGAGGAGCTGCAGCGCGATGCCCCACGGCGAGCTGAAGGCCTGCGTGAGGACGTCGCCGAACGCCCGGCTGGCCTCTCCGTCCTCGTGGCGCTGCGTGTAGATCATCCC
>CAZRLR010000158.1:0-9485 GCA_964600395.1 uncultured Conexibacter sp.
GACGTGCTCGTCATCCTCAACGCGCTGCGGGCCCTGCGGGCCTGAGCGCGGCTACGGCGCCGGCGTGATGCGCGCCGGCGACGGGTCGGCCGCCAGCGCGGCGCCGACCCGCTCCAGCCACGCCGGCGCGACCCCGGCCACGAGCACGACGTTGCCCCCGCGCGCGCCGCGCGAGGCGATCGCGTGGACCGCCGGGAACGCACCGCGCAGCGCGGCGGCGACCGCCCGGGTGTCGGCCAGCGCCCGGGTGTCGACGACGTTGACGAGCAGCAGCGGCGCGACCCGCCGGGCGTCCGCGACCGCCGTCGCGCTGACGAGCCGCGGCGGGACGCGCGCGCCGACGAACGCGTCCACGACGATCGCGTCGGCGCTGTCGTCCGCCCGCGCGGCCAGGTGCTCTGCGCCGTCCCCGACGCGGACGCGCAGCCCGGGCCGCTTGCGCAGGCCCAGGTGCGCGCGGGCGACGTCGAGGACGACGGGGTCGACCTCGACGACCTCCTGCCGGGAGGACGGGTCGGCCGCCGCCAGCGCCCGCGCCAGCGCGCAGGCCGCGCCGCCGACGTGCAGCACCCGCCGGGCGCGCGCGGCGACGAGCACCGCCCGGGCCCAGCGCAGGTAGTCGAACTCCAGGTGCCGCTCGTCGGCCAGGTCGACGTACGAGGCGTCCATGTCGTCCTGGCGCAGCAGCCGGCCGGTCGGCCGCAGCACGTCGCGCTCGACGACGAGGTCGCCGACCCGGGCGACGACGGGGTCCGGCGCGCGGCGGCGGGCCACCGCGCTACCGCGTGACGCGCCGGCGGTCCAGCACCGAGGCGAGGAACGCCCCGACGGTCACGCAGCCGACGAGCAGCGTCCCGACGTAGGCGACCGAGGCGCCGGTCGCGGCGATCGCGACGAGGCCCACGACGAGGAGCGTCAGCACGACGGCGACGGCGATGGCCTTGGGCTGGCGCGGGGGCCACCAGGAGGTCGGCGCGGGGTCGGTCACGCAACGATCGTAAGGCGTCGGTCCAGCCGCCGGGACGGGGGTATAGTCGCGCCGATGCCCGGCGGCCCCAGACGATCGACCGGCAAGCCGCTGCCCCATCGCGCGCCGCTGACCGGCGACCGCCGCCCCCGCAGCACCGGCCGCGTGCCGGTCAGGCCCCACGATCCCGGCGCAGGCCGCCGGGACCTGGATCAGGCCGTCGTGGACTGCGCCTTCTACCGCGGCGGCGAGCGCCACGGCGGGACGCTGGACGTCGACGAGGCGATCATGGCGCTGGACTCCGACGACGGCGAGGGCTTCGTCTGGATCGGCCTGCACGACCCGGCGCCCGGGGTCGTCGAGTCCCTCGGCGAGCGCTTCGCGATCCCGCCGCTGGCGGTCGAGGACGCCATCCACGCCCACCAGCGCCCGAAGCTCGAGACGACCGAGACGACGCTCTCGATGGTCTTCAAGACCGCGCGCTACGTCGACGCCGACGAGCTCGTGGAGATCGGCGAGCTCATGGTCTACATCGGGCCGCGCTTCGTCATCACGATCCGCCACGGCGAGGCCTCCCCGCTTGTCGGCCTGCGCGAGGACCTGCAGGCCCACCCGGACCTGCTGCACATGGGGCCGTCCGCTGTCCTCTACGCCGTCGCGGACCGCATCGTCGACGACTACGCCGTCGTCCTGGAGGGGCTGGACGTCGACGTGGAGCAGATCGAGGCGCAGGTCTTCTCCGGCGACACCCGCAACCCGGCCGAGCGGATCTACCGCCTCAAGCGCGAGGTGCTCGCGTTCAAGCGCGCGATGACCCCGCTCGTGGCGCCGATGGAGCAGCTCGCCCAGGGCACGGTCGCGCTCGTCGACCCGGCGGCCGCGGAGTACTTCTCCGACGTGCGCGACCACCTCGTCCGCGACGCGGAGCAGATCGCCGGCTACTCCGAGCTGCTGACGAGCGTCCTGAACGCGAACATCGCGCAGGTGAGCGTCCGCGACAACGAGGACATGCGCAAGATGTCGGCGTGGCTGGCGATCATCGCCGTCCCGACGATGGTCTTCGGCCTCTACGGCATGAACTTCGACACGATGCCGGAGCTGCACTGGGCCGGCGGCTACCCGCTCGTCGTACTCCTCGTGCTGCTCATCTGCGGCGGGCTGTACGGGCGCTTCAAGCGCACCGGCTGGCTCTGAGCGCGGCGCCGGCCCGGCCGGTCGTGGGGCGCCCCGGGGCGCAGCTACTCTCAGAGGGTGCCCGCGTTCGGCCTCCCCGACGGCATCCAGGCCTGCCTCTTCGATCTTGACGGCGTCCTGACGCGCGGCGCGAGCACGCACGCCGAGTCCGGCTCGGTGGACTACCTGCACGCCCTGCACGACGCCGGCGTCCTGACGGCGGTCGTCTCGCCCGCGCCGGACTGCCGGCAGACGGTGCGGGCGGCGAAGCTCGACGGCCTGCTCGACGACCGGGTGGACGGCCTGACCGCCCGCCGCCGGGGGCTGCGCCCGACCCCGGCGCCCGACACGTTCCTCGCCGCGGCCGAGCATCTCGGCGTGGCCCCGGGGGCGGCGGCCGTCTTCGTCGACGAGGTCGACGGGGTGACCGCCGCCCGCGACGGCGGCTTCGGCTTCGTCGTGGCCGTCGACCGCTCCGGTCAGGCGGACGACCTGCAGCGCGCGGGCGCCGACCGCGTCGTCGGCGACCTCAGCGAGCTCCTGGCCGGCGGGCGGCGCTGAGGGCGCCTACCCCTCGACGGTGATCTTGCCCTGCATGCTCGCGGGGTGGAAGGTGCACAGGTAGTTGTAGACGCCCGGCTTGGTGGGCGTGAAGGTGTCGCTCTTGCCCTTGCCGAAGTCCGCGGACTTGTAGACCTCCGGCGCCCCCTCCTTGACGATGACGTTGTGGGTGGAGGTGTCGTAGTTCGTCCACACGATCTTCGTCCCGGCCTTGACGACGATGTCCGCCGGGTCGATCGCGTACCCGCGGTAGGCGACCTGCACGGCGCCGTCCTTGACGGGCGTCAGCGCCGCCGCGGGCGCGGCGGCCGCGGCGGAGGACGTCGCCGCCGGCGCAGCGGACGTGCTGTCGGAGTTGTCGTCGGAGCCGCAGCCGGCCGCGCCGACCGCGAGGGCGGTGACGGTGGCGCCGAGGGCCAGCATGCGGACGGGGCTGAGGCGAGGGGACATGCCAACCACTGCGCGCCGGGACCCCTGTCCGGATCACCGACGGCTATCGTCGGCGGCGGCCGGGCGCGATCACGCGGTCGCGTCATCGACGAGCAGAGGGGCACGACATGGCAGCGATGAAGTGGTGGGGCTGGGGCCTGGACGGCGTGGAGTTCACGCACGAGGACAAGCCCGAGCTGGCCCCGTTCATCAAGGACCAGCTCGGCCTGGACGTCACGCGCCCGGCGACGAGGCCGGCCCGGTTCGAGGACCTCGACGTCCCCGAGCCGCAGCTGCCCGACGAGCTCAAGGCCGCGCTCTACGGCGCCGTCACCCCGCAGTTCGTCAGCGTCGACGCGCTGGACCGCGTCGTCCACGCGCGCGGCAAGTCGATCCGCGACCTCATCCGCCAGCGGCGGGGGGACCTGCCCCGCGTCCCGGACGCCGTCGTGCGCCCGGCCGACGAGGACGAGGTCGCCGCCGTCCTGCAAGCCGCGATCGACGCGGACGCCGTCGTCATCCCCTTCGGCGGCGGCTCGTCGATCTCCGGCTCGCTCGAGGCCGAGCCGCACGAGACGCGGCCCGTCCTGTCCGTCGACCTCGGGCGCCTGGACCGCGTCCTGGAGATCGACGAGGCCTCCCGCCTGGCCCGGGTGCAGGCCGGCGTCTTCGGCCCCGCGCTGGAGGAGCAGCTCAACGCGCGCGGCTTCACCTTCGGGCACTTCCCCGACTCGTTCACCCACTCGACGCTCGGCGGCTGGATCGCGACGCGGTCCTCGGGCATGCAGTCCGACGCCTACGGGGACATCGCCGACCTCACGCGCGGGCTGCGCGTCGTCACGCCGACCGGCGTGCTCGTCGTCAAGCCGATCCCGACGATGTCCACCGGGCCGTCCGTCCGGGAGATGATCCTCGGCAGCGAAGGGCGCCTGGGCATCATCACCGAGGCGACCGTCCACGTCCGGCGCATCCCGGCCGAGCGCAAGATCCTCGGCTACCTGTTCCCGAGCTTCCCGCAGGGGCTGGCCGCGATGCGGGACATCGCCGCCAGCGAGTGCCAGGTCTCGGTCACGCGGGTGAGCGACGCGCCCGAGACGCGCTTCTCGTTCGCCACGCGCAAGGGGTCCACGCTCGTGGACCGCCTGCAGTCCAAGGCGCTGCAGACGTACCTGACCAAGCGCCTGGGCTTCCCCGACCTGAACGAGATGTGCCTGTCGTTCATCGGCTTCGAGGGCTCGGCCGACCACGTCAGCGAGCAGCGGCGCATGGTCGGGCAGATCGTCAAGCGCCACGGCGGGCTCTGCGTCGGGTCGGGCCCGGGCGCCCTCTACGACCAGAAGAAGTTCGACACCCCGTACATCCGCGACTTCCTGCTGGACCGGGGTGCGGCGGCCGACGTGAGCGAGACGGCGATGCCGTGGGCCAGGCTGCAGCCGGTCTACGAGGCGACGACCGCCGCCGCGCGCGGGGCGTTCGACGAGCTCGGCGTCCGCGGCTACGTCATGTGCCACCTGTCCCACAGCTACCACGCGGGTGCTTGCCTGTACTTCACCTTCGCCTTCGAGCCGCCGGCCGGCGCGGACATGCTCGAGGCCTACGACACCGTCAAGCGGGCCGTCCAGCAGGCCTTCGTCGACCACGGCGCGACGCTCAGCCACCACCACGCGGTCGGCACCGAGCACGCCCCGTGGCTCGAGCAGGACATCACCGCGCCGGGCGTGGCGCTGCTGCAGGCGCTGTTCGACGGGACGGACCCGGGCGGGAACCTCAACCCGGGCAAGATCGTGCCGTCCTCCGGCGCCCCGGTGCCCGACCGGGGGGTCTTGCCGGCCTGAGGGGAAACCTTCGCGACCGGCGTGGGTAGCCACCTGCGTATGGGTCACGAGGGGACACCGGCTTCGGCCAGCCTGGATCAGCCGTGGACGCGGACGCTGCCCGCGCGCGTGGCGCGCGAGGTCATCGTCTGCGGCGTCTTCGCGTCCCTCATCCGCTGGTACGCGCGGCGGGACGTGACCGGGCACGAGCACCTGGACGCGCTGGACGGCGGCCCGGTCATCTTCGTCGCCAACCACTGCAGCCACGTCGACACGCCGGCGCTGCTGGCCTCGCTGCCGGGGCGCTACCGCCGCCGGACGGCCGTCGCGGCGGCCGCCGACTACTTCTACTCGCGGCGGCTGCTGGCCCACGCGGTGTCGCTGTCGTTCTGCACGATCCCGCTCGAGCGCCGGGGTGGCGGGACGGGGGACGACGCCACCGCCCACATGAAGCGCCTGACCGACGACCGCTGGTCGCTCGTCGTCTTCGCCGAGGGGACGCGCTCGCGGGACGGCCGGGTCGGGCGCCTGCGCTCGGGTGCCGCGGTGCTTGCGGCGCAGTACGGGCTGCCGATCGTCCCCGTCCACATCGCCGGGACGCACACCGCGATGCCGTCGGGCAGCGGCTGGATGTCGCGCCCGGAGGGCCGCGGGCGGTTCGCGCGGCACACGATCCCGGTGACGTTCGGGGCGCCGATCGTCGTCGGGGCGGGGGACGACCGGCTCGAGGTCATGGAGCGGGTGCGCCTGCACATGGCCGCGTGCGGGGCCGACACGACGGTCGACCCGAAGCTCGCGCGCCGGCGGGCGGCCGCGCAGGCTGCGTCGGGCGCGCCCGGGCGGGTCGTCGCGTAGATGGCCCGCGTCTTCCTGACCGGGGGCGGTGGCTACATCGGGGGCGCGCTCGCCAGCGCGCTGCTCGAGCGTGGGGACACGGTCGTCGGCCTGGCGCGGACGGACGCCGCGGCGCGGGCGCTGCACGAGCGGGGGGCGGTCGTCGTGCGGGGGGACGTCCTGGACCCGGTCGCGCTGGCGGACGGCATGGAGGGCTGTGACCGCGTCTTCCACGTGGCGGGCGTCAACTCGCACTGCCCGAAGGATCCGGAGCGGCTGCTGCGCGTCAACGTCGAAGGGACCGCGTGCGTCGTGCGCGCGGCGGCGGGCGCGGGGATCGGGCGGGTCGTGTTCACGTCGTCCGCGGCCTCCTTGGGTGAGGTCGAGGGGACGGTCGGGACGGAGGCCTCCCCGCACCGTGGCTCGTACTTGTCCGTCTACGACCGCTCCAAGCACGAGGCCGAGCAGGTGGCGTTCGGGCTGGGCGTGGAACTGGGGGTCGAGGTCGTCGCGCTGAACCCGTCCTCGGTGCAGGGGCCGCCGCGCAAGGGCGGCAACGGCGCGATCATCATCGCCTACCTCAACGGGCGCCTGCGGGCGTTCGTCGACACGTACGTCAGCGTCGTCGACGTGGCCGACGTCGTGGCGGCGCACCTGCTGGCGGACGAGCGGGGGCGGCCCGGGCAGCGGTACGTGCTCAACGGGGCGACGATCGCGTCGGCCGAGGCGCTGCGGATCGTCTCGGAGCTGTCGGGGGAGACGCATCGCGTCGCGATGGTGCCGCCGGGGGTGGCCCGCGGGGCGGCGACGGCGGTCGAGTCCGTGTTCCGCGTCCGCGGCAAGGTGTCCCCGGTGTGCCGGGCGCGGGTCGACACGATCCTGCACGGGCACCGCTACGACGGGTCGCTCGCCTCCCGGGAGCTCGGCCTCGTCTACACGCCGGTCGAGGAGACGTTCCGGCGGACGATGGAGTGGGCGGTCGCCGAGGGCCTGGTCACGCGCCCGCTGCCCGGGGTGGCCGCGGTCTGACTGACGCAGGCCTCGGGGAGGGCGTCCATCGTGTGTCGCCCTGGCAGCACAAGATGGACGCCCTCCTGGCTGTCCGGTCGCCAGGCTGGCGCCAGCGTGCTCGGAAGGTGAACGACGGTTCCGGGAGGTACGACCCCGCGAACCCTTCAGCGACCGGCGGGCCGGAAGGTGAATGAAGGTTCCGTGAGGTACGACCCCGCGAACTCCGCATCGAGCGTTCCTGGGGTGAGTGGGCACCCGCGGCCCTCTGACGTCCCGCCGACGCCCACTCACCCCGGGACAGGCCCGGGTGCCCGGTCGGCGGGCACCCGGGGTTCGAGGCTCAGCCCTTGGCGGCGTTCGCCTCGCGCTGCTTGTCGACGGCCTCGAGCACCTGCTCGCGGTTCTCGTGCGACTTCTCGTACCACTCGATCGCGTCGAGCTTGTCGGCCGGCAGGTGGTCGAGCATCTCGCCGATCTCGTACGGCGTCATGTCGTCGTACTGGCCGATCGGGGGCGTGACCGGCGTGACGTCGGGCTTGGGCTCCTGCGAGCGCGGCGCGTCGCCGGTCCCCGTCGTCCGCGCCGCCGGCGTGCGCGTGTCGGCGGACGTCTTGCGCGTCCCCTGCGGCGCCTTGGCCGCGCGCGGCTTGGCCGGCGTCGTCGCCGCGGCGGCCGCCGGGCGGGCGGCGCGCTTGGGCTTGGACTTGTTGATCTCGGGCTCCGGCACGTCCTTGGCGGACGGCGGCACCGGCGGCTTCTTCGGCTTGGCCTTCGGCGCGGCCGGCTTCGGCTTCGCCCGGGCCGCGGGCGGCGTCGGCGCGCCGGCCTGCTTGCCGGGGGCCGTCGGGCGCGGCTCGCTCGCGGCCTGGCCCGGATCCGGGACGGCGGCGATCTCGAACTTGCCCGCAACGCGGCCCTTCGCCGCCGTCTTGCCCGGCGCGGTCGGCGTCGCGCCGACGCCCCCGGTGCGCGCGGTCGTCGTCGCGGCCGTCCCGCCGTCGCCGTCGCCGTCCGAGCCGTCGTCGTCCGAGCCGCCGGACCGCAGCGCCGTCTGCGCCCCGGTCACCAGGGCGCGCGCGGCGTCCAGCGCGCCGATCGTCGGGAACGGGAACGACCGACCACCCGTGCGGTTCTGCGCGACGTTGCGCGCGAGCTCGGGGATCGTCCCCGTCAGCTTCTCGAGGAACTGCTCCTCCTGCTCGCGGTGACGCCGGGCCAGCGCGGCGGTCTTCTCGTCCCCGAGCTCCGTCGCCAGCGCCTCGATCGCGGTGTAGACCGCGATCTCGAGCTGCTCGGACGCGGCCTCGTCCTGCGCGTTGCGCAGCGTGACGTCGTCCCCGGTCGGGCCGCGCAGCGCGTCCGCCGGCCCCTTGGCGAGCGTCAGGGCCAGGGCGCCCGCACCCTTGGCGGCGCCGATGACGACCTGGACGGGGTTCTGGCCCTCGCCGAGCTCGGCGAGGCGCTCGGTGATGCGACGCTCCTGCGCGATCGTCACGCGCAGGTGGTCCTCGAGCAACGAGCGGTGCTCGTCGCGGGCGGAGACCGCGATGTGCGCGATGAGCGTCCGGCGGAGGGAGCCCTCCAGGACGGAGGCGTCCTGAAGATAGGAGGCGATGGTCGAGGCTGAAGTGTTCACCCTCCAGGGGTGCCCACGGCCGGGGCGGAGGTAACGTGGAGGGGCATGGGCAGCACGCACCACGACCACGCCGGGCACCGACACGCTCGCGGAGGACACGGCCACGCGCACGGCGGGCACGGCCACGCGGGCCACAGCCACAGCCACGGCGTCTCGGCGGACGCGGACCGCACGAAGCTCACGATCGCGCTGGCCCTGATCGTCGGCTTCATGCTCGTCGAGGTCGTCGTCGGCATCGTCGCCGGCTCGCTGGCGCTGCTGTCGGACGCCGCGCACATGCTCACGGACGCCGCGGCGATCGTCCTCGCGCTCGTCGCCATGCGCTTGGCCGCCCGGCCCGCCAAGGGCCCGATGACCTACGGCCTCAAGCGCGCGGAGATCCTCTCGGCGCAGCTCAACGGCGCGACGCTGCTCGTGCTCGGGCTGCTCATCCTCGTCGAGGGCATCCGCCGCCTCTTCGACCCGCCGGACGTCGAGGGCGGCCTCGTCCTCGTCGTCGCGCTCGTCGGCGTCGTCGTGAACCTCGCCGCGACCTGGACGCTGTCGAAGGCCAACCGCGAGTCCCTCAACGTCGAGGGCGCCTTCCAGCACCTGCTCACCGACCTCTTCGCCTTCATCGCGACCGCGATCGCCGGCGCCGTGATCCTGCTGACGGACTTCACGCGCGCGGACGGCATCGCCGCGCTGATGGTCGCCGCGCTCATGCTGTGGGCCGCCTGGGGGCTACTGCGCGACAGCGGCCGCGTCCTGCTCGAGGCGGCTCCGCGGAACGTCGACGTGGCGGAGATCGGGGACGCGATGGCCCGCTTCCGCGCCGTCGAGGAGGTCCACGACCTGCACGTGTGGGAGGTCTCCTCCGGCTTCACGGCGCTCTCGGCGCACGTCACCGTCACCACCGGGATCGACTGCCACGACGTGCGCCGCGAGCTCGCGCAGATGATCGACGAGCGCTTCGGCATCGGCCACACGACGCTCCAGATGGGCCACGACTCGGACCGGCCGCTGCAGATCCGCGACCTCGCGCGCCTGACCTACCGGGAGATCGACGCGATGGGCCGCG
>CAZRLR010000159.1:0-9440 GCA_964600395.1 uncultured Conexibacter sp.
CCTGGAGAACCTCACCGAGTCGGGCCTGGGGGAGGTCGCGCGCGAGTTCGTCCTGCAGTACTACGCCGGCGCGATCGCGATCCCGCCGCAGATCGTCGTCCAGGGCGAGTTCCTGGACCCGGAGGCGACGGCGGGCGCCCTGAGCGAGCGGCGTGGCTCGAACGTCGAGATCCGCGTCGCCGAGCGCGGGGACAAGCGCCGGCTGCTCGAGCTCGCCGAGCGCAACGCCGCGCTGGCCCTGGACCAGGAGAAGCTCAAGTCCGAGCGCAAGCGCCAGCAGCGCTCGGAGTCGCTGGACGGCCTGCAGACCGCGCTCGGGATGGACGTCCTGCCGCTGCGGATCGAGTGCTTCGACATCTCGACGCTCATGGGGACGCACACCGTCGCGTCGATGGTCGTCTTCGAGGGCGGCGCGCCGAAGAAGTCCGACTACCGGCGCTTCACGATCCGCGGCAACACCGAGGGCGTGCCGGACGACTTCGCCGCCATGGAGGAGGTGCTCTCGCGCCGCCTGAAGCAGTGGGAGGCCCAGCAGGACCTCTCGCCGCACGACCCCAACCGCAACGAGTCCTTCGCGACGCTGCCGAACGTCGTCGTCATCGACGGCGGCCCGGGCCAGCTCGCCGCCGGCCTGCGGGCGCTGGAGGGCTGGAAGGAGCACGGCGTCACCGTCGTGTCGCTCGCCAAGCGCATCGAGGAGGTCTTCGTCCCGGGGATGCGCGACTCGATCAAGCTCGCGCACGACACCCCGGAGCTGCAGCTGCTGCAGCGCGTCCGCGACGAGGCCCACCGCTTCGCCATCAGCCACCACCGGATCCGGCGGGACGGGGCGATGCTCACGAGCGCGCTGGACTCGCTGCCGGGCGTCGGGCCCGCGCGCAAGCGCGTCCTGCTCAAGCACTTCGGCTCGCCCGAGGCGGTGCTCGGCGCCTCGCGCGAGGAGCTCGAGGCGGTCCCCGGCCTGCCCGGCAAGACGGCGCGGGAGGTCTTCACCTTCCTGCACCGCACGAGCGGCTGAGGCTCAGGCGACCCCGGCGGCCGGGGCCGCGACCGCCCCGGGCGCGCTGCGCTCCAGCGCGCCCCAGCCGACGTCCGCCTCGCGCAGCGCGTGCTCGGCGGCGACGCCGCCGCGCAGGCCGAAGAGCCGCTTGGCGTAGAGCAGGTAGGCGACGACTGCGACGTTCACGACAAGGGCCAGCGCCTTGAACGGCGTGGCGTGGTGGGCGAGCTCGTAGACCTCGACGGGGAGCAGCGACGCGGTGACGACGAGCGTCAGGTACTCCGCCCAGCGCCTGCCGTACCAGAGGCCGACGGCCTCGACGCCTTCGATGACGGCGTAGACGAGGGCGATGACGGCGAAGAGGTGCAGGCGGGCGGACTGCAGCGAGAAGAGGCGGTCGACCTCGTGCAGCAGGCCCGTCTCGTGCCGGCCGTCGCTGACGACGCCGCCCTGCAGGTCGGCGATGACCTTGTAGACCGTGTCGCGCAGGTCCGCCCGGTTGGCGCTGAAGAGCAGGATCGCGAGCGACAGCAGCGCCAGGCCGACGAAGTGCAGCGCGCGGTTGACGGCGATGAGGCGCAGGATGATCCGGTCGCGCAGGGGGCGCCCGCGCAGCGGCAGGTCGATCTCCTCGCGCTCGGGCGGGTGGTCGCGGACGGCCGGGACGGTCCCGGGCGCCACCGGCAGCCACGAGTCGCAGCGCAGGCAGCGGTGCCAGCGGGTGCCGTCGCGGTCCTCGGCGAGGAGCGCGTCCTGCGGGCGCAGCGTCCGCGCGTCGAGCCCGACGAGGCGGTGGCCGCTGGCGCCACAGACGAGCAGCTCCCAGTGGAAGCGCGGGACGAAGCGCGCCGGGCGCTCGTGATGGACCCCCGGCAGCGGGCGGCGGACGCTGGACACGGCCGGAGCCTAGTCGTCCGCCGGCGCACGATCACGTGAAGATCCGACGCGCCACGGCGCGTTCCGTCCCGGGCGGGGTCACAATGGACGGCATGGCATCCACCTCCGCGGGCGAGGCGACGGGCTCCGGCGCCGCCCCGTCCCGACTGCAGGATCTCGTCGTCATCACCGGCTTCTCCGGCGCCGGCAAGTCGACGGCCATGAACGTCTTCGAGGACGCGGGCTACTTCTGCGTCGACAACCTGCCGCCGGAGATGATCCGCGGCCTCGTCGAGCTCTTCATGCACGAGGGGTCCAAGGTCGAGCACGCCGCGGTCGTGTCGGACGTGCGCGGCGGCGAGTTCTTCGACACGCTCACCGCCGTCATCGAGGACATCCGGACGCTCGACGTCCAGCACCGCGTCCTGTTCCTCGACGCCGAGGAGCAGTCGCTCATGAACCGCTACAAGGAGACGCGCCGCCGCCACCCGCTGGCGCCGCACGGCGCGATCGCCAGCGGGATCGCCGCGGAGCGGGCGGTGCTCGAGCCGCTGAAGGCGCGGGCCGACTTCGTTGTGGACACGACGGGCCTGAGCGCCGCGGAGCTGCGCCGGCGCATCGCCTCGGAGTTCCTGCCGCGCGAGAACGCCGGGCGCCTGTCGGTGACCTTCCAGAGTTTCGGCTTCAAGCACGGGCCGCCGCGGGACGCGGACCTGTCGTTCGACGTGCGCTTCCTGCCCAACCCGCACTACGTGCCGGAGCTGCGCATGCTCACGGGCAAGGACCAGCGGGTCGTCGACTACGTCGCCCGGGACGGGCACCTGACGGACTTCTACGAGCGCCTCATCCCGCTGCTGGACTTCCTCCTGCCCCAGTACCAGGCCGAGGGCAAGGCGCACCTGATGGTCGCCGTCGGGTGCACGGGCGGGCGCCACCGCTCCGTCGCCATCAGCGAGCACCTCGCCGCCCGCTACCGCGACCGGGACGACCTCTTCGTCGAGGTCGCACACCGGGACGCCGACAGGGCGAAGCCCTAGGGGCGGTCAGGCCTCGACGACCGCCGCCCGGTGAGCTCGTCGTCCGGGTGGCGGAACAGGCGCGAATGCCCGCCCCCGTGCAGGAGGAGCACCGGGCGACCGGTGGGATCCCCGGCCTCCTCCGTGCACAGGGCTCGCCCGTCGGCGAGCGGCACGAGCTGCGCCGGCTCATCGGCCCGGCTCCAGGCTCGTGACGGTCTGGCCGGCCGTCGCCCCGGTCGCCGCGGAGGCGCCGGCGGGGGCGAGGCGGGCGGCATGCCGGCCCGAGAGCGCGGTCACGACGAGCGCTCCGGACGCGCCGAAGACGGTGTACTGCCGCTCCACGTCGACGCCGACGAGGCTTGTCACCGTCCAGCCGAGCGCGAAGAGCACGGGCGTCGCGGCGGCCCACAGCCGGGCGGCCGACCGGTCGCGGCGGGCGAGGACGAGGGCCTGCCCGGCCCCGAGGCCGACGCCGCTGACCGCGCCCATGAGCGCGAGGTCGCCGAGCGCGGTGTCGAAGCCGACGGCAGCGCCGCCGGCCGCCAGCCCGGCCGCGTAGCCCGCAGCGCTCGCCCCGACCCAAGGGCCGACCGGCCCTAGGGCGGACCGGGCCGCCAGCCACTGCGCGCCGCCCAGGACCGCGCCGGTGACCGCTCCACCCGCCACCGCCGCCGTCACCTCGTCGACGGGCCCTCCGAGGGCCCGGCCCAGAAGCCCGGCGACCGGGAAGGCGACGAAGCTCGCCATCCAGCGCCAGCCGGGGTACCGCGTCGTGCTGGTCATCGTGTTGCTCCTCGTGCTCCGGGGCGGCCCCACCGGCTGCCCCACGAGACGAGCATGGACGGCGCCGGGCGGCGACGGAAATACCGATCCGGGACCCGTCGGTAACCTGCCGTTATGGATGTCGAGCTCTGGCAGCTGCGCTACGTGGTGGCGATCGCCGACGAGCTGAACTTCACGCGGGCGGCCGAGCGGCTGCACATCAGCCAGCCGGCCCTCAGCACCCGCATCCGCGAGCTCGAGGCGCGGCTGGGCTTCGCGCTCTTCGAGCGCACGAGCCGCCGTGTCGTCGTGACGCCCGCCGGGGCGGTCCTCGTCGAGCGGGCGCGGGTGCTGCTCGACGACGCGGACGCCGCCGTCGCGGCCGCGCGCAACGCCGCCGTCGCCGCCCCGGCGCTGCGCGTGGGCGTCCTGGGCAGCTCGGGCGCGGTGCTCTTCCCGCTCGTCGCCGAGCGGGTGTCCCAGGTCGCCCCTGAGGCGATGCTCGAGCCGCGTCAGCTGACGCGGCCCGACGACATCGACGGCGGCGTGGACGTCGCCTTCACCCGCCTGGAGGCCGACGAGACCGACCTGTCCCTCGTGCCGCTCCTGCGCGAGCGGCGGGTGCTGGCGCTCGCGGCCCGCCACCCGCTGGCGGCGCGCGACGAGCTGCACCTGCGCGACCTGGCCGGCGAGGTGTTCCTCACCCAGCGTTCGGACAGCAACCCGCGCTTTCGCGAGCGGTGGCGACAGGAGCAGGTCCGGGCCGGCCTCGACGGCCGCATCGCCCAAGAGGTCGTCAACGCCGAGGAGCTCTTCGCCCTGCTGACGGCGGGCCGGGGCGTCTGCCTCGTGCCCGCCACGGCGGCTCGCTACTACGCCCGTCCGGGGCTGGCCTACGTGCCCGTCGTCGACGCCGACTCGGTGCCGATCACGCTCGCGTGGCGCCCGGGGACCGAGCAGCCGCTGCTGCAGCACGTCGTCGACGCGGCGCGGGCGGTCGCCCAGGAGCTGCTGGCGGCCCCGGGGCAGACCGACTGGCTGGCGCCCTGACGTCCGTCGCGTCCGGCCGGGGCGGAAGGATGCCGTCCCCATGTTCGATCACGTCGGCCTCGAGGTCGCTGACATCGCCCGCTCCGCCGCGTTCTACGACGCCGTCATGCACCGCATCGGCGGGCGGCGCATGCACGAGTCGGGATCGGCCATCGCCTACGGTCGTACCCGCGCGTCCCTGTGGATCGTCGAGCGCGGCATGGCCGGCGCCCCCGGGCACGGCCACATCGCCCTGACCGCGGCGGGCAAGGCCGCGGTCGACGCGGCCTACGAGGCCGGGATCGCGGCCGGCGGCACGGACGACGGGCCGCCCGGCCCGCGCCCGCAGTACGGCGCGAGCTACTACGCCGCCTACATGCGCGATCCGGACGGCCTGCGCGTGGAGGTCGTCTCCGGGGCCCATTGAGTAGGCTCCGACGCACTGTCGAGGACCCGGAACGCACGCTGCGTGGGTCCTCCTGTCTCAGCGTTCTCCCCCTCAGGAAGGTCTGACCACATGTCCGTACGCGTCGGCATCAACGGCTTCGGCCGCATCGGCCGCAACGTCTTCCGCGCCGCCAAAGCCGCTGGCGCCGACATCGAGTTCGTTGCGTTCAACGACCTGACCGACAACGCCACGCTGGCGCACCTGGTCAAGTACGACTCGATCCTGGGCCCCTACAAGGGCAGCGTCGAGGCGTCCGACGCGGGCATCGTCATCGACGGCACCGAGATCAAGGTCTTCGAGGAGCGCGACCCGGCGAACATCGACTGGGACTCGGTCGGCGCGGACATCGTCATCGAGTCCACCGGCTTCTTCACCAAGCGCGACGACGCGAGCAAGCACCTCGGCGGCTCGGTGAAGAAGGTCGTCATCTCGGCGCCCGCCAGCGGCGAGGACATCACGGTCGTCCTCGGGGTCAACTTCGACCAGTACGACAAGGACAGCCACCACATCATCTCCAACGCGTCGTGCACGACGAACTGCCTGGCGCCGTTCGCCAAGGCCGTCAACGACGCGGTCGGCATCGAGCACGGCCTGATGACGACGATCCACGCCTACACCGGCGACCAGCGCCTGCTCGACGCGCCGCACTCGGACCTGCGCCGCGCCCGCAGCGCCGCGACGAACCTCATCCCGACCTCGACCGGCGCCGCCAAGGCCGTCGGCCTCGTCCTGCCGGAGCTGAAGGGCAAGCTCAACGGCTTCGCGGTGCGCGCCCCCGTCCCGACGGGCTCGGTCGTGGACCTGACGATCGTCACCTCCAAGGCGACGAGCGTCGAGGAGATCAACGCCGCGGTGAAGGCCGCCGCGGAGGGTCCCATGAAGGGCATCCTGGCCTACACCGAGGACCCGATCGTCTCCGGCGACATCGTCACGGACCCGCACTCGTCGATCTTCGACGCCAAGCTCACCGCGGTGATGGAGGGGACGATGGTCAAGGTCGTCTCCTGGTACGACAACGAGTGGGGCTACTCCAACCGCCTCGTCGACCTCGTCCAGCAGGTCCTCTAGCGGCCCATCGCACGGATGCGCACGCTCGACGACCTGCAGCTCGACGGTGCCCGCGTCGTCGTCCGGGTGGACTTCAACGTCCCCCTCGACGACGACCACCGCATCACGGACGACACGCGCATCCGTGCGGCGCTGCCGACGCTGAAGGCCCTGCAGGAGCGCGGGGCCGCGCAGGTCGTCCTGCTCGCCCACCTCGGGCGGCCGAAGGCGCGCGAGCCGGAGTTCTCGCTCGCGCCCGTCGCCGCCCGCCTGGGCGAACTGCTCGGCCACGACGTGCCGCTGGCCGACGAGCCCGAGCGCGACGAGCTCGGCGACGGGCCCGTCGTCATGGTGCAGAACGTGCGGTACTTCCCGGGGGAGACGAAGGACGACCCGGACCTCGCCGCCCGCTACGCCGCGCTCGGCGACGTGTACGTCAACGACGCCTTCGGCGCCGCCCACCGCGCCCACGCGTCCAACCACGGGGTCGCCCGGCTCCTGCCGTCGGCCGCCGGCCTGCTGCTGCAGCGGGAGGTGGAGACCCTCACCGGCATCCTCGCCAACCCCGGCCGCCCGCTCGTCGCCATCGTCGGCGGCTCGAAGGTGACGGACAAGATCGGCGTCCTGCAGGCGTTCCTCGAGCGCGCCGACAGCGTCCTGATCGGCGGCGCGATGTGCTTTCCGTTCTTCGCCGCGCAGGGCATCGGGGTCGGCTCGTCCCTCTGCGAGGAGGCGGGCATCGAGCCCGCCCGCGAGGTCCTGGCCAAGGCGAAGGACGGTCAGCTGCAGCTGCCGACGGACCTGACCCTCGGGCGCGCCTTCAGCGCCGACACCGAGGTCCGGCACGTCGACGGCACCGAGACCCCGGACGGGTGGATGGGCCTCGACGTCGGCCCGAAGACCGCCGCGCGCTACGCGCAGATCATCGCGGACGCCGGATCGGTCTTCTGGAACGGCCCCATGGGCGCCTTCGAACTCGCGCCGTTCGAGCCCGGCACCCGGGCGGTCGCCGAGGCGATGGCCGCGACGTCGGCCACCACGGTTGTCGGCGGTGGCGACAGCGCGGCCGCCCTCACGCAGTTCGGCCTGGCCGACCAGGTCACCCATCTCTCCACGGGCGGCGGCGCCTCCCTGGAGCTCATCGAGGGCAAGCGCCTTCCCGGAGTCGAGGTCCTTTCTTCATGAGTTCACGCACGCCGTTCATCGCCGGCAACTGGAAGATGCACAAGACGGTCGAGGAGGCCGAGGAGTTCATCGCCGCCTTCCTGCCGCGCGTCTACGCCGCCGAGCACGTCGACATGGCGCTCTGCGTGCCGTACACGGCCCTGACGGCGATGGTCGACTCGACCCGCGGGTCCCGCGTCGGCGTCTACGCGCAGAACATGCACTGGGCGCCCGAGGGCGCCTACACCGGCGAGATCAGCGCCCCGATGCTCACCGAGCTCGACGTCCACGGCGTCGTCCTCGGGCACTCCGAGCGCCGGCAGTTCTTCGGTGAGACGGACGAGGACCTGCAGAAGAAGGTCCCCGCCGCGCTGGAGGCCGGTCTGTCCCCGATCCTCTGCGTCGGCGAGTCCGAGGACGAGCGCGAGAACGGCGACACGGAGCGCAAGCTGCGCCACCAGATCCTCGAGGGCCTGGAGAAGGTCCCGAAGGACCGCCTCCACGAGGTCGTCGTCGCCTACGAGCCGATCTGGGCGATCGGGACGGGCCTGACCGCCTCCCCGCAGCAGGCGCAGGACGCCTGCGCGTTCTGTCGTGCCCTCGTCGCCCACTTCTCCAAGGAGGCGGCCGAGAAGGTCCGCGTCCTCTACGGCGGCTCGGTCAAGGCCGGGAACGCCAAGGAGCTCATGGCGCTGGAGGACGTCGACGGCGCCCTCGTCGGCGGGGCGTCGCTGGACCCAGAGTCCTTCTCCGCGATCATCGAAGCCGCGGTCTGATCCATGGCCCATCCGAGCGTCTGCCTTGTCATCCTCGACGGCTGGGGGCTGGCGCCGGACGGGCCCGGCAACGCCGTCTCGCTCGCCCACACACCGATCTTCGACGAGCTGTGGGACCGCTACCCGCACACGCAGCTGACGGCGTGCGGCCGCGCCGTCGGGCTGCCGGAGGGGCAGATGGGCAACTCGGAGGTCGGGCACCTGAACCTCGGGGCCGGCTCCGTCGTCCGGCAGGACCTCACGCGCATCGACGACGCCGTCGCCGACGGCTCGCTCGCGGAGAACCCGACGCTGCGCGAGGCGCTCGAGGGCTTCGAGCGCGTGCACCTCATCGGTCTCGTGTCCGACGGCGGCGTGCACTCGTCCGACGGGCACCTGAAGGCGCTCATCGAGCTCGGCGCCGCCCTCGGCGTCAAGGAGGTCGTCGTCCACGCCTTCACCGACGGGCGCGACACGCTCCCCAAGGCGGGCGCGGGCTTCCTCGACGAAGTCGCGGGCTGGTGCGCCGCGGCCGGCAACGCCCGCGTCGGCACGGTGATCGGCCGCTTCTACGCCATGGACCGCGACAAGCGCGAGGAGCGCACGGGCGCCGCCGTCGACCTGCTCGTCGAGGGCAAGGCCGACTTCGCCGCCGACAGCGCTCGCGCCGCGGCGCTCGCGGCGTACGAGCGCGGCGAGACGGACGAGTTCATCAAGGCCACCACGGTCGGTGACGAGGCGCGCATCCGGTCGCAGGACAGCGTCCTGGCCTTCAACTTCCGCCCCGATCGGGTGCGCCAGATCACCGCCGCGCTCGCGCCGCAGGTCGCGCGCTACACCTGCCTGACCGAGTACGACGAGACGTGGGACTGGCCGGTGGCGTTCGCGCCCGAGCGTCCGCAGATCACGCTCGCGCAGGTCGTGGCCGCCAACGGGCGCCACCAGGTGCACGCCGCCGAGACCGAGAAGTACCCGCACGTCACGTACTTCTTCAACGGTGGGGAGGAGGTCCCGTACGAGGGTGAGCGCCGCGAGGTCGTCCCGTCCCCGCGGGACGTGCCGACGTACGACCTCAAGCCGCAGATGAGCGCGCGCGAAGCCGCCGACGCGTTCCTCGCCGCCTGGGGCCAGGAGGACCCGCAGTTCGGGATCATCAACTTCGCCAACGCCGACATGGTCGGGCACACCGGGGTGATCCCGGCCGCCGTGGAGGCGATCGAGACGGTCGACCGCTGCCTGGGGGACGTCGTGCTCGCCGTCCAGCGCTCCGGCGGGGTGCTCGTCATCACCGCCGACCACGGCAACGCCGACCACATGCTCGAACCCGACGGCTCGCCGAA
>CAZRLR010000160.1:0-9358 GCA_964600395.1 uncultured Conexibacter sp.
GCTGACAGCCACACGGATGACCGCGGCGACAGGGTCAACGGGTCCGTCCGTCTGGCCGGGTCGACGGCTCCCCCGGCGTCGTCCCGGTCCTCGAGTCCGCCAAGGGCGTGGCCGCCGGTCCCTCCCGGCTCTGCAGCGCCTCGGCCACCGTCTCGAATCCGCCGTCCGGCCGGCGGCGGATCGTCCGACCGCTGAAGGAGCGCAGCGGATGACGTCCGGTATCGCGCAGCTCCCGGCAGATCCGGTACGTGACACGGCCGACCAGGAACGGGCCGATGACGAAGAGCACCCGGAAGACCCACGTCTGCCCTTCGTACGAGAGGCCGGCCGACACGAGGATGCGGTCGGCGGCGCCGGCGACGAACACGACGAAGACCCAGGCGAAGAACCCGGCGCCGATGGCGGTACGCAGCGGGTTGTCGCGTGGCCGGTCCAGCAGGTCGTGCCGTCGGTGGTCCTTGGTGATGAAGCGCGCCTCCAGCCACGGCCACAGGTACATCGTTCCGAAGCAGACCAACGGGAAGAGCGCCCCACCCCAGAACGGGTTGGGCACCCAAGTGTGACCCCAGAAGCGGGGCTCCAGTGCCGGCATCAGGCGCAGCGCGCCGATCAGCCAGCCCAGGTACCAGTCCGGCTGCGCGCCGTTCGTGGAGCGCCACGTCTCGTAGGGACCCCACTGGAAGATCGGGTTGATCTGCAGCAGGCCGCCCATGAGCACGAGCACGGCGGCGACCGCCGCGAACCAGCCGAGCGAGCGCAGGGCGTAGCCGGCCCACAGCGGCGTCCCCACGACGTTGCGCTCCTTGCGTCCCGGGCCCGGGAACTGCGCGTGGTGCTGACGCATGATGATGCTCAGGTGCAGGGCGATGAGCGCCGCGAGGATCGCCGGGAACAGGAACACGTGGCCGATGAACAACCGCGGCCAGAAGTCCTCACCGCCGGGGTACCGCCCGTCCCACACGAGCGTGGAGAGCTGGCCGCCTACGAGCGGCAGGCTGAGGGCCACCGAGTAGGCGATCGCCAGGCCCATCCCCGACAGCAGGTCGTCCGGCAGCGAGTAGCCGGCGAAGCCCTCGACGAGGGCGACCATCAGCATCGTCACCCCGATGGCCCAGTTGAACTCCCGCGGCTTGCGGAAGGCACCGGTCCAGAAGACGCGCATGACGTGGACGACGATCGCCGCGATGAAGAGGTTCGCCGCCCAGTGATGGGTCTGGCGGATGAGCAGTCCGGCCGGCACGTCGAAGGAGAGGCGCACGGTGGAGACGAACGCTTCGGAGCCCTGCGTGCCCTGCAACGGCGCGAAGGAGCCGTGGTAGACCGCCGCACCGTGGCTGGGGACGAAGTACAGCGCCATGTACGTCCCGGTCAGGATCAGGGCGACGAAGCTGTAGAGCGCGATCTCGCCCAGCAGGAAGGACCAGTGGTCGGGGAAGACGTAGCGCAGCGTCTTGCGCATCAGCGACGCCGATCCCAGGCGCTGGTCGACGAACCGCGTCGGCGCCAGGACCGGGTCGGCGTCACGGAGGGACCTCGGAGCGCTCACGCGCCGCCATCCTTCACGCCCCACCAGGCCGGACCGGGGATCCCCGACAGCGGTCCACCGGCGAGCAGCGTGCGGCCAGGACCGATCCGCAGCGGGAGCTGGGGCAGCGGGCGGCCGGCCGGGCCGAAGACGACCTTGGCCGCCCGCGTCACGTCGAAGGTCGAGTAGTGACACGGGCAGACGAGCGCCGGACCCCCTGGGGCGGTCGTGTCGCTGAGCGGGGCGCGGTACTCGGAGACCGCGCACCCGGCGTGGGTGCAGATCTTCGAGTAGGCGAGCAGGCCCTCGGGGGCCCAGTCCCGTCGGTCGGGCGGCAGCCGCAGCTGCGCCGGGTCCACGCGGACGACGACGACCGGCGAACCGAGCTCCCCCTTCTGCGCGCCCTCGGGGAACGCGGTGATGATCCCGTCGACGCTCAACGTGTCGGCCGTGACCGGGCGATCCTGCTCGTCGACCAGGCGCAGGCCGTCCTTCCACGGGCTGCTGGCCAGGCGGTCGCCCACGCGCGGACCCATCGAGGCGGCAGGGGCGAGGGCCACGAGCCCCAGGCCACAGGTGCACGCGCCGGCCGCGGTGACGAGCAGCCCGCGCCGGGACACCCCGTCGGTGCCCGCGCGCAGCTCGTCCGCGAAGGCCTCGTCCTCCTCCTCGCGGAGCAGGACCTCGCGCTCCTGCACCGCCGTCTCCTGCGGCACGACGCGCAGGCTCGCGAGCATCAGCGCGGCCGCGACGCACGCGAGGGCCAGGCCGGCCGTCGTCCCCAGCAGCGGGGTGTTCGACGACACGACGTACACCACCAGGAAGGCCACCGCGAAGGCGGCCGACGCGAAGAGGAGCGCCGCGACGAGCAGCTCGGCGCGCTCGTCCTCCGGCAGCTCCCGTGAGCGCGGATCGATCTCCGGCGCAGGAGGGCCCGGAACCGGGCCGCGGATCCCGCGCTTCCAGATGACCCACAGGGCCAGCAGCCGACCGAGCAACCTCGTCATCCTGGCGTCCTCTCACCGATGATCCGGGCGACGAGCACCAGCAGGCAGATGCCGAAGCCCCAGATGGCCATGCCCTCGGGGATGGGGCCGATGTTCCCCAGCCCCCAGCCGCCGTCGTTGGGCAGATCCTGAACGTGCTGCACGTACCGCGCCAGGTCGTCGACGTCCGCCCGGCTGAGCTGCTGCTCGGTGAAGCGCGGCATGACGTAGGGACCGATGCGGATCGCCTCGGCCACCTCGACGGGCTGCACGTCGTGCTCGAGCGACGGAGCGATGACGTCCGGGGTGACCACGCCGCCCTGCCCGTCGATCTGATGGCAGCCCGCGCAGTGCTCCGTGAAGAGCGCCTTGCCGTGGGACACCGAGCCGCTGGCGGCGTCGACGACGGGGATCGACGGACCGCCGAGGCTTGCGACGTACGCGATGACGGCCTCGCGGTCCGCGCGTGAGTAGAGCGACGTCGCGCGGACGGGGTACGCCTTGGGGTCGGCCAGCGGCATGCGGCCGGTCCGGACGTAGAAGTCGGCCGCCTGCGCGCCGACGCCGACGAGGGTCGGACCCCGGCCGCGGATGCCACGTGCGTCCATGCCGTGGCACGCCGAGCATCCGCTCAGGTACACGGCGCGGCCGCGGGCGACATCGGGGGCGCGCTGGGCCCGCGAAGGGGACGTGGACAGCGCGGTCGTCAGCAGCCCCGCGAGGACCACGGCGAGCAGCATCGGCAGGCGGCGGGCGGCGACCCGGGGGGCGCGGGGCATCCTCACCAGGACACCTCCAGCCGCTCGCGGAGGCGCTGGCGCTGCTCCTGGCGCCACAGCGCGCGGGCGCCCGCCAGGAGGCCGACGGGCGCCATCAGCGCCGGCCCGGCCAGCAGCATGAGGGTCCCGCCGGCGTGGACGTCGGCCAGACCGTCCGGGCCCACGACGGCGCTGATCCCGCTCGGGACATGACCGGCACTCGCGTAGAACGCGCCGACCGCGGCCATCGGCAGCGACCAGGCCGTGACCGCGGCCAGGATGCCGATCGCGCCGGGGGCCGCCGGGACGGGGTCGGCGCCGAGCAGCGCCGCCCAGGCGCCCACGGCGGTCCAGAAGATCGTCGCGTGCTCGCCGGCGTGCAGCAGCGCGCTGCGGTCGACCGCTCCCAGCACGGCCGGCAGGTGGGCGAGCACCATCGCGGCGGCTGCCAGGCTCACGGCCACGGCCGGGTGCAGCAGCCGGCGCAGCGGCCACCGGTGCAGGAGCGCGGCCAGGCGGCGCCGCCCGGGACGGTCGAGCGCCGCGAAGGCCAGGCGCACGGGGGTGCCCAGGGCGACGAGGGCGGGAGCGACGACGCCGAGCATCAGGTGCTGGGCCATGTGGAGCGTCAGCCCTCGGTCCGCCGCGGGATCCAGCGGCCCCAGCGCGACCGCGCAGACCGTCAGCCCGCCGGCGGCGCAGAGCACCCGCCACCGGGCGACGCGCCGGCCGGCGCGGTGCGCCGCGACCGCCAGGAGCGCGAAGCAGGGGATGACGGGCAGCGCGCCGGTCATCCCCGCTGCGCCCGGAACTCGCGGACCAGCCCGCCGACGCCGAGCGCGGCGACGAGGGCGCCGATGCCGACGAGCCACTGCCCGAGCAGCCAGCCGAGGACGACCAGCCCGATGCCGACACCGAGAGCCGATGCGGCGGCTGAGGTCCACGGCAGCACCTCGGGCGTGC
Source organism: uncultured Conexibacter sp. (assembly GCA_964600395.1). Lineage (GTDB taxonomy): Bacteria > Actinomycetota > Thermoleophilia > Solirubrobacterales > Solirubrobacteraceae > Paraconexibacter. The sequence continues at coordinate 4,233 of CAZRLR010000160.1, forward strand.
CGACGTCGGGGTGCGGCGGCCACCCGCGGCGTTCGCCGGCGAGCGCCACGGCGGCGAGGACGAGCATGACGCCGGAGAAGGCGCCGGCCAGCGCGAGCTCCCCGGGGCGCGGCGCGAAGATGACCTGCGGCGCCGCAAGCGCGGCCAGCAGGAGCCCCCACCCGCCCAGGACGAGCCAGCCGCGCGTCATGCCGGCGCCCCCTGTTCGGTGGACGGCGCCCCGCGCTGCGCCTCGCGGTCCTCGGCCGCCTCCCGCGCGTCGACGAGCGGCGCGAAGGATCGGATCGGGGGCAGCAGGTCGAAGTTGTGCGCCGGCGGTGGTGAGCTCGTCGCCCATTCGAGGCTCGGGCCGCCCCACGGGTCGTCGCCGGCCGGCCGGCGACGGCGCAGCGACACGAGCACGTTGACGACGAAGACCAGGACGCCGACGGCGATCACCGCCGATCCGACCGACGCGACGAGGTTCGGCGTCCCCCACCCGGACGCCCGGGAGTAGTTCGCGATCCGACGGGTCATCCCGTCCTCACCGAGCGCGAACATCGGCGCGAAGGTCATGTTCGTCCCGACGACCATCAGCCAGAACTGCACCTTCCCCAGGCCCTCGCGCAGCAGCACGCCGGTCCACTTCGGGAACCAGTAGAAGACCGCCGCGAACGCGCCGAACACGGACCCGGCGAAGAGCGTGTAGTGGAAGTGGCCCACGACCACGTAGGAGTTGTTCGCGTCGAAGTCCAGCGTCGGCGAGGCGAGCCAAATCCCCGTCAGCCCGCCGACGAGGAACTGCAGCAGGAAGGCGACCGCGAACAGGAAGGCGACCGTGAAGCGCAGCCGCCCGCGCCACAACGTCCCGATGAGGTCGAAGTACTCGATCCCGGCGGCGACGACGATCCCGTGCGAGGTGAGCGCGAAGTACTTCGCGTTGATGCGTCCGGTCGTGAACATGTGGTGCCCCCACACGCTCGAGGAGAGCGCCGCGAACAGCAGCGCCGTGGAGAAGACGAAGAAGGGGTAGCCGAAGAGCCGCCGGCCGCTGAAGGCGCAGAAGACCTCGGCGACCGCACCGAGGAACGGGAAGAACATGACGTAGACGACGGGATGCCCGTAGAACCAGAAGAGCTCCTGGTAACTCAGCGCCCCCTGCTCGCCCGCAAAGAGGCAGCAGTTGCGGCGGTCGTAGAACAGCAGCGCCATGAGCACGATGAGCACCGGGAAGGCGAAGACCATCATCAGCGTCGTGCCGACGGCGGTCCACGTGAACGGCGCCATCCGCATGAGCGTCATCCCGGGGGCGCGCTTGCGCAGGACGGTCGCCAGCAGGCACAGGCCGATCAGCCACTCGCCGAGCGTCGCCAGCAGCACGCCGAGAACCCAGAAGTCCTGGCCGCTGCCGGGGGTGCCCTGCAGCTCCGACAGCGGGGCCACCCCGATCCACGTCGCCCGGCCCGGGCCGCCGTTCGCCAGCCACCCCGCCTCCATGACGAGGCCGCCGACGATGAAGATCCACAGCCCGCAGAGCGCGACCCGCGGGCCGGCCAGCCCGGCCGCCCCGACCTGCAGGGGGACGATGTAGACCGCCAGGGCCAGCGCCAGCGGCGTGATGACCAGGTAGATCATCGTCGACCCGTGCATCGTGAAGAGCGCGTTGTACGTCCGGGTCGACGTGACCTGCAGGCCGGGCTGGGCGAGTTCGGCGCGCATGACCAGCGCCATCGCCCCGCCGGCCAGGAAGAAGACGAGCGACGCCACGAGCATCCGCCGGGCGATCGTCTTGTGGTCGGTGCAGATGAGCGAGTCCAGCAGCGGCACACGCGGCAGGGCCGGCGTCGGCCGTCGGACCGGCGCGGCGACGCTCACGACCCTGCCTCGGCCCGGCGGCGGGCCAGCCACGCGTCGAAGCGTCCGGGCGGCACGGCGACCGCGACGAAGTGCATGTTCTGGTGGTAGAGCCCGCAGAACCACGCGCACACCCCCGGGTAGCGCCCCGCCTTCGGGAAGACGAGCGCCCAGGTCTCGGTGTGGTCGGGCCAGACCTGGCGCTGGAACCTCAGGTCGGGGATCCAGAAGTCGTGCAGGACGTCCAGCGATCGCCCGGAGAAGAGGACGCGGCGACCGACGGGCACGACGAGGCGGGGCGGCGTCCCCTCCGGCGCTGTCTGCTCCACCCTCGGCGTCCCCGCGCCGCCGGGGTACTGGAAGCGCCACTGCCACTGGGCGCCGATCACCTGGACGCGGACGGGCGCGGCCTGCGCCCGGGCCGCGTGGGTGATCCCGTCGATGCGCAGCTGCGAGTGGAACGACAGCCCCAGGAGGACGGCCGTGACGACCGCCAGGAGCGCGACCGTCGACCATTCGAGCCGGGGCGCGCCGTGCCGGCGTGAGGGTCGCCGCGGGTCGGCGTCGCCGCGATCGCGGAAGCGGACGAGGAAGACGAGGACGGTCACGGTGACCACGACGAACACCGCGACCCCGACCCACAGGTAGATCGTCGCCAGCCCGTCGTGCACCCCCCGGGTGTCCGTGAGGCCCGCGCCGGTCACGCCGGCGGTCCCTCCGGGCAGGCGCGGGTGTGAGGATGCGAACGCACGGCGCTCTCATGCCCGGGCCCGTCCCGCGCTGCGACCTGCTGGTCTTCCGGATGACCTGGGGACCGGTCCGGACTGCGCACCACCTCCGCAGCCGGGCGGCGCCTACTCCGTCGTCGCGTCCGCCCGGACGCCCGCCTTCGACGCCGCCCCGCCCCGGCGCCAGGCCGGCCGGCGTGTCGCGACCCGGACGTCGGCCGGCCTCGCCGGCGGCTGTGTCGGGATCCGCAGGCTGAGCGTCGTGCCCCGCGGCGAGCGTGGGCCCACGTCGAGGGTGGCACCGATCGACAGGGCACGCTCACGCAGGCCGCGCAGGCCGCTCTCGGCGCGCTGCAGGGGAATCCCCTTGCCGTTGTCGGCCACGGTGAGCAGCACGGCGTCGCCGACGTCCTCGAGCGTCACCTCGACGCAGGTGGCATCGGCGTGCCGGACGGCGTTCGTCAACCCTTCCTGGGCCACGCGGTAGACGATCAGATCCGTGTCGTCGCCCAGGGCCTTCAGCCCGCGATCCAGGTCGCGCAGCACCTGCATCCCGGTCCGGCTGGCGATCTGCTCCGACAGGTCGGTCAGCGCCGACACGAGGCCAAGGGCGGTGAGGGCCTGGGGGCGCAGGCCGGAGGCCAGGCGCCGGACGTCCTCGACCGTCGCCAGGACGCCGTCCCGGGCGTCGACCACCTCGGCACGGACCTCGGGACCGGCGACGGCGGCCGCGCGGTCGAGCTGCAGGGCGATCGCCGTCAGCATCTGGCCGATCTGGTCGTGCAGCTCAGCCGAGATCCGCCGGCGTTCGTCCTCACGCTCGGTCATCGCGCGATGCAGGCTGGCCTGCTGCTGGCGCTCGAGCCGCTGCAGCATGGCGTTGAACGTCTCGCTGAGGACGGCGACCTCCGAGCGCTGGCGCGGGACCGGGATGCGCTCGTTCGGGTTGAGCAGGTCCACGTCCCCCATCAGGCGGCTCAGGCGCACGAGCGGCGTGGTCGCCCGCCGGATGAGGACGAGGTTGATCGACACCATGACGAGCAGGCCGCCGCCGAGCGTCAGGATGGCGCCGTTGGCCGGCTCGAAGGCGAGGACGACGCAGGCCACGGCCAGGACCGTCGCGTTCGGGACGAACAGGCGGAGGGACAGCGAGACGTGCCGCTGGGGGGCGCTCACGCTTGGGGTCCTACCCAATTGGCACCCGGGTGCGTCATGCCGCTGACCGCGGGCGCGACGCAGCCCCGCGATGTGTCAACACCCCCGACGTGACCCGACCGCCCGCGCCGCCTGATGCTCCCCCGTCCTGAGGCCGTGCGGTACGTCGCCGGATGGCTCACGGCGGGCGCCCTCGTCGCCTTCCTCGCCCTGCGTCTGCTGCACGGCGGGCCTTCCGGGACGCCGTCGCTCCCGGTCGTGCGGGCCGTCGCGTTGGAGGACGCCGTCCGCGCCGCGCACTGCCGGCTCATGGGGCCACCGAGGCCCGCCCGCCCGGCGCCGACCGGGGTGCCGCGCCCCGGCGTCTTCACCCGCCCGCTCCCCGGTGGCTCGGTCCCGGCGGCCGCGGCCGCCGGTCTGATCGTCATCGAGTACCGGCACGACGTCGACGACACCTTCGTCGGCCAGCTGCAGGCGGTGCAGCGCGGCCTGCCGGCCGCGACGTTCCTCGCCCCCGCCGGGGGACGCCCGCGCGATGCCGTGTCGACGGTCGCGGGCCGGCGGCGGCTCGGCTGCCCGCGGTGGGGCCCGCGGACGCTCGACGCCGTGCGGCTGTTCCGCGGCCGGTACGTCGGCCGGCGCACCCGCAGGTGACGGGCGCGACGTGCACGGCGACCTAGGATGCCGGGATGAGCCTCATCCGCGTGCTGCTCGCCGACGATCACGCCGTCGTCCGCCACGGGCTGCGGCTCACCCTCGAGGCCGAGCCGGGCTTCTCCGTGGTCGCCGAAGCGGCGGACGGCGCGGAGGCCGTCGCGGAATGCCTGCGCCAGCCGATCGACCTCGCGGTCCTCGATGTCGCCATGCCGCGCCTCACCGGGATCCAGGCCGCACGGCAGCTCGCCGAGCACCGCCCTGACCTGAAGATCCTCATCCTCTCGATGCACGACAACGAGCAGTTCTTCTTCGAGGCGCTCCGCGCCGGCGCCTCGGGGTACGTCCTGAAGTCCGCCGCCCATCAGGATCTCGTGGCCGCCTGTCACGCCGCCCTGCGCGGCGAGCCGTTCCTCTACCCCCGCGGGGTCGCCGCGCTCATCCGCGAGTTCCTGGACCGCGGGCCCGGCACCGCGATGGACGACCCGCTGTCGGCGCGCGAGACCGAGGTCGTCAAGCTCATCGCCGAGGGTCACACGAGCCGGGAGATCGGCGAGGTCCTGCACATCAGCGACAAGACCGTCGAGCGCCACCGCAGCAACGTGCTGGACAAGCTAGGGCTCCGCGACCGCGTGGCGCTGACGCGCTACGCCATCCGCCGCGGCCTCGTGGAGCCCAGACGCGGCGGGCGCTACATGCCTTCCTTGATGCCGCGGCGCACGATCCAGACGTTCGCCGGATACGCGGTGACGAAGC
>CAZRLR010000161.1:0-9338 GCA_964600395.1 uncultured Conexibacter sp.
GGTCGACTCCCGCGCCGTCGGCCCCGACGACCTCTTCGCCGGCCTGCCGGGGGAACACGTCGACGGCGGGCGCTTCGCGCCGGGCGCGCTCGCCGCCGGGGCGTGGGGCGTCCTCGTCGCCGAGGAGCACGCCGCGGCCCTCGCGTCGTGGCCCGGCCCGGGCGTCGTCCTGGCCGCCCCCGACCCGCTGGCGGCCCTGCAGGAGCTCGCCACGGCGTGGCGGGTGGAGCTCGCCTGCCCGACGATCGCCGTCACCGGCTCGGTCGGCAAGACGACGACGAAGGACCTGCTGGCGGCGATGCTCACGTCCGCCGGCCTGGCGACCGTCGCCAACGAGCGCAACCTCAACACGGAGATCGGCCTGCCGCTGACGGTGCTGCGCGCGCCCGCGGGCACCGAGGCGCTCGTGCTGGAGATGGGCATGCGCGGTCCCGGCCAGATCCGGGAGCTGACCGACATCGCGCTGCCGGACGTCTCCGTCATCACCGCCCTGGGTCCGGTCCACCTCGAGCAGCTGGGGACGATGGAGGCCATCGCCGCCGAGAAGGCGACGGTCGTCGCGGCGCTGGAGCCGGGCGTGGGGACGGCGGTCCTGCCCGTCGACGAACCGCTGCTGACGCCGCACGCCCGCGCGGACATCACGACCGTGACGTTCGGACCGGACGGCTCGGGGGCCGACGTCACCCCCGGCGACCTTGCCGGCCTCGGCCTCGACGGGGAGTCCGCGCACGTGCGCCTGGACGCCTGCGCGGCCCTGGCGGCCGCCCGGGCCGTCGGTGCGCAGCCGCAGGGCCCGATCGCCCTGACGCTCAGCGAGATGCGCGGGCAGCGGTACACGCTGGACTCCGGCATCACCGTCGTGGACGACTGCTACAACGCCAACCCCGTGTCGATGCGCGCCGCCCTGGACGACCTCGCCGCCCGCGCCACGGGCGACGGACGCCGTGTCGCGGTGCTCGGCGACATGCGCGAGCTCGGGCCCGACGAGGTGCGCCACCACGAGGAGGTCGGCGCCCACGCCCGCGCGGCGGGGGTGCAGCTGCTCGTCGCCGTCGGGCCGCTGAGCGCCGCCTACGCGGGCGACCACCACGCGCCGGACGCCGCGGCGGCCGCGGCGCTCGTCCCCGGCCTCGTGCGGGCGGGCGACACCGTCCTGATCAAGGCCTCGCGCGGGGTCGGGCTGGAAGCGGTGGTCGCGGCGCTCCGCGCCGCCGGGACTGACAAGCTGCGAGGTCGATGATGGGCGAGATCCTGATCGGGGGCACGGCCTCCCTGCTGCTGTGCATCTTCCTGAGCCCGAAGTTCATCGCCGCGCTGCGGGCGCGTGAGTTCGGCCAGCACATCCGCGACGAGGGGCCCGCCGGGCACCACGCCAAGGCGGGCACGCCGACGATGGGCGGGCTCATCATGTTCCTGGCCATCTCGGTGCCGTTCCTGCTGCTCAGCGACTACGACTGGCGGGCGATCGGCGTGTTCGGCGCGGGGATCATGTCCGCGCTGCTGGGCTTCGCCGACGACGCCCAGAAGGTCTTCCGCCGGCGCAACCTCGGGCTCCAGGGCCGCTGGAAGCTCCTGTGGATGGTCGCCATCACGCTCTTCCTCTGGTGGGTCGCCGTCGACAAGGCGGGCCTGGAGGAGACGGTGCGCCTGCGCTCCATCGACGCGACCGTCGACCTCGGGATCTTCTACCCGTTCTTCATCTACGTCGTCATCGCCGGGACGACGAACGCCGTGAACCTCACCGACGGCCTGGACGGCCTGGCCGCCGGGTGCGCCGCGATCGTCCTGCTGGCGTACATCGGCATCACGTTCATCACGACGGGCCAGCAGGACCTCGCGCTCCTGGCCGGCTGCGCCGTCGGGGCCTGCATCGGATTCCTCTGGTACAACGCGTTCCCGGCCACGATCTTCATGGGGGACACCGGCTCGCTCGGCCTCGGCGGCATCATCGGCGGCCTGGCGATCATGACGAAGACCGAGGAGCTGCTCGTCCTGCTCGGCGGCATCTTCGTCGTCGAGGCGCTCAGCGTCATGATCCAGGTCTTCTCCTTCCAGACCTTCCGCAAGCGCGTCTTCAAGATGGCCCCGATCCACCACCACTTCGAGATCGAAGGCTGGTCGGAGACGAAGATCATCCTGCGCTTCTGGATCGTGGCCGCCGTCTGCAGCGCGATCGGCTTCACGATCTACCAGCAGTCGGTTGCCTGACCGTGTCCGGAGCGAACCGTCTCGCGGCGCTGGACGCCACCGGCCGGGTCGGGCGAGGGCCTGCGGCCCGCATCCCGACCGCCCGTCGACGCCCAGCATCCACGATCCGGCCGCGCTCCGGCCCCGGTCGTCTTGGCTGACCGTCCCGGCCTGCCCGACGGGCCGTGGCTCGTCGTCGGCCTGGCGCGGTCGGGGCTGGCCGCGGGCCGGGCGCTGACCGCGCTCGGCCACGAGGTCGTGGGCGTCGACAGCGGGGTACCGGCCCTGCGCGGCGACGTCGGCTTCCCGGTCGTCACCGGTGTCGACGGCCTGCACGAGCTCGGCGCCGCCCGTGCGGTCGTCAAGTCGCCGGGCGTGCCGCCGCGCGCCCCCGTCGTGGCGGCCGCCCGCGCCGCCGGGATCCCGGTCCTCGGCGAGGTGGAGCTCGCCTGGCGCCTCGTCGACGCGCCCGTCGTCGCGGTCACCGGGACGAACGGCAAGACGACGGTCACCGAGTGGCTCGGGCACGCCTTCCGCGAGGCCGGCGCGCCCGTCGCGGTCGTCGGCAACGTCGGGACGGCCTACACGTCGCTCATCGCCACGCCGCCGGCGCCCGGCACGACCGTGATCCTGGAGTGCTCGAGCTACCAGCTGCACGACACGCTCGCCTTCCGCCCGGACGTCGGGGTGCTGCTCAACCTCGAGACCGACCACCTCGACTGGCACGGCTCGGCCGAGGCCTACCGCGCCGCGAAGCTCACCGGGATGTTCTCCCGGCAGACGGCGCAGGACGTCGCCGTCCTGCCGCGCGCCTTCGCGACGGTCGCCCCGGGCGCCGCGGCCCGCGTCCTGCTCGAGGACGTCGCGCTGCCCGTCGCGCCCGCCCTGCCCGGCGCCCACAACGAGCAGAACGCCCGCGCGGTCGTCGCCGCCTGCCGCGCCCGCGGCCTGGACGACGGGGCGATCGCCCGCTCGCTGCAGACCTTCGGCGGGGTCGAGCACCGCCTGCGCGAGATCGCCGTCGTCGACGGCGTGCGCTACGTCGACGACTCCAAGGCCACGAACGTCGCGTCCGCCCTCACCGCCCTGGCCGCCTTCGACGCCCCGCTGCAGCTCATCCTCGGCGGGGACGACGCCAAGCAGGAGGACTTCACGCCGCTGCGCGCGCCGGTCGCCGCGCGCGCCGCCGGCGTCCACCTCGTCGGGGCCGCCGCCGGGCGCCTGCGCGCCGCGCTGGGCACGGGGGAGGACCGGGGGGACCTGCCCGCCGCCGTCGCCGCTGCACACGCGGCCGCCCGGCCCGGGGACGTCGTCCTGCTCTCCCCGGCCTGCGCGTCGTTCGGGCAGTACCGGAACTTCGAGGAGCGCGGGCGTCACTTCCAGACGCTCGTGGCGAACTTGACAGAACTTTCATGAGGATTCGGCCACGGCGCGTCGAAGGACCGCCTGATGCCGCCGTCGCGCCCTCCGCGCTCGCAACCGCTGGAAGCCAACATCCTGCTGACCGCCACGTTCTGCCTCCTGGCGGCCGGCGCGGTCATGGTCTATTCCGCCTCCAGCGCCCGCACCCTCCTGCAGGGGCAGAACGACGCCGGCTTCCTCGTCCGCTACCTCGTCTTCGGGACCGTCGGCCTCGTCCTGATGCACCTCATCTCGCGCCACGGCCTGGCGCAGGTGGCGCGCTTCACCGTCCCGCTGCTCGGCGTGGCGATCGCGCTGCAGCTGCTCGTCCTCGTCCCGGGCATCGGCGTGGAGGTCAACGGCTCGCGCCGCTGGATCGGGCGCGGCGCCCTGCGCTTCCAGCCGTCCGAGCTGCTGAAGATCGCGCTGCTGCTCTACGTCGTGCGGACGCTGGCGATGCGCCCGAAGATCGTCCGCAGCCCGCGCCTGCTGACCCCGATGGCGACGGTCTGCGGCTTCGCCTGCGCCCTGGTGGCGGCGAAGGACATCGGGACGGCGCTCGTCATCGCGATGGTCCTCAGCGCCGTGCTCGTCGCGGCCGGCATGCCGCTGCGCTACCTGCTCGTCATGGCCGGCGCGGGCGGCGTCCTGATCCTGCTCATGGCGATCGTCGAGCCCTACCGGATGCAGCGCCTGACGTCGTTCGTCAACCCCTGGGCGGACGCCCAGGACACCGGCCACCAGGCGGTGCAGGGCCAGATCGCGCTGGGGTCCGGCGGCTTCTTCGGGCGCGGCATCGGCCACGGGATCCAGAAGATCAACTACCTGCCCGAGGCGCACACCGACTTCATCCTGGCGGTCATCGGCGAGGAGCTCGGCGTCGCCGGCATCTCCGTCGTCCTCTTCCTCTACGGGCTCATCGCCTACGCCGGGCTGCGCGTCGCGCAGGGCGCCCAGGGCGCCTACGGCAAGCTCCTGGCGGCCGGCGTCACGTCGATGATCCTGTGCCAGGGGATGCTCAACGTCTTCACCGTCCTGGGCATGGCGCCCGTGACGGGCGTCCCGCTGCCGTTCATCAGCTACGGCTCGACGAACCTCATGGTCCTGCTCGCGAGCATGGGCCTCTTGCTGAGCATCGCGCAGGGAGGCGTCGCCCACGTCCGCGCCGTGCCAGGATCCCGGGTCGATGACGAGCGTGCTGATCGCAGCCGGCGGGACGGCCGGACACGTGGTGCCCGCGTTGGCGGTGGCCGACGCGCTGCGGGCTAGCGGCCACGACGTCACCTGGGCCGGCGGCGAGCGCGCCGAGCTGCGCCTCGTCCCGGCGGCCGGCTACCCGCTGCACACGCTCGGGGTCGAGGGGCTCTCGCGCTCGAACCCGCTGAAGGCCGCACGCGGGGTGCTGCGCGCCGTGGGCGCCACCGCGGTCGCACGGAAGATCATCAAGGCCGAGCGCCCCGACGTCGTCCTGGGGGGTGGCGGCTACGTCGCCGGGCCCGTCTGCGCCGCCGCGCTGAGCGCCGGCGTCCCGATCGTCCTGACCGAGGCCGACAGCCACCTGGGGCTGACGAACCGCCTGCTCGCCCGTCGCGCCGCCCGCGTCTGCCTGGCCTTCCCGCTGGCGGGTCGCGATGGCGACCGCTACCGCGTCACCGGGCGCCCGATCCCGCCGGTGACCGGCGACCGCGCAGCGGCCCGCAAGCGCTTCTCCCTCGGTGAGCGCGACACCTGCGTGCTCATCTTCGGCGGCTCGCTCGGGGCGCACTCGCTCAACGAGGCCGCGATCGTCGCGTTCGCCGACGAACGGCCGGGGCTGCGCATCCTGCACGCGGCGGGCGAGCGCGACTTCGCCGACCTGCTCGAGCGGTCTCCGAAGGCCGGGCGCCCGCACTACGACCTGCGCTCGTACATCGACGGCTTCGGCGAGGCGCTGGCGGCGGCCGACCTCGTCGTCGGGCGCTCCGGCGGCTCGGTCTTCGAGATCGCCGCCCACGGGCGCCCGGCGATCCTCGTCCCGTACCCGCACGCGGCGGCCGACCACCAGACCGGCAACGCGCGCTGGATGGTCGACGCGGGCGCCGCGATCCTCGTCCCGGACGCCGAGCTCACCGCCGAGCGCCTGAAGGCCGAGGTCGACGCCCTGCTCGACGACCCGGGCCGCCTGGCGCGGATGGCGGCCGCCTCGGCGTCGCTCGCGCGACCGCACGCCGCCGCCGACATCGCCGCCGAGGTCCTGGCGGCCGCCGAGCGTCGTCGCTAGCCGCTGATCCGGGTTCGCACGCGGGTCGCGGATTCCGCGACCGGGGTGCGACGCCGGCGGGCCCGCCCCGCGTCGGGTCGCGTCGCGTGGCAGGCTTGCGGCCATGTCCGTGCTCGACCGCCTCTTCGCCGCGCTCTACGACCCGTTGCTGTCGGTGTCGGAGCAGGCGGGCCTGCGCGAGCTGCGCGCCGGCCTGCTGGCGCAGGCATCGGGACGGGTGCTGGAGATCGGCGCCGGGACGGGCCTGAACGCCGCGCACTACCCGGCCGGCCTGGAGCGCCTCGTCCTCACCGAGCCGACCCCCGCGATGGCCAAGCGCCTGCGCGAGAAGGTCGCGCTGCTGGGCCGCGACGGGGTGGAGGTCGTGGAGGCCGGGGCCGACGCGCTGCCGTTCGCGGACGACAGCTTCGACACCGTCGTGGGGACGCTCGTGCTCTGCACCGTGCCCGAGGTCCCGTCGGTGCTCGTCGAGCTGCAGCGCGTCCTCGCGCCCGGCGGCCGCCTGCTCTTCCTCGAGCACGTGCGCCACCCCGACCCCGAGCGCGCCCGCAGGCAGGACCGCTTCAACCCGGTGCAGCGGCGCATCGCCGGCGGCTGCAACTGCAACCGCCCCACGCCCGACCTCCTGCGCGAGGCGGGCTTCGCCGTCGACACGCGGCAGGAGCCCTTCCGCAAGGCGTGGTCGGTCCTGCAGCCGCTGGCGGTCGGGACCGCGGAGGTCAGCTCGTGACCGGTGCGGGTCCGTGGACCGGGCAGCGCCTGCACCTCGTCGGCATCGGCGGCGCGGGCATGAGCGCCTACGCGCGCTGCGCCGTGGCGCTCGGCGCGACCGTCAGCGGATCGGACCAGGCCGAGTCCCCGGCGCTCGTCGCGCTGCGCGCGCTGGGGATCGACGCCCGCGGCGGCCACGATGCGGCGAACGTCCCGGCCGGGGACGACGTCGAGCTCTTCCACTCCACCGCGATCCGCGCGGACAACCCCGAGCGCGTCGAGGCCGCCCGGCGCAATCTGCCCGACCACCCGCGCGCCGAGCTCCTCACGCGCTTCAGCGCCCTGAAGCGGACGATCGCCGTCGCCGGCGCCCACGGCAAGACGACGACGACGTCGATGCTCGCGCACGCGCTGCTGGCGCTCGGCGCCGACCCGGCGTACCTCATCGGCGGCGACCTCGTCTCGACCGGGACGAACGCGGCGTGGGGGACGGGCGAATGGCTCGTCGTCGAGGCCGACGAGTCCGACCGCTCCTTTCTGGCGATCACGGCCGAGATCGCCGTCGTGACGAACGTCGAGCTCGACCACCACGCGACGTACGGCTCGCTCGAGGAGGTCCGGCAGGTCTTCCGGACCTTCCTCGCGACGCCGCCGCAGGCGGTGCTGTGGGACCGCCCGGACGTGCTGGCCCTGCGCGACCCGGCCGCCGCGACCGTCGCCTTCGACGCGCCCGACCCGCCGCTCGAGCTCCTCGTCCCCGGCGAGCACAACCAGCGCAACGCCGCCGCCGCGCTCGCCGCCCTCGTCCTGGCGGGCTTCGACGAAGGTGCCGCCCGCGCCGCCCTGGCGACCTTCCCGGGGGCCGGTCGCCGCTTCCAGGACCTCGGGACGACCGCCGGCGGCGCGCGCGTCGTCGACGACTACGCCCACCACCCGACCGAGGTCGCGGCGACGATCCAGGCGGCCCGCAGCCTCACCCCCGAGCGCGTCGTCGCCGTCTTCCAGCCGCACCTCTTCAGCCGGACCGAGCACCTGGCCGGCGAGTTCGGCGCCGCACTGGCGGGCGCGGACGTCGTCTGCCTCGTCGACGTCTACCCCGCCCGCGAGCGCCAGGCCGACTTCCCCACCGTCACCGGCCGGCTGCTGGCCCAGGCGACCCTCGACGTCCGGCCGGGCATGCCCGTCTTCTGGCTGCCGGCCTTCGCGGATGTGGAGCGTGTCCTGGCCCCGCGCCTGCGCGCCGGGGACCTCGTCCTCGTCATGGGGGCGGGGGACGTGCGGACGCTCGGCGAGCGCCTGGCCGCCGGCTGAAGCCGCCGAGGCAGCCGCGCAGGCGCGCAGGCGGCGCGCTGCCCGCCCGTCGAGGGCCGATCGTGTGGGGCCCCGACCCGCGCGGATCGGCCCTCGATGACGCCGTGCGGACCGAGGGCCGATCGTGCGGGCCCCACGGCCCACCGGATCGGCCCTCGCCGCCGAGGCAGGGACGGCCCGGACGACGTCGAACGGGTCAGCGGATGGCCTCCCGCACCTTTCCGCTGCCGCCCGTCGCCCGGGTCCTCCGCGCCGCCCCCGGCGCCGCCCGGCCCGCCCGCCGCCTGCGTCCGCGCCTGCCGCACCCGCGGCTCGTCGGAGCGCTCGCGCTGCTCGTCGTGCTGCTCGGCGCCGGCTGGTGGTTCGGCCGCGACCTGTCGCTCGTCCGCGTCCGGGAGGTGCGGATCTCCGGCCTGACCTCGAGTCAGACCGCTGCGATCCGCAGCGCGCTCACCGGCGCGGCGGGGGAGATGACGACCCTCCACGTCGACGAGGCGCGCCTGCGCCGCGCCGTCGCCGCCTACCCCGTCGTGGCCGACGTCCGCGCGAGCGGCGACTTCCCGCACCTGCTGAACATCGAGGTCGTCGAGCGCCACCCCGTCGCGACGCTGAAGGCCGCCGGGCAGTCCGTCCCGGTGGCGGCCGACGGGACGCTGCTGCGCGGCGTGTCCGACCGCGACGCGCCGACCGTCACCCTCGCCGCCCCGCCCAGCGGCACCGTCCTGAAGGACCCGCTCGGGCTGGCGCAGGTGCGGATCCTGGCCGCCGCCCCCGCAGCGCTGCGCAGCCGGGTCACCCGGATGTTCACGGGCGCACGCGGGATGCAGGCGCAGCTGAAGGACGGACCCGCCGTCGCGTTCGGCGCGGCGGATCGCCTCGCCGCGAAGTGGGCGTCGCTCGTGGCCCTCCTGGGCGACCCCGCCTCGGCCGGTGCGACGCTCATCGACGTCACGGTCCCCGAGAGCCCGGCGGCCGCCGGGCTGGAGCCGATGAGCACGCCGCAGGCCGCGACGACGGGGGCGGCGACCCCGACCGCGACCGCGGGGGCCGGGGTGCAGGACCCCGCGGCGACGGCGACCGGCCCCGCCACCGGGACGACGCCCTGAGGGCGAGGCTCAACCTGAGGTAGAGCCTCAGAAGCGGTCAAACCCTCGATCACGGGTCGAGAGTCGGGCCGACTGCAACGGGCGTTGCGGGTTAGACTTGCCGTTGACACAGGCCATAACCCCTGCGTACCGTGCGCAACGCCCGTCCGGGCAAAGGCTTACGAAACCCTTGAGATTAGATCGAGGGTAGGACGGAACTTCTCTTTCATGGAATCCAGCGGCAGCTATCTCGCAGTCATCAAGGTCGTCGGCGTCGGCGGTGGTGGCACCAACGCCGTCAACCGCATGGTCGACGCGGGCCTGCGTGGCGTCGAGTTCATCGCGGCGAACACCGATGCCCAGGCGCTGCAGATGTGCGACGC
>CAZRLR010000162.1:0-9334 GCA_964600395.1 uncultured Conexibacter sp.
GTTCATCCCGCTGGAGCCCTCGACGGCCCGGCGGATCTCCAGTGCGGTCACTGGCCGGCGCTCTGCCATCAGGTACGAGATGAGCGAGAGCTGACGGATGAGCTTCTCGGTGTCCTTCGCCATTCCCGGCGCACGATAGTCCGGCGGGCCGGACCGGCGCTCGCCGCGACCGCCGTTCGCCCGCTCTTTGCGGACTTCCGATGCTCGGACCGTCCGCCCGGTACCGTTGGCCGCAGATGACCAAGCTCGTGATCGTCGACGACCATGAGGCCCTGCGGGAAGGGCTCGCCGCGCTGCTCGGTGCGCACGGGCTGCAGGTCGTCGGTGCGGCCGGGAACGTCGCGGCCGGCCTTGACCTCGTCACCCACGAGGTGCCGGACGTCGCCCTCGTCGACATCCGCCTGCCGGACGGCAGCGGGATCGACCTGTGCCGGGAGCTGCTCGCGGTGCGGCCCGAGCTCGGGGTGATGCTCTACACCGGCGACGCCGACGCCGAGCTGCTCTACGACGGGCTGGACTCCGGTGCGCGCGGCTACGCGCTGAAGGCCGGGTCGATGGAGGAGCTCGTCAGCGCGATCGAGCGTGTCGCCGCGGGCGGCTCGTACGTCGACCCGCGCCTGGACCGCATCCTCCTGTCGCCGCGCGCGACGTCCAGCGTGCCGCAGCTCTCGCCCCGCGAGCGCGAGATCATGCACCTGATGGCCGAGGGCCTGACCGCCGAGAAGATCGGCGACCAGATCTCGGTCTCGGTGGAGACCGTGCGCACCCACGTGCGCAACGTCATCCGCAAGCTGCAGGCGCGCAACCGGGTGCACGCGATCGCGATGGCGCTCGAGCGTGGCGAGATCGCCCTCGGGACCCTCGATGACGTCGACTTCGACTGACGGCGACCCCGAGGGGGACGCGCCGGCCCCGTGGCCGCAGGACCCCGGCCTGCGGCTGGAGCGCCTCGTCCACGATCTGCGCACCCCGCTGACCATCGTCCGCGGCTTCGCGGATCTGCTCACCCGCCGGACGGATCTCACCGACGAGCAGCGCGCGGACTTCCTCGCGCGCATCGCCGAGGGCGCCCACGACCTCGGCGCGATCCTCGACAGCGAGCGCGCGGACCGGCGCGGCTAGGCCGCGCGGGCGCCCTGCAGGCTGGGCAGGCCGGGCAGGCCGTCGGCGGGCTCGGCGTCGGCCCCGGGCCGGGTGCCCGTCCCGGTGCCGGGCCCGAAGAACGCCGCGCCGCCGAGGGCGCGGTCGAAGGAGGACCAGTCGGTGCCGGGGCTGAGCGCCTTCTGCAGGCGGTCGAAGGAGCCCAGGCGTCCGCCGAGGTTGTCGAGGAAGTGCACGAGCGTCGCCTCGCGCGTGGCCGGTACGACCGGCGAGCCGTGCTGCAGGGTGCCGTGGTGGCTGAGGATGATGTGCGCGAGCGCCTGCGCGGTCTGCTCGCAGAAGCCGGGGATCGACTCGATCGTGCGGCGCACGCGGAAGTAGCCCAGCGGGATCTCGCCGATGAGGCGCCCCGCGTCGGTCATCTGGATCGTCAGCGGATCGTGCGTGTAGGCCTCGAGCTTGCCGATGTCGTGCACGAGCGCGCCGGTGACGGCGAGGTCGCGGTCGATGCCGGCGAACGTCGCGCTCATCGCGCTGGCGCCCTCGGCCACCTCGAGGCTGTGCTCGAGCAGGCCGTGGCGGTAGGCGTGGTGGTAGTGCTTGGCCGCCGGCGCGTCGCGGAACGCCGGCCAGCCCGGGGCGTCCTCGCCGAGCAGCCGCTGCAGCAGCGCCTGCAGGTCCGCGTCGCGGACGCCGGCGACCAGCGCGCGCAGCGCGGCGACGAGCTCGCCGACCGGGCGGTCCGGGCCGTCGCAGAGCGTCGCGAGGTCGAACGAGCCGGGCGTCGCGGCCCGCAGCGCGCGGACGGTGATCTGCGCGCCGTGCCGCGGGTGCACCCCGTAGCGCCCGATGACGCGGACCGGCCGGCCGGGGACGAGCAGGCTCCAGACCTCCGCGCCGCTGTCCCACAGGATCGCGGGGACGCTGCCCGTCCGGTCGGCGAGGACGACCTTCACGCCCTCGCGGCCGTCGCGCCGCGGCAGCGCGTCGACGGACCGCACCAGGAGCACCTGGTCGAGGTCAAGCCCGTCGGCGAAATCGCACACCGGCACGCGTCGAACGGTACGGACGGGACCGGCGGAACCGGCGCTTTGGACCGGCGGTCGGTGTACTAGGTTGGGACGGATGACCGCGCACCAACGCCGATCCCTCGCGGTGATCTGCACCGCCACGTTCATGCTGCTGCTGGACATCACGGTGGTGAACGTGGCGCTCCCGGACATCGCCGACGATCTGGGCTCGTCGTTCAGCGACCTGCAGTGGGTCGTCGACGCCTACGCGCTCAGCCTCGCGGCGCTCCTGCTGACGGCCGGGTCGCTCAGCGACCTGTACGGCCGCAAGCGGATCTTCATCACCGGCCTCGTGCTCTTCACGCTCGCGTCGCTGCTCTGCGGTCTGGCGCAGGGTCCGCTCTTCCTCGAGATCGCCCGCGGCCTGCAGGGCATCGGCGGCGCGGCGATGTTCGCGACCTCCCTCGCGCTGCTGGCGGCGAGCTTCGAGGGCCGGGCGCGCGGGACGGCGTTCGGGGTCTGGGGCGCGACGACGGGCGCCGCGGTCGCGGTCGGGCCGCTCGTCGGCGGCCTGCTGACCGAGCACGTCTCCTGGCAGTCGATCTTCTTCCTCAACGTCCCGATCGGGACGCTCGCCGTCCTCGCCGCGACGCGGACGCTCGGCGAGTCCAAGGGCCCGAGCTCCCGCGTGGACGTCCCCGGCCTGGTCACGTTCTCCGCCGGCCTCTTCTTCCTCATCTTCGCGCTCGTGCGCGGCAACGCCGAGGGCTGGTCCAGCGGCCTCATCGTCAGCTTCCTCGTCGCCGCCGTCGTGCTGCTGGCGGCGTTCGTCGTCGTCGAGGTCCGCCGCGACCAGCCGATGCTCGACCTGACGCTCTTCCGCAAGCCCGCCTTCACCGGCGCGGCGATCGCGGCCTTCGGGCTGTCGGCGTCGATGTTCGCGATGTTCCTCTACCTCACGCTCTACATCCAGCTGTGCCTCGGCTTCAAGCCGCTGGAGGCGGGCCTGCGCTTCCTGCCGATCACGCTGCTGTCGTTCTTCGTCGCGCCGGTCGCGGGCCGGCTGTCGGAGCGCATGCCGGTGCGGTACCTGCTCGGCGGCGGGCTGACGCTCGTCGGGATCGGGCTGCTGCTCATGCGCGGGCTGGACGCCGGGTCGGAGTGGACGGCGCTGCTGCCCGGCTTCATCGTCGCCGGCGCGGGCATCGGCATGGTCAACCCGCCGCTGGCCTCCACGGCGATCGGCGTCGTCGACCCCGCGCGCAGCGGCATGGCGTCGGGCATCAACACGACCTTCCGGCAGGTGGGGATCGCGACCGGCATCGCCGCGCTGGGCGCCGTCTTCCAGTCGAGCCTGGAGTCCAAGCTGCCCGGGGGGCCGCCCGGCGAGGTGCTCGCGGGCTCCGGGCCGTCCGTCCTGGGGCCGGGGCGCCGGACGGAGTTCCTCACCGCCTACACCTCGGCGCTCAACGAGCTGCTGCTCATCGGCGGCTGCATCGCGCTCGTCGCGGCGCTGGCCGCGCTCGTCCTCGTGCGCCCACGGGACTTCGTCGCCCACGGCGCGCCGGCCGGCGCGCCGCGCGCGCCGGCGGCCGACCCCGTGGCCGGATAGAACTTCCCCCGATGCAGCAGCCGCTGATCGAATACCGCCTCGCGCTCGGCGACGTGAGCACCCGCGCGCTCGAGCTGGAGGGGGACGGTCCCCCGCTGCTGCTCCTGCACGGCTTCGCCGACAGCGCCGACACCTGGCGCAGCGTCCTGGCCGGCCTCGCGCGCCACGGGCGGCGGGTGCTGGCGGTCGACCTGCCGGGCTTCGGGACCGCGTCGCGCCTGAACCGGGAGGAGGGCGTGCTGCCGCAGCTGGACCGCTTCGTCGCCGACGCCGTCCGTCACCTGCGGGCCGAGGCCGGCGCCGACGTCGTCGTCGCCGGCAACTCGCTCGGCGGGTGCGCAGCGCTGCGGGCGGCCGCCCACCCGGAGCTGCCGGTCGCGGCGATCGTGCCGATCGGGCCGGCAGGCTTCGACCACCCGGTGTGGTTCAGCGCGATCGAAGCCCAGCCCGTCCTGCGCCACCTGCTCGCCGCGCCCGTCCCCCTGCCGGAGGTCGTCGTGCGCGCCGCCGCCGGCGAGGGCTTCCGGCAGCTCGCCTTCGCGCGGCCGCGCGCGGCGCCGGCCGAGGTCATCGCCGCCTTCTCCCAGCACCACCGCACGACACGCGACCTGCGCCGCTACATGGCGACGGGGCGGCGCATGCTGCCCGAGCTCGTCGACCCCTTCGACCTCGCGGCGGTCAGCGTCCCGATCATGCTCGTCTGGGGCGACCGCGACCGGATGGTCACCCACCGCGGCTCCCGGCACCTGCTCGCCGCCCGGCCCGACACCCGGTACGAGCTGCTGGAGGGCGTCGGGCACTGCCCGCAGCTCGAGGTGCCCGACCGGCTCGTCGGGCTGCTGCAGGACTTCGGGGCGGGCACGGCCGCGGCCCGCGGTCGCCGTGCCGGCACGGGCACCGCCTGAGCCGAACGTCCGTTTCCCCCGCTCCACGCGCCGGGAACCGGACGTTCGGCCCCTGTCCCGGCGCCATCCCCGGATCGAACGTCCGATTCCCCCGTTCCATACGCCGGGAGATGGACGTTCGGCCCCGACCCAGCCGCGGACTGACGGCGCCTTGCGGGAAGGGCAGGGGATCCTGGCTACCGTGTGGACCATGTCCCGTCGCCGGAACGCCCTCGCCTGCGCGCTTGCCGCCGCCCTCACGGTGCCCGCCGCGGCCATCGCCGCGCAGCGCCAGACCCCTACCCCCGCGCCCGCCGCACCCGAGCAGCGGATCGCCCCCGGCGTCACCGCCGGCGGAGTGGACCTGTCGAACCTGACGGTCGCCGAGGCCGCCGCCAAGCTCCACGGTGCGCTGGACGCCCACCTCGCACGACCGGTCGCGCTCGAGGTCCGGGGCAAGGTCTTCCGCCTGACGACGAAGAGCGCGAAGTTCGTGTTCGACGCCGACAAGACCGCCGCCGACGCCCTCGCCGCCGCGCCCGCCGCCACGCCGCCGTCGACGACCGCGGGCGCCGCGCCCGCGGGCACCGACGTCCCGCTGGAGGTCTCGCACTCGGCCGCCGCGGTCCAGGCGTTCGTCGCCTCCGTCGCCAAGCGCGTGGCCAGCAGCCCGCGCAACGCCACGCTGAAGATCACGGTCAAGCACATGGTCGTGCGGCGTTCGGTCTACGGCTACCGGCTGGACCAGCTCGCGGCCTACAAGCTCGTCAACCGGGCCCTGTCGGACGCCGGGGCGCCGCGCAAGCTGCGCAAGAAGCTGACGAAGATCCGCGCCGCGGTGAACACGAACGACCTCGCGCGCCAGTACCCGACCGTCCTGACCGTGCAGAAGTCGACGCGGACGCTGCGCCTGTTCAAGAGCCTGAAGATCAGCAAGCGCTACAAGGTCGCCATCGGCCAGCCGGCGTACCCGACGCCCGAGGGCCTGTTCCACATCCAGAGCAAGCAGGTCAACCCGGTGTGGTCGGTGCCGAACTCGCCGTGGGCCGGCGAGCTGCAGGGGACGACCGTCCAGGGCGGCAGCGCCGCCAACCCGCTGAAGGCGCGCTGGATGGGCATCGTGGACGGCGTCGGCTTCCACGGCACCGCGGACGACGCGTCGATCGGCATGGCCGCCTCGCACGGCTGCCTGCGCATGCACGTCTCCGACGTGATCGACCTCTACCGGCGCGTGCCGGTCGGCGCGCCGGTGCTCATCGCGTCGTAGGACTCCGGCGTCGCGGCGGCGGCCTCCTCCGGGTGGCCGGCCGCCTCGCGCGCCGCGTGGAAGGCCTTGCGCGGGTTGAGTGTCCCGAGCTCGAGCCACAGGATGAACGTCGCGAGCACGAGGCCGCTGACCATGAGCACCGCGCCGACCCCGAAGGTGAACGCGGTGATCTGCGCGATGCTCACCGCGTGGCCCGTCGTCTCGACGAAGCCGTAGGAGAGCATCACCAGGCGCAGGCCGGCGCTCGCCGGGGCCAGGGGGATGATGCGCCCGCCGCCCTGGGCGGCCATGACGAGGACGACGGTCGTCACCGTCACCGGCAGCGAGAACGCGCCCATGAACGCCGCCAGCGACCCGAGGCGGATGACCCGGGCCAGCGCCTGCCATGACGCCACCCCGGTGACGAACCGCCGCGGCGTGCCGAAGATGACCAGCCCCTCGCGGAAACGCTGCAACAACGAGGCCGCCCCGCGCTGCAGCGTGCGGCCCACGACGATGCCGACGAGCACGACGCCGCCGACGATCCCCATCGTCAGGAACGGGTGGTCGATGACGAAGGTCACGTCGAACGCGGGCACCTCGCCGGTCGCGGTGGGGACGGGCAGGAAGCCGCGCGAGAGCGCCCACGCCACGAGCGCCGTCCCGAAGAGCGTCTCGAAGACCGTCTCGGGGACGAACGTCCCGGCGAGCGTCGCGTAGCTGCCGTCGTCCAGCCGCCGGCGGACGAGCGTGAGCTTGACGATGTCGCCGCCGCGCGCCGGGATGACGGCGTTCAGGCCGGAGCCCGCGAGGTAGGCCATCATCGTGTGCCGCGGCGCCAGGGCGGTGTCGTGCGGGTAGGCGGCCTTGATGATCGTGTGCCAGCCGCGGGTGCGGACGGCCTGGCTGACGAGGTACAGCAGGGTGCCGAGCGCGAGCAGCCAGGGGTCGACCTGGGCGGTGTCCTCGAGGATGAGGGAGGCCGCGTGCGTCGCCGAGTTGATGATGTCGTTGAGGGCGCCGAGCATGGAAGGCTTCCGTCCTCTGAGAGTACGGCGGATCCGCCCGTTTCCTTGAGCGCCGGGGCGTCTGCACGCGCTGTACCGCGAAACGGCGGGTCGCGTGTGTACGCTCTGCAACTGTGACGGTTGAACGCGACGATGCGGCGTTCGCTGCGCGGCTCCTGGCCGACGCGGTGCACGCGGTGGCCTCGATCGCCCGCGATGCGGGGCTCTCCCTCGACGGCTACCTCGTGCTGCACGAGGCGGTGGCGGCGGGCGGGATCCGGCCGACGGTCCTCGGTCGCCTGCTCGGCCGCTCGAGCGGCAGCCTGACGCCCGTCCTCGATCGCCTGGCCGAGCTCGATCTCGCCCACCGCGTCACGAACCCCGAGGATCGCCGCAGCTCGCTCGTCGTCGCGACGGACGCCGGTGTGGCGATCGTCACCGACGCGCGTGAGAAGCAGGCCGCCGCGGTCCGGAAGATCGCCGCCGGCCTGCCGCCGGACGTCCGGCGCGCGCTGGCCGCGACCGACGACGACTGACGGCCGCCGATGCGCCTTCGTCGACCTGCGCGCGCCGTCACCGGCCTGCTGGGCCTCGCCGTGCTTGCGGGCGGGGCCGCCGTCCCCGCCGCGGCGCAGAGCCCGTCGGCCAAGGGCACCGTCCTCTCGCGTGACCGCACGACGGTCAACGCCCGCGCGACGCCCGGCGGCAAGGCGGTGACGAAGGTCAAGCACGGCACGCGCCTGCGCATCACCTGCCAGCAGTCCGGGCCGATCGCCTCCGGCCCGGGCGGGACGTCGAACATCTGGGACAAGGTCATCGTCGGCTCCGACCGGCTGTACGTCGCCGACGTCTTCCTCCGCACGGCCGGGACGGGGGTGCTCGTCGCCAAGCTCTGCGGCGCCCCCGCCCTCCCGCCGGCGCAGGAGCCCGGGGACACGACCGGGCCGTGCGGCATCACCTCGCCGGTGGCGCAGATCCCCCCGTTCCCGTCGCGCAAGGCGTTCATCGCCGCCGCCGTCCCCGGCGCCCAGCGCTCGGACCGCGACACCCGGGTCCCCGCGTCGGTGACGCTGGCCCAGGCGATCCTGGAGACCGGCAGCGGCCAGATCGCCGCCGGGGCCAACAACTACTTCGGCATCAAGGCGACGGCCGTCCCGGACGAGGGCGACGGGGTCTTCCAGTGGGGCGTCAACGGGGTGGGCTGCGTCCTGCGCAAGACGCAGGAGGTCATCGGGGGTCGCTCGGTGACGACGATCGGCGCCTTCCGCGCCTACGACTCGCTCGAGCGCTCGATCGAGGACCACGGCGCGCGGCTGCTGGCCAACCCCGTCTACCAGGGCGCCTTCAAGTACACCGAGCAGCCGGAGAAGTTCGCGCGGGTCATCGCCCGCTACTACGCGACCGACCCGGCCTACGGCGACAAGGTCGTCAGCCTGATGCGCTCGGAGAAGCTCACGCGCTACGACGTGAAGGGCAAGGGCTCCGGCGCGTCCGCCGGGACGGGGGCGGACGGCGGCAGCGGCGGCGTCTCCCCGGGCCGCTGACCCGCCGGACGGGGGACCTTGACCCCGTCTTGACGAGGCGCTCAATACCCTTCCCGACGTGCCCGACTCCCCTGCTGCCCCGCTCCGCGTCGCCGTCGTCGGTGCCGGCCCGTCCGGCTTCTACGCCACGGGCCAGCTCCTGGGCGACGGCTTCGAGGTCGACCTCTACGACGCGCTGCCCACGCCGTTCGGCCTCGTCCGCGCCGGCGTGGCCCCGGACCATCCGAACATCAAGGCGGTCACCCGGGTCTTCGAGAAGACGGCCAAGAAGGAGGGCTTCCGCTTCTTCGGCGGCGTGGAGCTCGGCCGGGACGTCACGCCGCAGGAGCTGGAGGAGCGCTACCACGCGGTCGTCTACGCCTTCGGGACGGCGACCGACAACCGCCTCGGGATCCCGGGGGAGAACCTCCTCGGCTCGCACCCGGCCACGGAGTTCGTCGCCTGGTACAACGGCCATCCGACGTACGCCGACCACGAGTACAACCTGACGGCGCGCCGCGTCGTCGTCGTGGGCAACGGCAACGTCGCGATCGACGTGGCGCGGATGATCGTCCTGGCCGAGGAGGAGCTCGCGCCGACGGACACCGCCGACCACGCGATCGCGCACCTGGGCGCCGGCGAGGTGCAGGACGTGATCCTGCTCGGCCGTCGCGGCCCGGCGCAGGCGGCGTTCACGAACCCGGAGCTGCTGGAGCTCGGCGAGCTCGCGGAGGCGGACGTCATCGTGCACCCCGAGGACCTCGAGCTGGACCCCGCGTCGGCGGCCTGGCTCGAGTCCGAGGACGCGCACACGACGAACCGCAAGAACGTGGAGATCATGCGCGAGTACGCGCAGCGCACCCCGTCGGGGAAGGCGCGGCGGGTGGTCCTGGAGTTCCTCTGGTCGCCGGTGGAGATCCTCGGCGACACCCACGTGGAGGGCATCCGCGT
>CAZRLR010000163.1:0-9329 GCA_964600395.1 uncultured Conexibacter sp.
CGCCGCGCGGTGGCCGCCCTGGCGGCCGCCGCCGTCGTCGCGTCCCTCGGCCCGGGCGCCTCCGCCGGGGCGGCGACGCCCCCGGCGCCCGGCGCGGAGACCGTCGAGGGCGTCCACGCCCCAGGCGGCGCGCCGCTGCGCGACAGCCGTGGCCGGCAGCTGCAGTTGCACGGCATCAACCTCGTTCCCAAGTGCGGCGCCACCGCCCGGCCCGCCACGACCCCGGGCACGCCGTGCACCGGCCAGGTCACCGGCGGGCCGTCGGACCCCGGGTACGTCGTCACCGCCGACGCGGCCGACCCCGAGCGCCGCTTCACGGCCGCCGAGGCGCGGGCGCTGGCCGACCTGGGCTTCTCGACCCTACGGCTGGGACTCGTCTGGGAAGGCCTGGAGCCCGGCCCGAAGGGGGTCGGCGCCGACGATCCGCGCTTCTGCGCCGACCACGTGCCCGGCGCGCCCCGCCCCGACCTCGGCAAGGACGACCCGTACGACCAGGCGATCGTCGACCGCTACCTGGACCGCGTCGCGGCGACGGTGCGGATCGCGCGCGCGGCCGGGTTGGACGTCCTGCTGGACAACCACCAGGACGCCTACGGCTCGGCCTTCTCGAACCCGGGGGCGGCCGCGCCCTGGCAGGGGGACGGCGCCCCGCCGTGGGCGACGTGCACACGCGGGCTGCCGTTCCAGAGCCCGCCGCGCTGGCAGGGCGCCTACACCGACCCGGCGGTGAGCGCCGCGCTGGACCACTTCTGGTCCAACGACGTCGCCGTGGACCTGCAGGGCCACTACCTCCGCGTCTGGAAGGCCGTCGCCGCGCGCTTCGCCGATGACCCGGCGGTCATCGGGTACGAACTCTTCAACGAGCCGACCGAGGTCACGTCGCTGACCGCCCCCGAGTTCGACCGCAAGCTGCAGTGCTTCTACGCCGGCGCGACCGCGGCGCCGTTGTCGTGCGCGGCGACCGTCCCGCCCGTGCAGGCGACGGAGGGCCTGATCCCGGCGCTGCAGGCCATCGACAAGGACGCGACGATCTGGTTCGAGCCGTCCGTCCTCAGCGAGTTCGGCGTCCCGCAGACGATCGGGATCGCGGAAACGCTGCCGTTCGACCGGCTCGTGCTCGCCTTCCACGTCTACGGCCTGCCGACGCTGACCAAGCAGCAGTTCGACTGCACGGAGGACCCCGACTGCGAGCAGTCCGAGCAGCGGACGGTCGACGTCATGCGGGCCGAGCGCGATCAGACGCAGACCCGCCAGCCCGGCGGCCCGGCCCTCGCGATCACCGAGTTCGGGGCCGAGGATCGGGTCGCGGACATCGCGACCGTCGCCCGGATCGCCGAGGAGGCGCACCTGTCGTGGTTCTACTGGAGCGCCTTCCAGTTGCACGATCCGACCGGCGGGCCCGGGCAGTCGCTCTTCACCGACGGCGACCGCAGACTCAAGCCCGAGAAGGCCGCCGTCCTCGCCCGTGCCTACCCGCTGGCGACGGCCGGCACCGTCACCGCCCAGCGCTTCGACCCGGGGACCGGTGCCTTCTCCCTGACCTACCGGCCGGACCCGGCCGTGACCGCGCCGACCGTGGTCGTGGCGCCGAGGCTCGCCTACCCGCAGGGCTACGTCGTCGCCGTCGACGGGGCGCGGGTGACCTCGACCCCGGACGCCGGCCGGCTGCTGCTGGCCACGGAGGCCGGCGCGGGCGCCGTCCGGGTGACGGTCCGACGCGCTGCGCACGCCCCGGCGGGCTGTGGTCCGGCGGCCGTGCACGTGCAGCTGCGCCGTGGCGAGCGTGTCGCCCGCGCGACGGCCACCGTGGCGGGCCGACGGGTCAGCCCCTCGGTCCGGACGCGCGGGCGCGTCGTCGTCGTGCGCTTGGCCCGCCCGCGCAGCGGACGGCAGACCGCCACCGTGCGCCTGCAGCTGCGCGGCGGCGGGCGACGCGCCGTCACGGTCCGGCGGGTGCTGCGGGCCTGCCGCTGAGCCGGCCGCCGCGCGCGGGTCGCCGTCTTGTGCTGAGCGCGGCGCCCGACCTCAGGCCGGGCGGACGAACTCGCCGTGCTGCAGGCCGCCCTGGTGGAAGGTCGGGACGACCGGCCACTGGCGTCGCAGCGGGGCGAGCTCCGTCGAGGGCAGGATGTTCAGCCAGCCGCCGCCGCGTGCGGACGGCCCGGCGATCGTCTTCTCCTTGACCATCGAGTCGTACTGGTCGACGGAGTCCTCGAGCGTGTTCGCGTTGAAGATGACCTCACGGCGCTGGGCGGCGGCCGCCTTGGCGACCCCGGGGATCTTCGAGAGCTCCGGCTGCCAGTTGTCGACCGCCACCCCGTTCTCGGACGAGACCCAGACGCCGCTCGGGGTGTTCAGGACGAGCGAGTGGTTGCCGTCGGTGTGGCCCGGCGTGCGGACGATGGCGATGCCGTGCCCGAGCTCGTAGTCGCCGTCGAGCGCCGCCCAGCGCGAGAGGTCCACGCCGTCCATCCCGCCTTCGACGTACCAGTACCACGTCATCGGGTGCATCGAGGCGAAGGTGTCGAGCTCCTCCTGCTGGGCGAGGAAGGTCGCGTTCGGCAGGTGCGGCGCGACGAGCCGCGGGTCCTGCACGTGCAGGTGGTCGAAGGAGGCGAGGTCCACGTCGGCGGGCCTCAGGCCGCACTCGGCCAACGCCGCTTCGGTCGTGCGGTACTCGGCGTTGAAGAGGCCGCGCCGCCAGCGCGCGACCGCGTCCGGGTAGCGATCGTTGGTCGCGTCGAGCTGCGCGTAGAACGGGGCCTGCGCCGAGCCGTCGGGGTCCGTCGGCTCCCAGCAGAAGGTCCGCAGCGCGCCGCCGAAGTCCCGGAACTGCACGACGAGCAGCCGGTTGACCATCATGATCATCGGCGTCAGCGGCGCGCGGGCCGTCCCGTGGAAGGCGAAGCGGGTCGGGTAGGGCGTGGAGGCGAGGTCCAGCGTGCGGACGGCCCGGACCTGCTCGCCGGCGGCGAAGCGGCGGCGGAAGGCGAGCGCGCCCTCGCGCATGAGCGCCAAGCGCCGCCCGCGCAGGCGCTCCTCGGCGTACGCCTCGTCGAACTCGGTGATCCGGCGCAGGCCGAGCGCCGCGGCCGTCCGGGGGGTCTCGATGGTCGCCATGCCCCGGACGGTACGCCCTTCGGACGCATCTAGCAAGAGTCCGTTCGAGATACCTCACATGGTGCTGCGTCAGCCGACGGAGGTGACGCTCGCCCCCATCGTCTCCAGGGAGGCGCGGTGGACGTCCGCCCACCCCTCCGCCTCGCCGCGCAGCAGCTCCACGAGCGCCGGCGTCTGCTCGTAGTGGCTCCAGAAGAGCACGGTCGGCCCGGCGCCGGAGATCGTCGCGCCGAGGGCGCCCAGGTCGGCCGCGCGCTCGACGAGGTCCATCGAGCGCGGGTACAGGTGGCGCCGGCGCGGCTGGTGCAGGCGGTCCTGCAGTCCGCGCGCGATGAGGTCGTAGTCGGAGGTCGCCAGGCCGAGGACGAGCATCGCGGTGTGCGCGGCGTTGAAGACCGCCTCCTGCATGGGGACCTCCGCCGGCAGGGCGGCGCGCGCGAGCTTCGTCCGGACCGGCTCGTGCGGGACGACGAGGACGGTCTCCAGGCCGGTCGGCGCGCCGACGCGCACCGAGCGCCCGTCCGCGCACAGCGCGATGCCGCCGTGGAGGGACGCCGCGAGGTTGTCCGGATGGCCCTCGAGCTCCGTGCCCAAGGCGAGCAGGTCCGCGTCGAGCTCGAAGAGGTGGTCGGCCGCCATCAGGCCGGCGAGGTAGGCGGCCGCGCTCGTCCCGAGCCCGCCGCTGAGCGGGATCCTCGACGTGATGCGGAACTCGAAGCCGTCCGCCGGGTGCAGGCGCTCGAAGGCCCGGACGCAGAGGTTGCGCCGGTCCTGCGCGATCGGCAGGTCGGTGACGACGGCGAACGTCCCCGTCTCGACGACCTCGAGCTCCATGTGCAGCGCCAGCGCGGCGGCCAGGACGTCGAAGCCGGGGCCCAGGTTGGCGGAGCTGGCGGGGACCCGGACGGTTCGTCTGCGCTGCATCGGCCGGACGCTATCGGTCACGCCCTAGGCTGGGCTGATGCGAGCCATCTGGAACGACACCGTCATCGCCGAGTCCGACGACACCGTGGTGGTCGAGGGCAACCACTACTTCCCGTCCTCGTCGCTCAAGCGCGAGCTCTTCAGCGAGACGCCGACGACCTCCGTCTGCCCGTGGAAGGGCACCGCGAACTACTACTCGGTGACCGTCGACGGCAAGGAGAACAAGGACGCCGCCTGGTACTACGCCGAGCCGAAGGACGCGGCGAAGGAGATCAAGGACCGCGTCGCGTTCTGGAAGGGCGTGGTGGTTTCCGAGTAGCGGAAAGCCGCTGCGGGCGCGGGTACCCCGCGCCGCTCCGCTTTCCGACCTGAGCCCCGTAGGCGAGGGTCGGACTAGCTCGTCCCTCGCTCCGCGGGACGCCGCTGTCGCGGGGTACCCGCGCCCTCCGCTCTTCGGTCTTGCCGTGCCCTCCCCAGCCCGTGACGGGTGGAGGGGCGCGAAGCAGGCAGGGTCCTAGCCGAGCACGGCCTTCTCGACCGCGTTCATCGTCGGCTCGCAGGGCAGGACCGAGCCGGACTGCTCGAGGGCGGTCTGCGGGTCCTTGAGCCCGTGGCCGGTCAGCACGCAGGCGATCCGCTCGCAGCCGTCCGCGCCGTACTTCAGGAGGCCGGCGACGGACGCGGCGCTGGCCGGCTCGCAGAAGACGCCCTCCTTCGCGGCCAGCAGGCGGTAGGCCGTCAGGATCTCCTCGTCGGTCACCGCCCGGATCTGACCGCCGGACTGCGTCATCGCGGCCATCGCCTCCTCCCAGCGCGCCGGGTTGCCGATCCGGATCGCCGAGGCGATCGTCTCGGGGTTCTCGACCCGCACGCCGGAGACGAGCGGCGCGGCGCCCGCAGCCTGGAAGCCGAAGAGCCGCGGCGCGTGCCCGTCCTCGACGAAGCCCGCCCAGTAGGCGGTGATGTTGCCCGCGTTGCCGACCGGGATGCAGAGCGCGTCCAGACCGCCGAGCTCCTCGATGACCTCGAAGCCCGCGGTCTTCTGCCCGGCGATCCGGTACGGGTTGACCGAGTTGACCAGCGCGATCGGGTGCTTGTCGGTGAGCTCGCGCACGAGCTCGAGCGCCTGGTCGAAGTTGCCACGCAGCGCGATGACGCGCGCGCCGTGCATGAGCGCCTGGGCGAGCTTGCCCGTGGCGATCTTGCCGTCCGGGACGATGACCGCGCCGCGCAGGCCCGCCCGCGCCGCGTACGCCGCGGCGCTGGCCGCCGTGTTGCCGGTCGAGGCGCAGATGACGGCCTCCGAGCCCTCCTTGACGGCCTGGGTCACCGCGCAGCACATGCCGCGGTCCTTGAAGGAGCCCGTCGGGTTGGCGCCCTCGATCTTCAGGTAGACCTCGGCGCCGACCTGCTCGGAGACCCAGGCCGCGTGCACGAGCGGCGTGGAGCCCTCCTGCAGCGTGACGATCGGGTCGCCGGCCTCGAACGGCAGCCGGTCCAGGAAGCGGTGGATGAGGCCGGGGTGCCCGTGACCCCCGCGCTGGGCGCAGGGCGGACCATCGGGGTACCGGGCACTCATTCGTAGACCTCCTCGACGACGCGGATGACCCGCGGGCGGCCGCGGACGAAGTCCAGCCCGGCGATGAGCTCGACGGCCGCGAGCATCCGCGACTCCAGCAGGGGGTGCACGACCATGACCAGGCGGGCGTTCTCCCCCAGCCCCTTCTGCACGACGGACTTCACCGACGCGCCCTGCAGACCCAGGACCTGGGCGACCTGCGCGAGGACGCCGGGCCGGTCGGCGACCTCCAGGTGCATGTAGAAGGCGCGCTTGACGTCGGCGACGATCGGCAGCGACTGCGTCGTCTCCGGCGTGGAGGCCGGCGGGATCATCGCGCTGATGACGTCCCCGAGCACCGCGCTGGCGGTCTGCGGGCCGCCGGCGCCGGGCCCGGACATCGTGATCTCGGTGATCGCGGCCGACTCGACGGTGACGGCGTTGAACGGGCCGTTGACGGACGCCAGCGGGTGCCCGCCGTAGAGGAAGGCCGGGTGGACGGACACGCTGATGCCGCCCTCCACGCGCTCGGCCGTCCCGATGAGCTTCAGCCCCAGCCCGAGGTCGCGGGCGTAGGCCATGTCGTCCCCCGTCAGGTGCTCGATGCCCTCGTAGGCGACGTCGTCGATGTGCACCGGGGTGTCGAAGGCCAGGCGCGCGAGGATCGCCATCTTCGCCGCCGCGTCCTTGCCGTTGACGTCGTCGGTCGGGTCGGCCTCCGCGTAGCCGAGGGCCTGGGCTTCGGCGAGGGCGTCGCCGTAGGTCGCCCCCGTCTCGGCCATGCGGGTGAGGATGAAGTTCGTCGTCCCGTTGACGATGCCGGTGACGCGGTCCACGTGCGCGCCGGCGAGGGACTCCTGCAGGACGCGGATGACGGGGACGACGCCCGCGACCGCGGCCTCGAAGCGCAGCTGCACCCCGTGCTCGCGGGCCGCCGCCCACAGCTCCTCGCCGTGGTGGGCGAGCAGCTGCTTGTTCGCGGTGACGACGTGCTTGCCGGCGGCCATGGCCTGCAGGACGTAGGACCGCGCCGGCTCCAGGCCGCCGATGAGCTCGGCGAGCAGGTCGCAGCCGTCCAGGACCTCCTCGAAGGTCGTCCCGTTCGAGCGGGTGTGGACCCCGGAGATCTCGGGCCGCATGCCCGTGATCGCCGCGATGTGGTCGGCCCGCTCGGGCAGCAGCTCGGCCAGGGCACCGCCGACGGTGCCGTGGCCCAGGAGCCCGATGCGGAACGGGGTGGCGGCGTCAGACATCACGGGCGAAGAGGTCCTCTCGGGTCTCGCGCCGGACGACCACGCGGGCGTCGCCGTCCTTCACGAAGATGACCGGCGGCCGGGGGCTGCCGTTGTAGGTGTTGGCCATCGCGTGCCCGTAGGCGCCGGTGACCGGGGTGACGAGGACGTCGTCGACGGCCGGCAGCGCGATGCGCGCGTCGCGGACGATGACGTCCCCGGACTCGCAGTGCTTGCCGGTGACGTGCACCTGCGCGCCGTCGGCGGGGACGTGCGGCTCGGCCCCCATCCGGTCGACGATCCCGACCTCGTAACGCGAGCCGTAGAGCATCGGGCGCAGGTTGTCCGACATCCCGCCGTCCACCGCGATCCACGCGTCGACGTTCTCCTTGACGGACTGCACGGTGTACAGCGTGACGGTCGACTGCGCCGTGAGCGCGCGACCCGGCTCGTCGACGATGCGCTTGCCGGGCCCGAAGAGCTCGTCGACCATCCGGACCTTCGCGGCGGCGTACTCCTCGACGCTCGGCGGGACGGGGCCGTCGTCGGTGTACTGCACCCCGAGGCCGCCCCCGAGGTTGTACGTGGAGAAGTCGCCGAGCTCGCTGACCGCGCGCAGCGCGGCGGCGAACGGCGCGAGGTCCATGATCTGCGACCCGATGTGGAAGTGGATCCCCTCCAGGTCGATGTTCGGGTCGGCCTGCAGGCGCTCGACGGCGCGCCGGGCGTCGGGCAGGTTGAAGCCGAACTTCGTGTTCGGCCCGCCCGTGGAGATCGACGGGTGCGTGTCGGGGCTGACCCCGGGCGCGACGCGGACGAGGACCCGCTGCCGACGGCCACGCTCGGCGAGCAGGCGGCTGAGGCGGTCGATCTCGTCGTGGTTGTCGACGACGATCTCCCCCACCCGGGACTCGATCGCGAAGGCGAGCTCCTCCTCGCTCTTGGCGTTGCCGTGCAGGTGGATGACGGCCGGGTCGAAGCCGCCGCGCAGCGCGCTGGCCAGCTCGCCGGCGCTGGCCACGTCGCAGCCGATGCCCTCCTCCGCCAGGACCCGGTAGACCGCCACGCACGGGAAGGCCTTGGACGCGAAGACGACCTCGGCGGTCGGGCTCGCGGCCCGGAAGGCCTGCACGAACGCCTGGGCCCGGGTGCGCAGGTCGTCCTCGACGACGACGTAGGCCGGGGTGCCGAACTCCCGGGCCAGCTCGCGCGCGTCGCAGCCCCCGAGCTGCAGGCGCCCGGCCGCGTCGACGCCGCTGCCGAGCGGGTAGACCGGGGACAGGCGCGGCTGCGGGTGGACGGGGGCCATGCGGTCGCGGATCATGCCACGCCATGCGCATCGTCCACGGCCACCCACCCACGGACTCCGGGACGCATCACGGGCTGGCGTGGACCTCGTTCGCGCCCAAGGCCACGCCCCACGGCGTCGTCCTCGTCCTCCACGGCGCCGATTCGGTGAAGGAGAACCAGTTCGACTTCGCGCGCGCGGCGGCCGCGGCCGGGCTGCTGGCGGTCGGGTTCGACGCCCGCGGGCACGGCGCCAGCGGCGGTGTTCTCGGGGACGGCGCCAAGGACGACGTCGTCGCGATGGCGCAGTTCGCGCGCTCGCTGGCGGGCGGGGCCGACGTCCCGCTCGGCCTGCGCGGCTCGAGCATGGGTGGCTTCTTCGCGCTGGCCTGCGCGGCTGACGCCGGGGCCGACGCCGTGGTGGCGATCTGCCCGGCCGGCGGCGAGACCCTGCGCGCCGGGCTCATGGCCGGGCGCTTCGCCTTCGCCTGCGACCGCGAGGCGCTGGCCCGCCTGCTGGACACGACCGACCTGCACGCGGCGGTCGCCGCGCTGGACGTCCCCCTGCTGCTCATGCACGCGCGCGGCGACCTGCAGGTGCCGGTCGAGCACTCGCAGGAGCTCGCGGCGCTCGCGCCGCGCTGCCGCTACGTCGAGATGCCCGGCGGGCACCATCAGTCGATCCAGCACGACGCCGAGCTGCTGGGCGTCAGCGTCCGCTTCCTCGCGCGGGCGCTGCAGGCCGCCGGCGCGGCGCGGTAGGCGTCAGCCGTCAGCCGCCGAGGCGGCGCACGACGTCGGCCAGGCCGCCCGTCGTCTGCGTGACGGTGCTGCCGAGGCCGGCGCCCAGGTCGCCGACCGTCTGGCCCAGGGTCGGCGAGAGCGTCCCGACGACCGTGCCGACCTCGCCGATCGCCTGCCTGAGGGTGCCGCCGAGCGCGTCCCCCGCGTTGGCGGTGACGTCGGCCAGCCCGGCGGTCCGGACCGGCAGGACCGGCGTGGCCGGAGCCGTCGGGCCGGACGGGACCGGGACGCCGGGGCCTGCGGACGAGCCGCCGGTCGGCGCGGGGATCGCCCCGCCGGCCGCCGGCCCGCCGGACGCCTGCGGCGCGCGCGATGTGGTGGGGGCCCTCGCCGCCCGGCGCCGTGGTGCGGCGGGCGTGGTCCGCGGCGTCGCGGTCGCCGGCGGGGCGCTCGCCGGCCGGACG
>CAZRLR010000164.1:0-9263 GCA_964600395.1 uncultured Conexibacter sp.
CGTAGTTCGCCGCGCGGGTGCCGTGCATGCCGAGCATGCCCAGCCACTGCGGGTCCGGGGCCGGGTAGGCGCCCAGGCCCATCAGCGTGCAGGTGACGGGAAAGCGATCGCTGCGGCAGAACTCGGTGAACTCCGCCGCGCCGTTCGCGTTGATGATGCCGCCACCGCCGTAGATCACCGGGCGGCGCGCCGCGGCCAGTGCCTTGGCGGCCTGGCGGATCTGCTTCGCGTTGCCCTCGGTGAAGACCTGGTAGCCGGGCAGGTGGACGTCCGTGACCGGCTCGTACGGGATGTCCACGCGCGAGAGGTCGGTCGGGATGTCCACGACGACCGGGCCAGGTCGGCCGGTCCGCGCGATGTGGAAGGCCTCGTGCAGCGCCCGCGGGATCTCGTTCGGGTGCTGGATCATGATCGAGTGCTTGACGGCCGGCATCGTGATGCCGATCACGTCGGCCTCCTGGAAGCCGTCCGTGCCGAGCAGCTCGGTCTTGACCTGCCCGGTGATGAAGACCACCGGGACGGAGTCCATCATCGCGTCCATGATCGGCGTGACGAGGTTCGTCGCGCCGGGGCCGGAGGTGCCGAGCGAGACGGCGACCTTGCCCGTCGCCTTCGCGTAGCCCTCGGCGGCGTGGCCGCCGCCGGCCTCGTGGCGCACGAGGATGTGACGGATGCCCCCGTCGTAGAGGGCATCGTAGGTGGGGATGTTCGCTCCGCCGGGGAGGCCGAATACGACGTCGACTCCCTCCGCTTTGAGACACTCGATCACGGCTTCGACCGCACGCATGCTCTTCGACCTCCTTTCCAAAAGGTCAGTGGTCCCTGACGGGACCGGTGTTCGGTGGACCAGCAGACATGGACAGGGGGCCGCCACGAACGGCGACCCGGACCGCGGAGGGTATCACCGCCGCTGCCCCGTTCAGACGGTGGCGCTGCGCCCGCTCCGCAGGGTCGGATCGACCGGTTCGATCGCGACCTCGGGGAAGTCCAGCTCGGAGCCGCAGCGGGTGCAGAGGGCGTCGTAGAGCATCACGACCTTGCCGCAGGTCGGGCACTCGCGGCGCAGCTCGGCGGTCTCGTAGCGGTAGAGCACCGCGGCGGCCAGCCCGAGCACGGGCAGCGTCGCGCCGATGAGGAACCAGAGGGCGAACGAGCTGCCCTTGATGCGGCCGACCGTGCCCGCGGCGAGGCCGAAGGAGATCGCCACGACGACGTAGACCCCGCCGACCATCGGTCAGAGCCGGTTGACGGCCCAGACGACGGCGCCGATGGCGACGACGACGGCGATGGCGGTCGCGATGCCGGTCAGGACGCCGACGACGAACTTCAGGAGGAACCAGAGGGCGACGACCAGGACGAGAACGGCGATCGCCTTGTTGGCGAGGGAGGCACCGGCTTCACGCATGAGTCAAGGGTAGCGCGGGATCCGGCACATCCGAAGCGGGCGGCGCGCCCGCCCGGCGTCAGTCGTAGGAGCGCTTGAGGTGCGCGAAGCGGTCGGCGGGCTGGCCGCCCTGCGGGGGCCGGACGGCGGCCAGCCGGTAGCGACGGACCTTTGCCGCCGGTTCGGCGCCCCGCTCACGCGGCGCGGTCGGCAGGAGCGTCAGGCGGGTGATGGCGGAGGACTGGGGCATGGCGAGGATCCTGCCGGTCCGCGGGCCCCCGGCCCACCTCCCGTCGGTCCTGCATTTGCGGCGCATCCTTCGACGCGCGGTCGATCCAGCCCGGCTGCCGCCGGCCGACGACCGGTCAGGCCGATCCGAGCTGCCGGGCGGCGACGGCGGCCGCGTCGAGCGCCGGGCGCTGCTCCTTGGCCAGCCGGCGGCGCACCCGCCAGGTCGCACCGCTGAAGGCCTGGTTGGCGATCGTCGCGAAGCCCGACTCGTCCGCCCGCAGCGCGAGCAGCAGGTGCGCGACGCGGTCGGCGGTCGGGAGGTCCGGATCCGGGACGCGCACGCACCAGCAATGCGTCCGCCGTCCCCCGGGGCGGACGAGCAGCGCTCCCGTCGGGCCGACCAGCCACACGCCGAGCGTCCCGCGTTCGAGCACGAGGCCGGTCCGCCCGTGCAGCTCGCGCGCGTCGTGCCCGACGAGATCCCCGAGCAGGCCGAGCGCACGCGCCTCCGGTCCGGCCGCCGCCCGGGTGCGCTTGGGGCGCACGACGTTCGCCCCGCGCTGGGCGTAGAGCTCCGGGATGATCCAGGCGTGGGCGAAGCTCGCGAGGCTCACGGGGACCGCGAGCGGTTCGACCGCGACGAGCACCGCGCCCGCGCCGACGAACGGCACGACGTGCGCGATCGTCGTCGCCGTCCACGCCCGGCCGGCGCGACGCAGGCGGCCGTCGTCCACGCGCGGGCGCCAGTGCACCGACGCCAGCTCGGGCAGCGCGCCCGAGGGCTCGGCGACCGTCGTGGACGCGAGGTCGGTCACGCGAGCGGGACGGGACGGACGGGGCGACCCGTCAGCCGCCGGCGATCGGCCGGCGCATGATGACGAGGCCCGCGTCGATGGGCAGGTCGTGGACCTGCTCGGCGTGGCCTTCGCCCTGCGTGACGATCGCGAAGTAGCCGCGGTCGATCTCGGCGCGGAAGGCGGTGACGGCGGCCTCGACGCTCGCCGGGTCGTCGGCCGTCCACTCGGCAAGCTCGGTGTGCCCGGTCTGGTCCATGCGGATGAGTCGCGACATGGGTCGATGGTACGCCGACCCGGGTGCCGTGCAAGCCCCCGGGCGCAGCGGCGCTCGCCCGCGGACAGGTCCCTGCGGCCGGCGGCGCGCGCTCACCCCGTCAGGCGCGCCAGCGTCCGGCGCCCGAGCGCCTGCATCCCCGGCTCGTCGTCCATCGTCGCGAAGAGCGCGCCGAAGAGCAGCGCCCAGCCCCGGGCGCGCAGCAGCAGGTCGCCGTCCACCGGCCCGTACGCGGCGCAGAAGGCCGTATGCTCGCCGGGCTCCAGGACGGTCCACAGCGCGCTGAGGTCGACCGCCGGGTCGCCGCCCGCCAGGTCCCCCCAGTCGATGACCGCCTGCAGCGCTCCACCGTTCACGACGATGTTGCGCGCGTGCAGGTCGCCGTGGATCCACCACCGCCGGTCCGGCATCGGCGCGCCGACGCCACGCTCCCAGGTCCGCTGCAGCGCCCGGGGCGGCGGACCGCCGCAGGCGGCCTCCAGCGAGGGCAAGGGCCGCTGCGCGAGCGCGATCGAGCGGTGCGGGTTGTGCGGGGCGTCGTCGGGCGCCGGCTTGTGCAGCGCGCGCAGGAGCTCGCCGAGGCCGCGGGCGACCTCCGGCCCGACCGGGCCGAGCTCCGCGGTGGCCCCCGCGAACCACGGCACGATCGACCAGGGATAGGGGTAGCCCGCGGCGGGGCCGCCGGTGCGCACCGGCGCCGGGACCGCGACCGGGAGCGCCGGCGCCAGCCGTGGCAGCCACGTCTGCTCGACGGCGATGAGCTGCGCGCCGAGGGCGCGACGGGGCAGCCGGACGGCGAGCTCGTCCCCCAGACGCCAGGTCTCGTTGTCCCAGCCGACGCCGGCGCGCCGCAGGGGCAGCGACGCCAGGTCCGGGTGCTGGCCGGCGAGCAGCGCCCGGACGAGCGGCTCGTCGATCGCGACCTCTGCGTCGGGGTGCCGGGTGCCGGTCACCGCGAGGGCGACCTGCCGTCAGAGCCCGAGCTGGGCGCGGACCAGCCGGGTGACCTCGCCGCCGTCGGCGCGGCCCTTCGTCTCGCGCATGACGTGGCCGATGATGACGCCCATCGGCTTCATGTCACCGCCGCGCAGGCGCTCGGCGATGTCGGGGTTGGCGGCCAGCGCCGCCTCGACGACGGGGGCCAGGGCGTCCTCGCCGCCGACGGCCCCGAGGCCTCGGGCCTCGACGATCGCGGCCGGATCCCCGCCCTCGGCGACGAGGACGTCGAGGACCTCCTTGCCGGCACCGGCGGTCACGGCCTTCGCGGTGACCATCGCCACGAGCTGCGCCATCGCGGCGGGCGTGACGTGCGACGTCGCCGGGTCCGTGTCGCCGCCGATGCGGGTCAGCAGCTCGTTCGTCGTCCAGTTCGCCAGCGGGCCCGCGGCGGCGGCGCCGGCACCGTCCGGCGACGCGGCGAGCGCGGTCTCGAACCAGTCGCCGAGCTCGGCGCGCCACGACAGGAGCTTCGCGGTGTCCGGGTGCAGCCCCAGCTCGGCCTCGAAGCGGGCCTGCCGGGCGGCGGGCAGCTCGGGCAGCGCGGCACGCGCACGCTCGAGCATCGCGTCGTCGACCGGGACCGGCACGAGGTCGGGCTCGGGGAAGTAGCGGTAGTCCTGCGCCTCCTCCTTGGAGCGCATCGACGTCAGGCGCTCGGTCCGCGGGTCGAAGTGCAGCGTCTCCTGGACGACGCGCTCGCCGGCGTCCAGCAGCGCCGCCTGCCGCGCGACCTCGGCGCGGATGCCGCGCTCGATGAAGCGGAAGGAGTTCATGTTCTTCAGCTCGGTCTTCGTCCCGAGCTCGGTCTGGCCGACCGGGCGGATGGAGATGTTCGCGTCGCAGCGCAGCGACCCCTCCTCCATGTTCACGTCGCTGACGCCGAGGACGCGCAGCGTCGTGCGCAGCAGGCGCAGGAACTCGCCGGCCTGCTCGGCCGAGCGGATGTCGGGCTCCGTGACGATCTCCGCCAGCGGGGTGCCGCCGCGGTTGAAGTCCACGACGGACGCCTCGGAGTTGTGGATGCGGCCGGACGCGCCGGCGTGGATCGTCTTCGCCGCGTCCTCCTCCAGGTGCACCCGGTTGATCCGGACGCCGCCGATCTCGCCGCCCGCGCAGAGCGGTTCGTCGAACTGGCTGATCTGGTAGGCCTTCGGGCTGTCGGGATAGAAGTACTGCTTGCGGTCGAACTTCATCCGCGGGGCGATCTCGCAGCCCAGGGCGTGCCCGATCATGATCCCCAGGTGGATCGCCTCGGCGTTGCCGACCGGCAGCGCGCCGGGGAGGGCGAGGCAGACCGGGCAGACGCGCGTGTTCGGCGGTTCCCCGAAGGTCAGCTCGCAGCCGCAGAACATCTTCGTCCGCGTCTTGAGCTGGACGTGGATCTCCAGCCCGATGACGGTCTCGTACCGCTCGGAGGCGCTCATGCCGACGCCCCCTGGCCGATGCGCGACGGGGTGCTGTCGAAGCCGAAGGCGCGCTCGAGCGCGTGCGCGGCGTCGAGGATGCGGTTCTCGCTGAAGGCGGGGCCGGCGAGCTGCAGGCCGACGGGCAGGCCCTCGCTCAGGCCGCACGGCAACGACAGCGCCGGGATGCCCGCCAGCGAGATCGGGATGGTGAAGATGTCGTTGAGGTACATGGACAGCGGGTCGTCGGTCTTGGCGCCGAGGGGGAAGGCGACCCCGGGGCTCGTGGGCGTGACGATGAGGTCGACGCCGGCGAAGGCCGCGGCGAAGTCGCGCGAGATCAGGGTGCGGACCTTCTGCGCG
Source organism: uncultured Conexibacter sp. (assembly GCA_964600395.1). GTDB lineage: Bacteria > Actinomycetota > Thermoleophilia > Solirubrobacterales > Solirubrobacteraceae > Paraconexibacter. Next base: position 5,452 of record CAZRLR010000164.1, read on the forward strand.
CTGGCGTAGTAGGCGTCGTAGAACCCGGAGGACAGCGCGTAGGTCCCGATGAGGATGCGGCGCTTGACCTCGGTGCCCATGAAGTCGTGGCGGGTCTTGGTGTACATCGTCAGCAGGTCGTCGGCCTCCGCGCGGGCGCCGTAGCGGACGCCGTCGAAGCGGGCGAGGTTCGAGGACGCCTCGGCGGGCGCGATGACGTAGTACGCGTTCAGCCCGTAGGCGGCGTGCGGCAGCGCCACGCGCTCGACCGTCGCGCCCAGGCCCTTCGCCGTCTCGAGCGCCGCCTCGAACGCCGCCCAGACCCCGGGCTCGACGCCCTCGCCGGTCAGGTCGTCCGGGACGCCGAGACGCAGGCCGTCCAGGCGCTCGGCCGTCGGCAGGGCGATGGCGTCGGGGTGCCCGACGGACGTCGCGTCGCGCGGGTCGCGGCCGTGCATGTGGGCGTAGAGCAGCGCGACGTCGGTCACGTCGCGGGCGAACGGGCCGGCCTGGTCCAGGGACGAGGCGAAGGCGATCATCCCGTAGCGGCTGACGGAGCCGTAGGTCGGCTTGAGGCCGACGATCCCGCAGAGCGCCGCGGGCTGGCGGATCGAGCCGCCGGTGTCGGTCCCCAGCGCCCAGGGCGCGAGGCCCGCGGCGACGGCCGCGGCGCTGCCGCCCGAGGAGCCGCCGGGCACGCGCGCGTGGTCCCAGGGGTTCTTCACCGGGCCGTAGGCGGAGTTCTCGTTCGAGGAGCCCATCGCGAACTCGTCCTGGTTCGTCTTGCCCAGGAGGCTCGTGCCCGCCTGCGCGAGCTGCGCCACGACCGTGGCGTCGTACGGCGGGCGGTAGCCCTCGAGGATCTTCGAGCCCGCCTGCGACGGGACGCCCTCGGTGCAGAAGAGGTCCTTCACGGCCAGCGGGACGCCGCGCAGCGGGCGCTGCGCCGCGTCTGAGAGGTCCGGCGCCGCATCGGCGACCCAGGTGAAGGCGTTGAGGGTGTCGCCGGCCGCGGCCTCGCGGTAGGCGGAGAAGAGCTCGGTGGCGTCCAGGTCGCCGGCGGCGATCGCGTCGCCCGCGGCCTTCGCGGTCAGGTCGGTCAGCGCGGTCATCGTCAGGCCTGCGGGCTCGGGACGCGGAAGCCGTCGTCGGCGATGTCGGGGGCCTGCGCGAACACGACGTCGCGGTCCAGCGACGGCCGCGGCTCGTCGGCGCGCAGAGCGCCGGCACCCTCGACGACGTGGGCGGTCGGCGGGACGCCGTCGAGGTCGAGCTCGGCGATCGTCTCGATGTGGCCGAGGATGCTCGAGAGCTCGGTGCTCATCCGCTCCACCTCCTCGTCCGTGAGCTGGAGCCGGGCCAGCCGGGCGACGTGGAGGACCTGCGTGCGGTCGATCATCAGCCGGGCAGTCTAGCCCCGGTCCGGGCCTGGCCGCGGTCAGGCGGTGGCCGGCGGGACCGGCCGGACCGGGACCTCCGGCGGCACGCTCAGCGGGCTGTCGAGGCGGTCGTCGCGCAGGGTCAGCCAGCCGCCGGCGCCGATCGCGGCGACGCAGAGGAGCCCGAGCCAGGACGGCCCGAGGATGTCGACCCGGTCGTCGGGCAGCGACAGCCCCAGATCGGGCTGGCCGAGGGTCAGGCGGACGCCGAGCGTGACGAAGACGACGAGCGCCCAGAACGTCGTCCCGACGGCGGCGACGACCGCGAGCACGGGTGTCTCGCGCTCGGTGACCGTCACCACGACGAGGGTCAGCGCGCCCGCCACGAGGACGAGGAGCATCGCGACGAGGAACCACCCGAGCGTGTGGAAGCCCGACTGCGCCAGACGGTCGACGAACGCGCCGACGGCACGGTTGGCCTCGGCGTCCAGCGTCGGGGGCAGCTCCGCCCCCGGGTCGCGCAGCACGGAGGTCTCCGGCCGCGCCCAGTCGAGGAAGAGGACGACGAGCAGCGCGATGGCCGCGACGGCCGTCACCCGCTCGCCGAGCCGCAGGCGCGCGAGGTTCACGCGACCAGCCCCGCGGCGGTGAGCGTGTTGCGCAGCAGACAGGCGATCGTCATCGGGCCCACGCCGCCGGGGACGGGCGTGATGGCGGCGGCGGCCTCGGCCGCGGCCGCGAAGTCGACGTCGCCGGTCAAGCCGCTCTCCAGCCGGTTCATGCCGACGTCGATGACCGTGGCGCCGGGCTTGACCCAGTCCCCCTGGACGAGATGCGCGACGCCGACGGCCGCGATGAGGATGTCCGCGCGGCGGCTGACCTCGGCGAGGTCGTGGGTGCGCGAGTGGCAGATCGTCACCGTCGCGTTCGCGGCGAGCAGCAGCTGCGCCATCGGCTTGCCGAAGAGGTTGGAGCGGCCGATGACGACGGCCTCCTTGCCCTGGGGGTCGACCCCGGCCTCCTGCAGCAGCAGCATGACCCCGGCGGGCGTGCACGGCACGAGCCCCGGCATGCCCAGCGCGAGGCGCCCGGCGCTGGCGATCGTCAGCCCGTCGACGTCCTTGCGGGCGTCGATGCGGTTCGTGATCTCCACGCCGTCCAGCGGCGCGGGAACCGGGAGCTGGCAGAGGATCCCGCTGACGCGCTCGTCGGCGTTCAGCTCGTCGATGAGCGCGAGGACGGTCTCGCGCGAGGCGTCGGCCGGCAGGCGGTGGTCGAAGCCCTGGATGCCGACCTCCTTGCACGCCTTCTGCTTGCCGCCGACGTAGACGGCGCTGGCCGGGTCCTCCCCCACGAGCACGGTCGCCAGCCCCGGGGTCCGGCCCGTCTGCGCGACGAAGGCGGCGACGTCCTGCGCGACCTGCTGGCGGACCTTGGCGGCGACGGCCTTGCCGTCGATGATCGTGGCGCTCATGCGGTCCTGCAGGCTAGTGGACCTCAGCGCTTGGTGATCGGCGCGTAGTCGGCCATGAGCTTGCGCTCGGAGCCGTCGGCGGCGAAGCGGATGACGACGACGCCACCGCCCTCCACCCCCGTCACGACGCCCTCGCCGAAGGCGGCGTGCACGACGTCGTCCCCCATGCGGAAGGACGGCGTCCCGCCGCCGCCCGCGTCGTCGGCGCCGGACGATCCGGAGGAGCCCCAGGAGCCACCGCCGCTGGACCACGACGTCATCGCGCGCGGGCGCGGAGCGCCGCCGGCGACGCTCGCCGAGCCCCATGTCGAGGCCGTCCCCTGCCGGTCGACGAGGTCGGTCGGCAGCTCGGCCAGGAAGCGGCTCGGCAGGCCGAAGCTCGGCGCTCCGCCGAAGACCGCGCGCCGGCGGGCGTGCGTCAGCGTCAGCGACCGCATCGCCCGCGTGATGCCGACGTACATGAGCCGGCGCTCCTCCTCGAGCGTCCCCTCGTCGATCGAGCGCGAGTGCGGGAAGACGCCCTCCTCGCAGCCGATGAGGTAGACGATCGGGTACTCCAGGCCCTTGGCGTTGTGGAGCGTCATGAGCGTCACCATGCCGTTGTCGTCCTGGCGGGTGTCGGCGTCGGCGACGAGCGAGATCTGCTGCAGGAAGACGTCGACGGTGTCCTCGAGCTCGGGGTCCTCCGCGGTCGCGTGGTCGAACTCGCGCGCGACCTCGACGAGCTCCTGCAGGTTCTCGATGCGGCCCTGCGCCTCGATCGTCCGCTCGGCCTCCAGCGCGTCGAGGTAGCCGGACTCGTGCAGCACCGCCTCGAGCAGGTCCCCGACCGGGATGCCGTCCTCCATCCGGGTGCGCAGGGTGTTCATCGTGTCCATGAAGCGGCTCAGCGCCTTGCACGCCGCCGTCCCCAGGCCCGGGACGGCGTACGGGTCCTCGGCGGCCTCCCACACCGGGATGCCCATCGTCTGGGCGTGGCT
>CAZRLR010000165.1:0-9240 GCA_964600395.1 uncultured Conexibacter sp.
TCAGGTCGCCGGGCAGGAAGCCCAGGCGCTCGCCCGCCTCGACGGCCGGGCGGGTCAGGATGATGCGGCTGACCTCCTTGCGGTTGAGCGCCGCGGCGGCCGCGGCGACGGCCAGGAAGGTCTTGCCCGTGCCGGCCGGGCCGACGCCGAAGGTGATCGTGTTCTTGCGGATCGAGTCGACGTAGCGCTTCTGCTGCACGCTCTTGGGGACGACCTTCGTCGCGCGGTGGCGCCAGACGACGTCGTCGAGCACCTGGGCCGGCGGCGTGTGCTGCGCGAGGGCGCCCGTGACCGTGCGGATCATGTCCGCGTCCACCGCGTGACCCTGCTGCACGAGGGTGGCGAGCTCGCGCACGACGATCGACGCGGCCGCGACGGATTCGGCGTCGCCGTCGAGCGTCACGAGGTTGCCACGGACGAACAGCGAGCAGCCCACCTGCGACTCCAGGGCCTTGAGGGTCTGGTCGCCGGAGCCCGTGAGGGCGGCGGCGACGTCGTTGGTGACCTCGATCTGGCGGCGCACGGGTGTTCGGATCAGCTCCTCAGGGATTCGTTGACGAGGGCCGAGACGCGCTTGCCGTCGGCGCGTCCGGCGACCTGCACCATGGCGGCCTTCATGACGGCCCCCATGTCCTTCGGTGACGACGCCCCGACCTGCGCGACGGCGGCCTGCACGATGGCGCGCAGCTCGTCGTCGGGCAGCTCGGCGGGCAGGTACTGCTCGATGATCTGCGCCTCCGCCTCCTCGGCGGCGGCCAGCTCGTCCCGGCCGTTGGCGCGGAAGGCGGTGGCGGCCTCGACCCGGCGCTTGCGCTCGCGGCGCAGCACCGCCTGCTCGTCGTCGGCCCCCTCCTTCGTCGCCTTCTGCAGCTCCGAGAGGACGAGGCGCAGCGCACCGACGCGATCCTTCTCCCCCGCCTTCATGGCGGCGATCAGATCGCCCTTCACGGTGTCCGTCAGCGTCATTCCCCAGGGACGATAGCGACGGGCCGGACGGACCCGTTCGGCGCGCCGCCGTCCTCCCCGTCCCGGCCGACGACCGGCCCGGTCGAGGGTGCGGTCGGGGTCGCGTCCGGCGACCCGAGGGCCTCGGGGTGCCCGAGCTGCCCGAGCTCGGACGCGTCACGCCCGAAGACGAGCCCGACGTTCCAGTCGATGAGCAGCCGCGCCTTGCGCTTGACGCCCGGCATCATCGCCAGGTGGTACGTCCGCGCGAGCCACCAGGCCGGAGCGCCGCGCCAGCGCAGCCCCATCGTCGAGGCGACGGCCTGGCTGCGGCCCATGTCGACGAAGACGCCCTTCGTCTTGAAGCGGAACGGGCGCACCGTGCCGGTGCCGATCGTCGCCGCGACGTTCTTGGCGACGAGGCGACCCTGGCGGATCGCGTGCTGCGCGGTGGGCGGCGTGGCGACCTTCAGGCCGCGGGCCGGGTCCGGGGTCGCCGCGGCGTCGCCGATCGCCCAGACGTTCGTCGTGCCCTTGACGAGCATCGTCCGCGCGACCTCGATGCGACCGCTGCGGTCCAGCGGGAGGCCGAGGTGCGCGACGGCCGGCTGCGGGCGCACGCCGGCGGTCCACACGACCGTCCGGGTCGGGATGACGTCCCCGCCCGAGAGCGTCGCGGTCGACTCGGTCACGGCGTCCAGCGTCGTCTGCGTGCGGATCTCGATCCCGCGGGAGCGCAGCTCGCGCATCGAGAACTCCGCCAGCGGCGCGGGGATCTCGGGCATGACCCGGTCCTGCGCCTCGACGAGGATGAAGCGAATCCCGCTGATGCGACAGCGCGGGTACAGGTCCAGGACGTCGGCGGCGAAGTCCTGCAGCTCGGCCAGCCCCTCCAGCCCGGCGTAGCCCGCGCCGACGAAGACGTACGTCAGCCACTGCTCGCGCTCGGCGGCGTCCTCCATCCGCTCGGCGATCTCCAGGGTGCGCAGCAGCCGGTTGCGCAGCGAGATGGCGTCCGCCAGCGACTTGAAGCCGACACCGTGCTCGGCGAGGCCGGGGACGGGCAGCGTGCGGGAGACGGATCCGAGCGCGACGACGAGCTGGTCGTAGGTGAGCTCCTCGACCCGGCCGTCCTCCGGCGAGCGGACCTGCAGGACGTTGCGCGCGGGGTCGGCGCCGACGACCCGCCCCAGGCGCAGATCCGTCCGGTGCAGCTCCTCGCGCAGCGGCACGACGACGTGCCGCGGCTCGAGCGTCCCGGCGGCGGCGCCGGGCAGCAGCGGCGTGTACAGCATGAAGTTGCTGTCGGTGACGAGGGTCACCCGGGCCGACTGCGGCGCGAGGCGCTTCTCGAGGGTGCGGGCCGCGTGGAAGCCGCCGAAGCCCCCTCCGGCGATGACGATGTGCCAGGGCATACGGTCAGTCTCCTCCCCAGAAGGCGAAGAGACCAACCGCACAAACGTGTTACAAAGTCGTGGCGGCCGCCCGGACGGGCGCGTCGAGCAGGTGGCGGGAGAGGAACTCGACCTGGTCCTTGCGCGCCTGCGGGTCGGTGTAGATGTCGAAGTGGCCGTAGGAGTAGCGCTTGAGCTCGCCGCGCGGGGCGCGCTCGGCGGCCTTGATCGCGTTGGCCGGCGGCGTCGTCTCGTCCTTGTCGCAGGCGCAGATGAGCAGCGGCATCTGCAGCTTGCCCACCCCGCCGGCGGGGTTCTGCGTGCCGACGTGGAGCATCACGCGGGCGGCGACCTCGTTGCGCCACTTGGACGCCGGGGCGACGATCGAGGTGAAGCCCGGCAGCGCTTCGGGCGCGGTCATCACGGCGTACGTCCCCGGGTCGCCGGCGGCGGTGATGAGGACGGGCGGGCGGCCGAGGAGCGCGCCGGCCTGGTCGCGCAGCGCGTCGGCGGTCGCGCGCAGCAGGTTGCCCTTCGGCGCGCTCTTGACGATCGACAGCCCGTCGGTGAACGGCGCCTGCGCGACGACGGCGGCGATGCGCGGGTCCTGCTGGGCGAGCGCCATGACGTGGCCGCCGGAGAACGACGAGCCCCAGAGCGCGATCTTCGCCGGATCGATCCCGTCGACGCTGCGGGCGAAGTCGACGGCGGCACGGTAGTCCGCGCGCTGGGCCCCGATGTCCAGGAGCTGGCGCGGCTCGCCCGTGGAGTCACCGAAGTAGCGGTAGTCGAAGACGAGCGCGGCCAGGCCGGCGTCGGCGAACGCCTCGGCGTACGGGGCCAGACCCTCCTGGCGCGTGGCGCTGAAGCCGTGCGCCATGACGACGCACGGGACGTCCCCGCCGGCGCCTTCGGGCCGGTAGAGCCAGGCGGCGAGGGTCTCGCCGGCGGACGGGATGGATACGTCGGTGCGGTTCGACATGGTGTCAAGCCTACCTCGGGCGACGATCCGGTGGGACGGTCGGCCCGTAGCGGACGCATGGAGCTCAACGGCAAGGTCTGTCTGGTGACCGGCGGCACGCGCGGGATCGGCGCGGCGACGGCGGCGGCGCTGCGCGAGGCGGGCGCGACGGTCGTCGCGGTGGGCCGGGCGGACGCCGACCTGGGCGACCCGGCGGAGGCCGCCGACCTGGCCGCACGGGTGCTCGAGGAGCACGGGCGGGTGGACGTCCTCGTCAACAACGCCGCGGTCCGCCTGGACGCCCCGGTGGCGGCGACCGACCTGGAGGCGCTGGACGCGTCCTTCCAGGTCAACGTCCTGTCCCCCATCGTGCTGGCGGGCGCGCTCACGCCGGGGATGGCCGAGCGCGGCGAGGGCGTGGTCGTGAACCTCGTGGCGCCGGCGGTCAGCGGGGGCCGGCGCGGGATGGCGCCGTACGCGGCGTCCAAGGCGGCGCTGTGGTCGTTCACGCAGACGCTGCGCCAGGAGGTCGGCGGGAAGGGCGTCAGCGTCTTCGGCTTCGACCCGGGCTGGGTCAGGACGGACCTCGCGCCGGACGGCAAGGACGAGCCGGCGGCGGCGGCGAGACGACTGGTCGCGCGGATCGTCGAGGCGCCGCGGAGCGCCCGCGAGCCGCTGACCTGATCGCCATCGAGAACCGCCGAACGTACGTCGTGCCCCCTGCTGCGGTCAGGACGCTCGCTCACCACCCCACCCCGCCCCGGCCGGAACCCCGAACGTACGTCGTGCCCCCTGCTGCGGGGCCAGGACGCACGTTCATCTCACACCGGCCGCGGCAGGAGCGGGGATCAGCGGACGAGGAGCAGCGCGGCCCAGTCGCCGCTGTGGCGGCGATCGGCCTCGCGCACGCCGAGGTGCTGCGCGAAGGCCGCGGCCACCTCGTCGGCCTCGTGGACCAGCAGCCCGGACGCGATCAGGACGTCCGGCGGCGCCCCGGTGAACCCGTCGGCGGCGACGCGCAGCAGGAGCGGGCGCAGGAGGTTGGCCAGGACGACGGGCGCGCCCGGGGCCGGCCCGTCGTGCAGCAGGTCGTGTCGCGCGGCGCTCACGGTCACGCCGTTGACGGCGGCGTTCTCGATCGTGGCGGCGACGGACTCGCGCTCGTGGTCGACCCCGGCCACCGGCCCGAAGCCGAGCTTCGCCGCGGCGATCGCCAGGACGCCGGAGCCGCAGCCGACGTCCATCACGGACCGGTCGCCGTCGTGGTCGAGCTCGAGCAGGAGCTCCAGGCAGAGGCGCGTCGTGTGGTGCGCGCCGGTCCCGAAGGCCTGCCCGGGGTCGATGACGAGATCGACGAGCGCGGAGCCGGGATCCGGCGCCGCGTGCCACGGGGCGCGGACGAGCAGGCGCCCGCCGACCTCGATCGGCTGGTGGAAGCTCTTCCAGCGCTCGGCCCAGTCGTCCTCGACGTGCGTCGTGGTGACCTCGACGAGCGCGTCCCCCGCCGCCGCCTCGAGGTCCGGCAGCTCGGGCAGCTCGCCCGGCGCGCCGTAGATCGCGTACTCGACCCGGTCGCCGAGGTCGACCTCCTCCACCCCGGACGGCGCGAGCTGCAGGAGCTCCGCCAGCGCGAGCTCCGCGTCCTCGCGCCGGACGCGGACCGCGAGCCGGATCATGCGTGCCTCACGAGGCGTGGAAGAGGCGCTTGAGCTTGGAGACCATGCCGTCGTCCGTGCGCAGGTTCTCCGGCGTGACGGTCTTGGCGAACTCCTCGAGCATCCGGCGCTGGTCCTTGGACAGCTTCCGCGGGATGACGACGTTCACGACAACGCGCAGGTTGCCGCTGCGGCCCGCGCGGCGCAGCCCCGGCATGCCCTGACCGCGGATCGTGATCGTCTCCCCCGGCTGGGTGCCGGCGGGGATCTCGACGTCGACCTCGCCGTCGATCGTCGGGGCAGGAAGCGTCGTCCCCAGCGCGGCCAGCGGCGCCGGAACGTCGAGGACCGTGACGAGGTCGTCCCCGTCGCGGAGGAAGCGCTCGTCGGCGGCCACGCGCACGAGGACGTAGAGGTCGCCGGGCGGGCCGCCCGCCTCGCCGGCGTGCCCGCGACCGGACAGCCGGATGCGCTGCCCGTCGGCGATGCCGGCCGGGATGTCGACGTCGAGCGTCCGGCGCCGGACCTCGCGGCCGCGCCCGTCGCACTGGTCGCACGGGGTCTGCGCGACCTTGCCGTCCCCACCGCAGACGTCGCACGCGACGGTGCGGACGACCTGGCCGAAGGGCGTGCGGCTGACGCCCTGCAGGCGCCCCGCGCCGCCGCAGCGCTCGCAGGTGACGATCGGCGTGCCGGGCTCGGCGCCGTTGCCGTGGCACTTGCCGCACGGCTCGATCGCCTCGAAGGAGAGCGGGACGCTCGCCCCGTGGGCGGCCTGGGTCAGCGTGATGTCGACCTGGATGCCGACGTCGTCGCCCTGCGCCGGCCCACCACGGCCGCCGCCCTGGCCGCCGAAGAACGCGTCGAAGAGGTCGGTGATCGAGCCGAAGCCGTCGAAGTTCGGCCCCATCCCGCCCTGGCGCAGCCCGTCGTGTCCGTAGCGGTCGTACGTCGCGCGGCGCTCGGCGTCGTTGAGGATCTCGTAGGCCTCGGCGGCCTCCTTGAACTTCTCCTCCGCCTGCGGGTCGTGCGAGTTGACGTCCGGGTGCAGCTCGCGGGCGAGCTTGCGGAAGGCCTTCTTGATCGTCGACTCGTCGGCGTCACGGGTGACGCCGAGGACCTCGTAGGGGTCGCGGGGGACGGTGGAGCTCATGCGTGGGTGAAGGCCTGCCTAGGCGGTCTCGTAGATGTCTTCGATGAAGCGCGACAGCTGCAGGGCGGCCTCGCGCACGGACCCGATCACGACGGCGTAGTCCATGCGGACCGGTCCGATGACGGACACGGTACCCAGCTTGCGCGCCGGGAGGCCGTAGCCCGCGGCGACAAGCGCGAGGGACCGCAGGGCCGGCGCCTCCTCGGTGTTCTCCGAGCCGATGCGCACGAGGACGTCCCGCTCGCCCAGCGCGCTGCGCAGGACGCCGAGCAGCGACACGCGCCGCTCGAGCATCGCCATGATCTCCTCGATCTGGTCCAGGTCCTGCAGGCGGTGCTCGGCGAGCAGGCGGGCGGCGCCGTCGACGTACAGCGAGTCCTCCGCCGTCGCGACGAGGTCGGTGAACGCCGGGGCCAGCGCCTCGAGGAAGGCGCGCTCGCGCGCACCCATGTGCGCGTCCGACAGCCGGCTGCGCAGCGTGCGCGCGCCGAGGCCGACACCCGCGAGGCGGCCGTTGAGCTCGTCCCCCGCCCAGGCGACGAGCCCCGGGTCGACCGGATGGTCGAAGGTGAAGACACGCTTGGTCACCCCGCCGGTGGAGGTGATGACGACGACCATCAGCACCTGCGGCTGCAGCGCGAGCACCTCGACGTGGCGGATCGTCGCAGTGTCGATCGGCGGTGCGGACACCAGCGCCATGAGGTTCGTCATCTGCGACAGCGTCTCGGTCGTGACGCGCATCGCCTCGTCGACCTCGCGGCGCATGAGCTGCATGTCCATGCCCGTGCTGCGGACCGGCAGGCGGTCGGGGCCGTGGAGCAGGCGGTCGACGTGGTAGCGGTGCCCGGCGTCGGTCGGGACGCGCCCGGCGGACGTGTGCGGGTGCGCGAGCAGGCCGCTCTCCTCCAGCAGCGAGAGCTCGTTGCGGATCGTGCTCGGGCCGCAGTCCAGGTCCGGGTCGGCGGCCAGCGCCTTGGAGCCCACGGGGGCGCCCGTCGCCGCGTAGGCGTCGACGACCTTGCGCAGGATGAGCTCTTGGCGGGGGGTCAGCTGCACGGACCGCCCAGTGTAGGCCCGGCGGCGGCCGCCGGGCCGGTCAGGGCAGCTGGAGCTCGGCCACCGCGTTGCGGATGATCTGCGTCCCGTTCTGCGTGGCGACGGTGTCGACGATCGCGACGTTGCCCTGCACCTCGCGGACGGTGCCGGTGACGGTCACCTCCGCCTCCGGGACCCCCATGCCGCGGAACTGGACCGAGAGCGCCTTGAGCGTGTGGGCGCCGCCGGCGGCCTCCGTCTGGGCGCGCGCGACCTGCGCCATCGTCCACAGCCCGTGCAGGATGCGGCCCGGCAGGCCGACCTGCTTGGCGAAGTCCTCGTCGATGTGGATCGGGTTGAAGTCGCCCGAGGCACCCGCGTAGCGGACGGTGAGGAAGCGATCCGGCGTGACCGTCAGCTCGGGGATCGCGGCACCGGGGGTCAGGTCGGCCATCTCAGACGCCTCGCACGATGTTCGTCCAGGTGCCGACGCAGACGGTGTCGCCGGCCTGGTTGGTGGACACAGACTCGAAGACGTAGAAGCCCTTGCCTGCGGACTCGGAGATGTCCTTGACCGTCACGGACGTCGTCACCTCGTCCCCCGCCACGACGAGCGGGCCCCAGCGGAACTCCTGCGAGCCGTGGACCATCTGGGCGAAGTTCATGCCGACCTCCGGGTCGAAGAGCGCGGGCGCGAGCGCCGCGGCGCAGTAGACGACGGTGAACATCGGCGGCGCGACGACGTCGGCGTACCCGGTGCCGCGGGCGGTCGCGACGTCCAGGTGGTGCGGGTCGGTCTCGCCCACCGCCAGCGCGTACTCGCGGATCTTCTCCCGGCCGACGGCGTAGACCGTCGGCGGGTAGCTCTTGCCGACGGCGCTGGTGCTCACGGGCATGGCGCAGACCCTAACCCGGGCCGCCGCTCAGCGCGCGCGCTGGGTGGCCACGACGCAGGCCAGGACGAGCGCGGCCGCGCCGAGCTCCCGCGGCCCGACGCCCTCCCCCAGCACGAGGGCCGCCCAGCCCATCGTCAGCAGCGGCTGGGCGAGCTGCACCTGGCCGATGCGGGCGACGCCGCCGCGGGCCAGGCCGGCGTACCAGGCGAAGAAGCCGAGGAACATCGAGACGACCGAGACGTAGGCGAAGCCGAGCCACGCCGTGGCGCCCGCGCCGCCGGCGCCGCCCGCCGCCAGGCTGAGCGCCGTCACCGCCCCGGTGAGCGGGAGGCTCAGGACGAGCGCCCAGCAGATCGTCCGCGCGCCGCCGAGCTCACGCGAGAGCTTGCCGCCCTCGGCGTAGCCGAGCGCGCAGACGAGGACCGCCAGGAGCAGCAGCCCGTCGGCGGGCGCCAGGCCGGCGCCCGCGCCGCGGGTGGCGGCGAAGGCCAGGGCCGTGAGGAGGCCCGCCGTGGACGCCGCCCAGAACGCGCGCCCGGGCCGCTCGTCCGCCCGCAGGACCGCCATGACGGCGGTGGCCGCCGGGAGGACCGCGATGACGACGGCGCTCTGCCCCGCCGGCCGGTGCTGCAGCGCCAGGGAGGTGCACAGCGGGAAGCCGACGACGACCCCGAAGGCGACGATGGCCAGCGAGCGCCACTGCGCGCCCGTCGGCCGGGGCGCCCGGCCCGCCCGGAGGACGACGAGAGCCAGCAGGCCGGCGACGCCCGCGCGGCCGAAGGCGACGAACCACGGATCCAGGCCGGCGATCGCGAGCTTCGTCGCCGGGAGCGAGAAGGAGAAGCCCAGGACGCCGAGGGCCCCGAGCAGGATGCCGCCGGCCGCCGGCATGACGTGCACGGCGGCGCCCGTTCGCGTTACCGATGCGGGGACGATAGCGTTATCTGCTGTGCTCATGAATGAGGATAACACCGAGGCTCGCGTTATCGCCGACGTCCGTGCCGCGGCGGCGGCGCTCGGCCCCGGTGCGCGGCTGCCGTCGGTGCGGGAGCTCACCGCGCGCCACCGCGTCTCCCCCGTCACCGTGCAGCGCGCGATCACCCGCCTGGCGGCCGAGGGCGTCGTCGAGCCGCGCCCTGGACGGGGGACGTTCGTCGCGCCGACGCGCCGCGGACCGGCGGTGCGACCGGCGGACGGCGCC
>CAZRLR010000166.1:0-9200 GCA_964600395.1 uncultured Conexibacter sp.
TTCACGCTGCCGCCCGCGGGCATCGTCGGCGTCATCGGCCCCAACGGCGCCGGCAAGACGACGCTCTTCAAGATGATCACCGGCGAGGAGCAGCCCGACGGCGGGACGATCAAGGTCGGCGACACCGTCGACCTCGCCTACGTCGACCAGTCACGCGACTCGCTGGACCCGAACAAGACCGTCTGGGAGGAGATCTCCGAGGGCCACGACTTCATCGCCGTCGGCAAGCGCGAGCTGAACTCCCGCCAGTACGTCGCGGGCTTCAACTTCAAGAAGTCCGACCAGCAGAAGAAGGTCGGCAAGCTCTCCGGCGGTGAGCGCAACCGCGTGCAGCTGGCCAAGCTCCTGCGTCGCGGCGGCAACCTGCTGCTCCTCGACGAGCCGACGAACGACCTGGACGTCGAGACGCTCAGCGCCCTGGAGTCCGCGCTGCTCTCGTTCTCGGGCTGCGCGGTGGTCATCTCCCACGACCGGTTCTTCCTGGACCGCATCGCGACCCACGTGCTCGCTTTCGAGGGCGACTCGCAGGTCACGTGGTTCGAGGGGAACTTCGAGGCCTACGAGGAGTACCGCCGCGAGCGCCTGGGCTCCGAGGCCGACCGGCCGCACCGCCTGACGTACAAGAAGCTCACGCGGGGGTAGGCGCCGTGGCGACGGCGCAGGCGGCGCTGCCGGAGGGGACGGAGCTCGTCCTCGCCGCGCCGGCCGCGCCGCTGCGCCGCCACGTCAAGGGGTACTGCGGCTTCCGCGAGCACGCGGCGGCCCCCGTACGCCGGCGCGAGCTGCCCTTCGGCGGCGTGGCGGTCATCCTCACGCTCGAGGGCGAGTGGTGGCTCGGTGATCGCGAGGACGGCCCGCTCGTTCGCCACCGGTCGTTCGTCGGCGGGCTCATCGACACGCCGGCCTTCTCGGTGCACCGGGGGACGGTCGCCTGCCTGCAGTTCGACCTCACGCCGCTCGGCGCCCGCGCGCTCTTCGGCGTCCCCGGCCGGGACCTGCGCGGGCGCGTCGTCGACGTCGACAGCCTGCTCGGCCGGGCCGGCACGCGCCTGCTCGAGCAGCTCGCGGGCGCCCCGACGTGGGCGGCGCGCTTCGCCGTGCTCGACGCCTTCCTGCTGCGCCGGCTCGTCCGGGCCCCGGGTCTGTCCCCGGAGGTCGAGTGGGCATGGCGGCGGCTCGTGGCCTCCGACGGGCAGGTCCCGGTCGGCACGCTCGTCGGCGAGCTGCGCTGCAGCCCCCGGCACCTGGCCGCGCGCTTCGGCGAGGACGTCGGGATGACGCCCAAGGCCTTCGGCCGGCTGCTGCGCTTCGAGCGCGCGGTCGCGCGCCTGCGGACCACCGACGACGAGCTCGGCGCCGTCGCCGCGGGCTGCGGCTTCAGCGATCAGGCGCACTTCACCCGCGAGCTGCGCGCGTTCGCCGGCGTGCCGCCGACCGCCCTGCGCGCGGAGTGGACGCAGGCCGGCTTCGTGCTCTGACCGCCGGTCACGTTCGTTCAAGACGGGCGAGCAGGCCACGCGTAGCGTCCTGCCCATGAGCACCACCGACACCACCCCGTCCACCACGACCGCGGTCGCGATGCCGTTCGTGCCGTTGCGCTCGCGCGCGACGCTGGACTTCTACGTGCAGGCCTTCGACGCGACGGTCGTGCTGGTCGTCCCGGAGGCCGGCGACGAGGTCCACCACGGCGAGCTGACGATCGACGGCGCGATGTTCATGTGCGGGACCCCGCGGCCGGACGGCCTGGAGCACGGGCCTCGCGGCTCGGGCGGCTACTGGGTCCTCGACGACCCCGCGAAGGTCGATCGCTTCCACGCGCAGGCGCTGGCCGCCGGGGGCACGGACGAGCGCCCGCCGCACGACGCCGACTACGGCGGCCGCCACTGCACCGTGCGTGACCCGGACGGCAACTCCTGGTCGTTCGGGACCTACCGGCCCGCCGGGGTCTGAGGCGAGCGCCCGGCGCCGGTCCGGCGCCGCGCAGGGCGCTCAGCGACGCGCGCCCGCGCGCTCGGCGACGAGGACGCCCAGACCGTCGAGCACGCGGGCCAGCCCGAAGGCGTACCCCGCGTCGGGGTCCGCCGCCGAGCCGTGGGCCGCTCCGGCCGCCGCCCCCACCCGCGCGGCCAGCGGGTACCGCGCCGGGTCCATCACCCGCTCCAGGAGCGGCGCATTCGCGGCCCACCAGGCCGCGTCGTCGGCCCCGCTCGCGGCGACGGCGGCGGCCTGCTGTTCGGCCCGGACCGCGGCGGCGACGAAGCCGAGCAGGAAGGTCAGGGCCGCATCCATCTCGACGTCGTCGAGGCCGAGCCCCTGCAGCGCCGTCAGCTCGTGCTCGTACTTCGCCATGACCCCCGGGCCGAGCGGGGGGCGGGTGACCCCGAGCGTGGCCGCCCACGGATGCTCGCGCAGGAGCGCCCGGTTGGCGTCGGCGACCTCCTGGAGGCGCCGCCGCCAGCCGCGCCGCCCGAACGGCCGACGGGGCATCCGCAGGTACACGGCGTCGAGCATGAGGTCGAGAAGGACCTCCTTCGTGGGGACGTGCGTGTAGAGCGTCATCGGGGCGACGTCCAGGGCGCCGGCCAGGCGGCGCATGGTGAGTGCGGGCAGCCCGTCGGCGTCGGCGATCGCGATCGCCGCATCGACGATCTCGCGGGTGTCGCGCCGGCGGCGCGGCCCCTTGCGGGGGGCGGACGCCGACGCGGGGGGCTCGCCCCAGAGCAGCGCCAGCGTCACCGCCGGATCCCCGGCTCCGGACCGCTCCTGGCTCATGCCGTCATCGTCGCACCCATCTACGTTGTACAGTGTACGGGGTACACCCCCACCCCAGGAGCCCGCCTTGCGCATCACCGCCTCCGCCGTCTCGCTGAACGTCGCCGACCCCGTCGCCTCGGCCGCCTTCCTGCAGGAGCACTTCGGCTTCACGCAGGACATGGCCGACGACGGCTTCGTCTCGCTGTCACGGCCGGACGCCGGCTTCAACGTCATCTTCCTGCGCACGGACCTGCCGACCTTCAAGCCGGACGCTCTCCGGGGGCACGCTGCCGACGGGCTGCTCGTCGTCTTCGTCGTCGACGCGATCGACGACGAGTACGCGCGCCTGCAGGCCGCAGGGGTGGCGATCACGACGCCCATCCAGACCGAGCCGTGGGGTGAGCGCTTCTTCCAGGTCACCGACCCGTGCGGGGTCGTGCTGCAGCTGGTGCAGTGGATGACGCCCGCGAGCTGACGGCACCGGCTGACAGCTTCCGGCACCCAGGGCGGCCAGAAGCTGTCAGCGACCCGCAGGCCTCCCTGCGGGCCCGGCCGGCCCGGCTACTGCGAGCCGGAGATCTTCAGCTGGTCGCCCTCCTGCACGAAGGTCGCCGTCGTCGTGCCCTCGTCGTCCGTGATCGTGGCCGTCGCGTCCGCGCCGTCGATCTGCAGGTCGTCGATCGTGTACTCCTTGCCGGGCTCCTCAGCGCCGGCGGCCTCCTTGCAGGCGTCCACGCCGCCGAACTGCTCGAGCAGCTCGGCGGTCGCGTTGTCGGCGTCGCAGACGATCGTCGGGTCCTCGTTGATCGCGTCGATGAAGGCGCGGAGGGACTCCTCGTCGATCGCGGCCGCCTGCGTGCCCGCGTCGTCGGTCGCCGCGGGGTCGTCGGTCGCGGTCGCGTCGTCGGCCGCCGTGTCGGTCTGCGTCGCCGCGGGGGCGTCGCTCGTGGACTTCTCGTCCTTGCTGTCACTGCCGCAGCCGGTCGCGACGAGCGCCGTCGTCGCCAAGGCCAGCAGCATCAGCGTGAACTTCCGTGTCATGGCATCCCCTCCGGGGGCTCGGTGTCGGCGTGGGAACCACGCCTGCCCCCGGTTCTCGGGCGTTGCCTTGCAACTCTTGAACGCGATCCGGGCGGGCGTCCCGGCCCGCTCCCCGCGGCGGCGTCAGTGGCCGAGGCGCGCGGCGAGCTCGCCCGGCCGTGCGTCGACCATCAGCTCGCGGATGCGGCCCTCGACCGGGCCGCGGACGAGCATGCCCAGGACGCGGCCCGGGTCGCCGTCGAGGCGGTAGGTCACGTGCGTGGCCTCGCCGCCGAGGTCCCGCAGCTCCCACGCGCCGACGAGCGACTTCAGGTCCCCCTTGACCTGCTCCCACTCCACGAGGGTCTGCGGCTCGTAGCGGAAGCGCACCTTCGTCCGGATGACGCGGACCTTCGCGTCCGTCGACGTCTCGCACAGCAGCGGGCGCCCCTCGCTGTCGCGGTCCAGGACCTTCATCTCGTTGAGGCCCGACTGCCACTGCGGCGCGCTCGCGACGTCCTCGAGCAGCGCGTACACGACGGCGATCGGGCTCGGGACCTCGATCGACGCCTTCCCGCCCATGTTTCCCATGGCGGTGACCCTACCCCGGGACCGGCTGCGGCGACGCCTCCAGCGGACGCGCGGGCGCCCGTTCGAGCTCGTCGGCCGACCCGGCCTGCAGGACGAGGACGGCCGACAGCACGAGCGCGCCGCCGAGCAGCTGGACCGCACCGAGGCGCTCGCCGAAGACGAGCAGCGCGAGCAGGACCGTCAGGGGTGGCTCGACCGTCGAGATGATCGACGCGTTCGACGGGCCGACGCGCCGCAGGCCGGCGAAGAAGGCGAGCACGGCGACGATCGTCGAGACGACGGCGATGCAGGCCAGCCAGCCCCAACCCGCCGCCTCGAAGCCGAGGTCCGCGCCCCCGCTGGCCAGGGAGATGACGGCGAAGGTGCAGAACGCGCTCGCGGCGATGACGGCGCTGAAGGCGATCGGCGGCACGTCCTGGATGACGGAGTCCGCGACGAGGATGTAGGCGGTGTAGGTCAGCGCGGCGCCGACGCCCATCGTCACGCCGATCGCGTCCGCCGTCCCCCCGCCGGCGCCGAGGAGGACGAGCGCCACCCCGGCGGAGGCGGCGGTGAGCGCCGCCATCCGCCGCGGGGTGACGCGATCGCGGCCGAGGAGGATGGCCGCGACGGTGACGAAGGCCGGGTAGGTGTAGAGCAGCAGCGAGAGCAGCGACACGTCCACGTGCTCGAGCGCGGCGAAGAAGAGGCCGGCCTGGGCGGCGTACCCGACCGAGCCGAGGCCGAAGGCGACCAGGACGAGCCGGCGGTCCATCCGCACCCGGGCGCCCGGGACGACGAGCGTCAGGAGGCCGAAGCCCGCCGCGGCCATCGCGAAGCGGACCGTCAGGAGCGTGAGGACGGAGACGTCGGCGTCGTAGGCGAGCTTGCCGAAGACCCCGAGGGCGGCGAAGCAGGCCGCGGAGAGGACGCAGAGGAGGAGACCCATCGGGCGACCACCCTGTCAACGACGACCGTTCACGTCCAGCGCCGATTCGTGCGGTTGATTCGGTAGCGTCTCTACCGCATGCTCGACCTGCACCGCCTGCTGCTGCTGCGCGAGCTCGAGGCCCGAGGGACGGTCGCCGCCGCCGCGCAGGCGCTCGGGTACACCCCGTCGGCGGTCTCGCAGCAGCTCGCCGTCCTCGAGCGCGAGGCCGGCGTCGCCCTGACGCAGCGCGCCGGGCGCGGGCTGCGCCTGACGGACGCCGGGCACGTCCTCGCCGCCCATGCGTCGACGCTGCTGGCCGCCGCCGAGGAGGCCGAGGCCGACCTCGCCCGCGCCGCCGACAGCGTCACCGGCACCGTCCGCGTCGCCGCCTTCCAGACCGCGATGCTGCACCTCGTCATCCCGGCGGTGGCCGCGGTGCAGGCCCGCCACCCCCACCTGCGGGTGGAGACGGTCGAGGCCGAGGTCGAGGAGGCCCTGCCGGGGCTGCGCCACCAGCGGATCGACCTGCTCATCGGCGACGAGTACGAGGGCCTGCCGCGCGAGCGGCACGCCGACCTGCAGCGCGAGACGCTGCTGCGCGAGCAGGTGCGCCTCATCCTCCCGGCGGACCATCCGCTGGCCCGGGCGCGCCGGCGGCCGGCGCTCGCCGCGCTGGCGGGCGCCGTGTGGTCCTCCACCCAGGCGGGCAGCGGCCACCGGGCGATGGTCGTCAACGCGTGCCGCACGCTCGGCGGCTTCGAGCCGGACGTCCGCCACAGCTCGAACGACCTGCTCATCCTGCTGGAGCTCGTCCGGACCGCGGGGGTCGTCACGCTGCTGCCCGACCTCGTCCAGACCGCCGGCGACCCGTCCGTCCGCGCCCGGACCCCGGCCGAGGGCGCGATCCACCGCGAGGTCTACGCGCTCACCCGGCGCACCGGCGCCGGGCGCCCCGCCCTCGTCGCCGTCCGCGAGGCGCTCAGCCGCGCCGCCGCGGCGGCGCGCACGACGACCGCCTAGCCGCGCACGTCGCGCTTCTCGATCGCGACGATCGCGATCGCCGTGAAGACGAGGACCCAGGCGACCATGACGAGCGCGCCGACGCCCTGCGCGACGTCGTTGTCCCCGCCGGCGGTCGACATCACCGTCGTGCTCGCCGACAGGCCGTACTTCTCGAAGAACGTGACGAACGCCGCCAGCAGCGGCTCGAGGACGAGCAGGAAGACGAGGGTCCCGGCCACGGCGGCCGCCTGGTTGCGCAGGATGGCGCCCATGGCGACGCCGAAGGCGGCCAGCAGGGCCGTGACGCCCAGGCCGCCGAGGCTCTGCAGCAGCAGGTCGCCGCCGTCGGGCCACGGGGCGTCGGCGAAGAGCGCGACGCAGAGCAGCCCGACGACGAGGTTCAGGGCGCCGGCGAGCAGGCCCGCCACGCCGTGGGCGACCGCCTTGGCGACGACGACCCGCCAGCGGACCGGCGTGGCGAGGAAGGTCGCGACCTGCGTGCCGTGGCGCGCCTCGCCGCCCATGTTCACTGCGCCGAGGATGAGCAGGACGAGCGCGGCGACCTGCCCGGAGGCCAGGAGCTCCAGGACGTCCCGGTCGGTCGTGACGGTGTCCGTCGCCAGCAGTGGGATGAGCGTGAAGAGCAGACACAGGCCGGCGCTGACGGCGAGGAAGATCGCTGTCGTCCGCTTCGTCGTCAGGAGCTTCAGCAGCTCCACCCGGATGAGCCGCGTCATGACTGCCCCCCGACGAGGTCGAAGAAGGCCTGCTCGAGGTTGGCGACGACGGGGTACAGCTCCGTCACGACGATGCCGTGCTGCAGCGCGATCCGCGCGACCTGCTCGGCGCTCGCCCCGCCGACGCGCATGCCATCGGCCTCCTGGCGGATGATGGAGAAGCCCTGCTCGCGCAGCGCGACCTCCAGCGCGTCGGGGTCCAGCGTCCGCAGCCACATGCCGGCGTCCGAGCCCGCGACGAGGTCGGCCACCGGGCCCTGGGCGACGAGCTTGCCCTTGTCGATGACGACCATGTCGCTGGCGACGTGCTGCAGCTCCGTCAGCTGGTGGGAGGAGACGAGGATCGCGCGGCCCTCGGCGGTGCGGTCGGCCATGAAGCCTCGCAGCCAGCGGATGCCCTGCGGGTCCAGGCCGTTGAGCGGCTCGTCGAGGATGAGGATCGGCGGGTCGCCGAGCATCGCGCCCGCGAGCGCCAGGCGCTGGCGCATGCCGAGCGAGTACTCGGCGGAGCGGCGGCCGCCCGCGTCGGCCAGGCCGACGAGCTCGAGCAGCTCGTCGACGCGGGCGTCGGGGATCGCGTGCGTCGCGGCCATGCAGCGCAGCTCGTCCCGGCCGCTGCGGCCCGGGTGGCCCTTGGCGATCTCGAGCACCGCGCCGACCGCGCGCAGTGGCTCGCGCAGCGCGCGGTAGGGCCGGCCGGCGAAGCGGGCGCTGCCGGCCGACGGCGTCGCCAGGCCGAGGACCATGAGCAGCGAGGTCGTCTTGCCGGCGCCGTTGGGGCCGACGAAGCCGGTGACGCGGCCCGGGTGCACCTCGAAGCTCAGCGCGTCCACCACGGTGCGGTTCCCGTAGCGCTTGGTGAGGCCCTCGACGACGAGGGACGGTTCGCTCATGGGCAGGACGGTAGCTCGTCCGCCCCGGGGTGGCGTCGCTCAGGAGTGCTCGGCGACGGGCGTGGCGGCCGCCGCCCCGGCGCTGCTGCCCGCGACCACGACGGCCGCCACCGCGGCCGGGTCGTCGTACATCGGGACGTGCCCGCAGCCCTCCAGCACGACCTCCCGGGCGGCGAACGGCAGGCGGCGCGGGCGCGCGATGAGGCGGTCCTTCTCACACCACGCGAGCGTCACCGGGACGTCGACGCGCGCCCCGTCGGTGAAGTGGGCCGCCCGCATGGCGTTGCTGGCGGCGACGAAGCCCGGTGCGCTCGCGTACGCCCGGGCGATGCGCAGGGCCGCCTCATAGGGGACGCGCTCGGGGTGCGCGACCGACCCCGCCAGCGCGGCCCGGCGCACGCCGGCGCCCCGCAGCAGGGTCGGCAGGCTCGGCAGCAGCGCCCGTGAGACGTTGCGCATGACGTACGGCTTGGGCGCCAGCGGGCCGTTCCAAAGGCCGGCGGTGGCGATGCCGGTGACGCTGTCGGCGCGGCCGAGCACCGCGAGCTCGAGCGCGACCCAGCCCCCGAGCGAGTTCCCCACGACGTGCACGCGCTCCAGGCCGAGCGCGTCGAGCTGCGCGGCGATCGCCGCGGCCAGCGCGGCCGGGGTCGGGACGGTCCCCGGCGCCAGGACCGGCGAGTCGCCGAACCCGGGCAGGTCCACGCGGATCGTGTCGCGGACCGGCGTGAGCTCGGGCAGCAGGGGGTCCCAGATCCGGCGCTCGCCGCCGAGCCCGTGGATGAGGAGCAGCGGCGGGCCGCTGCCGTCGCGGTCGAAGGTCACGCTCATGCCCTGGGTTCTACGACGACGCGCGCCGCCCGGTTCAGCCGCCGTTCAGGCGGAGGCCGCCAGCGCGACGGCCAGCCCGGCGGTCGCGCAGCGCCCGTCGAGCCGGGCGGACGTCGTGACGCGCACCGCGCGCCGGTAGGCGATCGGCACCCCGTGCTCGCGCAGGCGCCGCTCGAGCGCCTCGTCCTCGAGCTCGGCGGGCTCGGGGACGCCGCCGATGCGGTCGTACGTGGCGGCGGTGACCGCGAGCGACGCACCGCTGAACTGGTGGTGCTCGGCGTCGGGCTGCCAGGCGCGCACGGCGGCCAGGCGCGCGGGGACGCGCGCGTCGCGGGCGGCGACGGCGCCGGGCGGCAGGGCCGCGGCCTCGTGGTCGTCGAGGTCGATGCCGCCGCCGAGCGCGCCGGCGCCGTCGGCGACCGCGGCCAGCTGCACCGCCAGCCAGTCCCCGGCGACCCGGGT
>CAZRLR010000167.1:0-3632 GCA_964600395.1 uncultured Conexibacter sp.
CGAACTCCTGCGACGGGTAGCGCCCGTCGAGCATGTCCAGGACGTTCTCCAGCAGCTCGCGCGAGAGCTCGCCGTAGGAGTGCGTGCGGGTGACGAGCGCGTGGAGGTCGTCGACGGCGAGCCCGCCGCCGCCCTCGTCGTCGGTCGCGTCGGCGGCGATCGCGACGATCTGCTGGGCCAGGACGTCGAGCGCGTTGCGCGGGACGACGGTCGGCTCGATGCGCCCTTCGCGCATGAGCTTCACGACGACCGCGCACTCGAGCAGGTCGGCGCGGAACTTCGGGAAGATGCGGCCCTTGGAGGTGTCGCCGACGCCGTGGCCGGCGCGGCCGACGCGCTGCAGGCCGCGGGCGACGGACTTCGGGGACTCGACCTGCAGGACGAGGTCCACCGCGCCCATGTCGATGCCGAGCTCGAGCGAGCTCGTGGCCACGAGGCACGGCAGCTCGCCGCCCTTGAGCAGCTCCTCGACGACCTCGCGCTCCTCGCGCGCGAGCGACCCGTGGTGGGCGCGCGCGATGATCTCCGGCGAGGCGTTCGGGTCCGCCTCGAGCAGGGCGTTGTTGTGCAGCTCGTTCAGCCGCAGCGCCAGGCGCTCCGATCCGCGGCGGTTGTTGACGAAGACGATGGTGGAGCGGTGCTCGTGGACGAGCCTGAGGATCTCGGGGTAGATCGCCGGCCAGATCGACTTGCGGGTGGCCTCGCCGCCGACGACGGGCTCGAGCGGGTCGCGCGGCTCGCCGTGCTCGTCGAGCAGCGACTGCTCGGGCTCGACCATCGACTCGACGGGGACGTGGATCTTCAGGTCCAGCGGCTTGCGGACGCCGGCGTCGACGAGCTGGCAGGTGCGGCGCGGGCCGACGAGGTAGCGGCCGACCTCCTCGAGCGGGTTCTGCGTCGCCGACAGCCCGATGCGCTGGACCTCGTGGCCGGGCTCCTGCAGGTGCTGCAGGCGCTCGAGCGTCAGCGCGAAGTGCGAGCCGCGCTTCGTCCCGGCGATCGCGTGGATCTCGTCGACGATGATCGCCTCGACGCCGCGGAGCATCTCGCGCGCCTGGGAGGTCAGCACGAGGTAGAGCGACTCGGGCGTCGTGATGAGGATGTCCGGCGGGGTGCGGCGCTGGCCGGCGCGCTCCTTCTGCGACGTGTCGCCGGTCCGGATCCCGACCGAGACGTCCGCGCCGATGCCGCGCAGCGGTGCGCGGAGGTTGCGGTCCACGTCGTAGGCGAGCGCCTTCAGCGGCGAGACGTAGACGATGCGGGTGTGGCCGGGGTTGGGCTCCCGCGCCAGGGTGTCCAGGCCCCAGAGGAACGCGGCGAGCGTCTTGCCGCTGCCCGTCGGCGCCGCGATGAGCGTGTGCGCGCCGCTGGCGATCGCCGGCCACGCCTGCTGCTGGACCTCGGTGGCACCGGCGAACGCCCCGGTGAACCAGTCACGGGTGCGGGGGCGGAAGGCGTCGAGGGCGGCAGCGGTCGGCACGGCCTTCTCACGGTACCCGCAGGGGGTCCGGACGACCCGCCGTCGCGTGCCAGATTGCGGTCAGCTTCGGGCCGCGTCAGGGCCGAGACCCGAATCCTCCCACCCGGTCGGGGAGGCTTCGGGTCTCGGCGGCGATCAGGGCAGGCGCCAGTCGACCGGGCCCGCCCCCTGCTGCTCCAGCAGCGCGTTGGCGCGGCTGAAGGGCCGCGACCCGAAGAACCCGTTCGCCGCCGAGAGCGGGCTCGGGTGCGCGGACTCCACGCACGGGACGTCCCCCAGCAGCGGCTTGAGGTTGCGCGCGTTGCGGCCCCAGAGGATCGCCACGAGCGGCGTGCCGCGGGCCGCGAGCGCGCGGATCGCCTGCTCGGTCACGGCCTCCCAGCCCTTGCCCTGGTGCGCGTTGGGCTCGCCGGGCCGGACGGTCAGCGAGCGGTTGAGCAGCAGGACGCCGTGATCCGCCCACGGCGTGAGGTCGCCCGAGGACGGCGCCGGCAGGCCCAGGTCCTCGGCGTACTCCTTGAAGATGTTGCGCAGGCTCGGCGGCAGCGGCCGCACGTCCGGCGCGACCGAGAACGAGAGCCCGACGGCGTGACCCGGCGTCGGGTACGGATCCTGCCCGACGACGAGGACCCGCACGTCGTCGAAGGGGCGCTCGAAGGCGCGCAGGACGTGCTTGCCGGCGGGCAGGTACGGGCGTCCCGCCGCGGCCTCCGCGCGCAGGAAGTCCCCCATCGCGGCGATCCGGTCGGCGACCGGCGCGAGGGCCGTGGCCCATCCCGGGTCGATCGTCTCGCTCAGCGGTCGTGCGGGCACGCCGGCGACCCTACCCACCGCGACCGGCCCTCGGAACGACAAAAGCCCCGCCGGGTTGATCGGGCGGGGCTTCGGTTCGTGTGGGTGTCTAGCGGTGCAGCAGGGCGCCACCGCAGTGGGGGCAGCTTGCGCGATCCGCGACACGCGCTGCGGCCCATTGCCGCAGGCACTTCGCACAGAGGACTCGCATGGCGGTCCTCCTCTCTTGTCGTTGTTGCACGGTCCAGGGTAGTGGTCGGCCGGGCGGACGGCTAGTTGAGCGTCGCCTGCATCCCGCGCAGCTCGACCTCCAGCGTCTCGCGCAGCGCCGCGTCGGCGGGCAGCAGGAGGCGCAGCTGCGCCGCGCGGATGCCCAGGCCGACGTCGCCGCGGCGCCGGTGGGCGGCGACGAGGTTGTTGAGCATCCGCATGGCGATCTCCTTCGACGTCCACGGCCGGACGACGCCGGGGTCCTGCACCTGCGCCAGCAGGGCGCCGCCGGCGAACGGGTCGGCGAGCAGCACGTCCGGGCCCCCGACGTGGCCGACGACGAAGTGGCCCGGCAGCCCGACGCCGGCGAGGGGGACGCCGGCCCGCCGCGCGACCTCGACGTAGACGACCGACAGCAGGATGGGCAGCCCGCGCCGGCGCTCCAGGACGAGGTCGAGCATCGAGTTGTCGGGGTGGTCGTAGTCCTCCTCGTCGCCGGCGAAGCCGTGCACCGCGCCCAGCAGGTCGGTGCAGGCGCGCAGCTGCGCCGCGGGCTCGTCGCCGCACACGGCGACCGCCTCGGCGAGCTCGGTGCCGAGCGCCTCCAGGCGCGCGAGCGCCATCGCCCCGTCGACCCCGTCGCGCAGCTCGGCGGCGATCGCCAGCGCCAGGAGGTCCAGGCGCGGGTCGGGGTCCTCGGCGAGGGTGGCGAAGCCGGGGAGGTCGCTCATGTGCGGATGCTCGCCGATCGGCGCTCGGACGACGTCGGCCGGCGGCCGGACGGATCGACCAGGCACAGCCATGCGCCGTCCGGCTCCCACTCCACGAGGCCGTCGGCGGCGAACCGCGCAAGCCAGCCCTCCATCGGCCAGCGCCCCCAGACGGTCCGGAAGCGTGCGGCGTTGCGGACGATGTCGTGCAGGTGCTGCACGGGCGGGGTCTGCGTCGCGTGGTGCTGGTGATGGCACCAGGCGCCGCCGACCCAGACGAGCGGGACCCGCGCGCGCCGCGCCCGGAAGCCGTAGTCGGTGTCCTCGGCGCCGTAGCCGACGTAGCCCTCGTCGAACCCGCCGATCCGGCGCCACGTCGGCTCCGACAGGGCGCAGCTCAGCGACCAGAAGAGGTTCGTGTCGCCGTGCCGGAGCAGCTC
>CAZRLR010000167.1:3642-9189 GCA_964600395.1 uncultured Conexibacter sp.
CCCTCGTCGACGCCGCCGATCCGCGCGTGGGTGGCCGGGGTCACCGCGAAGGCGAGCGACCAGAAGAGCTCCACGCGCGCGTCGGCCAGGAGGATCCCGGGCGCCGGGACGGGGCGCGGCCCGCGCCGGGCAACGGCGCGCGCCTCGGCCAGCGCGGTGGCGTCCGGGGCCGTCACCGCGTCCGGCAGCGGCGCGAGGCGCCCGACCGGCCCGGCGAGCAGCGCGCGGCCGCAGGTCCGCCGCGCCGCGGCGGCCAGCGCCGACAGCAGGCCCGGCTCCGGGAGGCAGTCGGCGTCCAGGACGACGACGAGCTCGGCGCCGAGGGCCGCGGCCCGCGCGATGCCCGCGTTGCGCGCGGCGGCCAGCGGCAGCGGGTCGCCGTCGGCCACGGGTCGGTGCAGGACGTCGGCGCCGGGCACCGCGGGCACCCGGACGTCGAGGCTCACGACGACGTAGGCGGTGGCCGGCGGGTCCAGCGCGGCGACGGCCGCCGCCTGGCGCGCGAGGTGCCGGGCCCGGCCGCGGGCGAGCGTGACGACGGCGACGCCACCCACATTCGCGTTCATGCCGCGACCTCGTGGACGACCCGCGCCAGGCGGCGGGCGCCGTGGCCGTCGTGCAGCGCCGCCCAGCGCCCGGGATCCAGGCCCGCGGCGGCGTCCAGGATCGCGGGCCAGCGGTCGGGGGCCGGCCAGCGCTCGGCGACGACGGCGACGCCGAGGGCGTCGAGCGCGTCGGCGCGGCGGCGCTGCTCGTCGAAGGGCCGGGCCTGCGGAAGGCAGACGAACGGGCGGCGCGCGGCGGCGATCTCGCCCACGACGTTGCCGCCGGCGCTGCCGACGACGACCGCGCAGTCGCGCAGGAGCGCGGCGGCGTCGGCGTCCGGCCCTGCGTCGGTGACGTTCGGCGCCTGCACGCGCAGCGGGCCGGCGACGGTCCAGCGCCGACCCGGCGTCGCCGCGGCGGCCGCGGCGACGTCCTGATCCGTCACACCGTGGCCGCCCGCGCCGAGCAGCAGCAGGACGCCGCCGCCGGGGTCCGGAGCGGGGAACGTCCCGCGGTCGTCCAGCCGCGAGAGCGCGCCGGTGAAGCGCACGCGCCCGTCCGGCAGCCCGTCGCCGGCCTGATGCGTCGCCGCGGTCCACGGCGCCGCGATCGCCGCGGCCTGCGCGAACGCGAGCTGGTGCGGGGCGTCGGTCCGGCGCCCGCGCTGGGCGACGAGCACGGTCGGCACGCCGAGCAGCCGGGCCAGCAGCGCCACCTCGACCGAGACGTCGCAGACGAAGGCGGCCGGGCGGGCGGCCTCGATCCACGCGGCGACCCGGGCCATGCGGGTGCGCAGCCCGGCGTGCGCCCGTGGCGCCCAGTGCAGCGTGCCGCCGGCGTCGTGGTCGGGCGTGACCCCGTCGTCGTCGCGGGGGAGCGTCACCCACGGACACGGCGGGTCGGCGGGCGTCAGGCTGGAGAGCGCGACGACGCCGGGCAGGTGCGGCGCGACGGCGCGCAGGCGGTGCAGGTGCCCGGCGCCGTGGTG
The DNA here is from genome assembly GCA_964600395.1 of uncultured Conexibacter sp. Taxonomy (GTDB): domain Bacteria; phylum Actinomycetota; class Thermoleophilia; order Solirubrobacterales; family Solirubrobacteraceae; genus Paraconexibacter. The sequence goes on from CAZRLR010000167.1 coordinate 5,177, forward strand.
GTGGACGTACCAGCCGACGACCATCAGGCCGTGAGGGCGACGCCGCGGTCGGCGTCGGCCAGCAGCCGGTCGTACAGCGCCTCGTAGCCCCGGCCCATCGCGTCCAGGCCGAAGCGGCGGCGGACGGTCTCCCGGACCGTCGCCCGCGGCAGCGCGGCCGCCGCGCGGATCGCCCGGGCCAGGTCCTCGACGTCGCCGGGGCGCGCCAGACGGCCGCACTCGGCGGTGACGACGCTGGCCAGCGCTCCGCGGGCGAAGGCGGCCACGGGCGTCCCGGTGCACATGGCCTCCACGGCGGCCAGGCCGAACGGCTCCTCCCAGGCCGGCGTCATGATCGCGGCGGCGCTCGAGCCCAGCAGCGCGGCGAGCTGCACGTGGTCCAGGTGCCCCGCGTGACGGGCGTCGTCGCCCAGGCGGGGGCGGACGTGCTCCTCGAAGTAGGCGCGGTCCGAGATCGGACCCGCGAGGACGATCGGGCGGCCCGCCGCGCGCGCCCCGTCGATCGCCAGGTGCGGCGCCTTTTCCGGGACGATCCGCCCGCACCAGGCCACGCGCTCCCCGCCCGGCCCGGCCGGCCAGGCGTCGAGGTCGACCCCGTTCGTCACGACGTCGGGGATGGGGACGACCTCCTCCCACAGCCGTGTCGTGTGGCGCGAGACCGCGCTGAGCGCGAGCGTCCCGGGCTCGTGGCGGCGCAGCGCGGCCTCCAGCCACGGGGTCGGCGGCGTGTGGAGCGTCAGGAGCATCGGCACCGGCAGCGTCCCGGCCATCGCGACCGGCAGGTAGTGCAGCGAGTGGCTGTGCACGAGGTCGAACCCGTCGGCGTTCTCCCCGAGCTCCAGCAGCGCGCACTGGTAGGCGTGGTGGGTCCGCATGAACGGGTCCGGCGGCATCGACACGTCGGCCCGCGCGGCGTCGCTCAGGACGACGGCCAGGTCCAGCTCGCGGACCTCCACGCCGGGGACGCTGCTGCCCGGCGGGGCGTAGAGGACGACCTCGTGCCCCTCCGCCGCCAGCCACCGGCACAGGTACCACGTGAATGACTCCACGCCGCCGGCGAAGGGCGGATGGATTGGGGCGACGTGGTGTCCGAGGAGGGCGAGCTTCATGCGGGGTGGGTGAGCGCCCTACCCCCGGTTTCGCGCGCGAACTACCTCCCGCGTTCGACCTGGCACGTCTGCGTCACCGGCGCACGAGACGGTGGCGCAGCAGGTGGTCGCTCACGCGGCGCAGCGTCCGCAGCGGCGCGTCGCCGACGAGCAGCCGGGCGGCCAGGCGCAGCGTCGAATCCGAGGCCTGCTCGGGCGACCCGCTGGCGAACGGCGGCTGCGGGTCGTACTCGATGGCCAGTTGCAGGGCCTTCGCGAGTCGCTCGCCGTGGACGCGCGCGGTCAGCGCGAGCGCCATGTCGATGCCGGCCGACACCCCGGCGCCGGTGACGATCCTGCCGTCGAAGACGACGCGCTCGGCGACGACGTCGACGCCCATCGCCCGCAGGTTCTCGCGCATCGCCCAGTGCGTCGTGGCGCGGCGCCCGTCCAGCAGCCCGGCCGCCGCGTAGAGGAAGCTGCCGGTGCACGCGGACGCCAGCCACTGCGCGCCCGGGGCGGCGTCGCGGATCCAGCCGACGAGCTGGGCGTCGTCGCAGGCGTCCAGCGACGCGGTCTCGCCGGCGCCGGGGACGACGATGAGGTCCGGGGACGGCAGGCTCGCCGGGGTGTCGGTGGGGACGACGGTCAGGCCGACGTCCGCGCGCACCGGCCCGCTGCCCGTCGCGACGAAGTGCACCTCGGCCCCGGGCCAGCGGCTGATGATCTCGTACGGCCCGACGACGTCCAGCGCCGTGAAACCCGGACACAGGACGTAGGCGATCCGCATGCGCGGGTTCTACCGCCTGGCGTCACCCGCCGCTCAGGTCAGCCCGGTGAGCTCCCGGGCGTGCGTGAAGATCCCGTCCATCATCGCCTCGGTGAGCACCCCGGTGAAGGTGTTCTGCTGGGACGGGTGGTAGCAGCCGAGCATCGGCAGCCAGCCCCCGTCGGCGAACAGGACGTCGTGGCCGAAGCGCGGGCGGCCGGGCCCTGCCGGCGGCGGCGCGCCGGCCGCGCGGCGCAGCCGCAGCGCGGCGTCCCACGCGAAGCCGCCGAGGCAGACGACGAGCGCGACGTCGGGCATGAGCTGCAGCTCGCGCACCGTGTAGGGCAGGCACGTGTCGCGCTCGGCGGGCGTCGGCTTGTTGGCCGGCGGCGCGCAGCGGACCGCGGCGGTGATCCACGCGCCGGTGAGCGCCAGGCCGTCCCCGGCGCGGACCGAGGTCGGCTGGTTCGCAAAGCCCGTGCGGTGCAACGACGCGAAGAGGAAGTCGCCCGACCGGTCGCCGGTGAAGACGCGCCCGGTCCGGTTGGCGCCGTGGGCCGCCGGCGCGAGGCCGAGGATGAGGACGCGTGCGGCGGGGTCCCCGAAGCCGGGGATCGGGCGGCCCCAGTACTCCTCCTGGGCGTAGGCGCGGCGCTTGACCTGCGCGACCTCCTCACGCCAGGCCACCAGGCGCGGGCAGGCGCGGCAGCTCGTGACCTGCGCCTCGAGCGCCTCCAGGGAGGCGGCCATCAGGCCTCCGGCAGCCCCGGGGTGCGCGCCTGCGCGGTGACGCCGAAGACGAGGCGCAGCAGCGTCGGCTCCAGGTCGCGGATGTCGCGGGGCTGGTGGGTGCGCAGCTGCCGGGACACGACCTCGACGATGCCGCCGACGATCGTGAACGCGTCGTCCGGGGAGGCGAAGACCGGGGCGCCGAAGCGGGGGGCGAAGGTCGCGTTGTCGCGCTGCAGGCGCTCGGCGAACGCGTCGAGCATCGCGTCCCGCCGCGCCGCGGCGCGCGGTCCGGCGGCGATGCCCTCGACGAGCAGCGTCCGGGACTCCGCCGGGTAGGTCGCGAGGGTCGACAGGAAGGCGCGCAGGCCGCCGCGGACGACGTCCTCGTAGCTCGCCGGCGCCTCGCCGTCCCGACCGAGCCCGTGGCCGGCGTCGAGCGCCCGCGCGACCTGGGCGGCGGCGACGTCGAAGATCGCCAGCAGGCACTCCTCCTTGTTGGCGAAGTGCTCGTAGAAGGTCGCCTTGGACATGCCGGCCTCGCGGGCGATCGCCTCGGCCGTCGCGTCCGCGTACCCGTTGCGGGCGAAGACGCCGGCCGCCGCGGCGAACAGCCGGGCGCGCTGGACCTTCACGCGGACCTCCAGCGGCGGGGCGTGGCGCCCGCGCGGCAGGGGGGCCGTGCCGGAGGTGGACGCGCCGTGCTTCACGCCGGTCATCCTCGCAAAAGGTCGCTCGGCTACGCTCCCCGCCATGGTCCTGCGTCGTCTGCCCGTCGTCTGCCTGCCGCTGCTCGCCGTCCTGGCGAGCGGGTGCGGCGCGGCCTCCGGGACGGACTCGGCGAAGAAGTTCAGCGGCGCGGAGAAGGACGTCGCGTCGACGATCGAGGACCTGCAGGACGCCGCGCGCAAGGGCGACGCCGAGGAGATCTGCAACCGCTACCTCGCCACGACGCTCGTGAACGCCGTGAAGACGAACGGCAAGCGGACCTGCGCGTCGACGCTGGACGAGTCGCTGAAGGACGTCGACGCCTTCGACCTGGAGGTCGTCGACAAGGGCATCACGATCTCCGGGAAGACCGCGACCGCGAAGGTGAAGTCCGACGCGGGCACCGGCAGCCGGATCGACACGCTGACGCTCGTGCAGGAGCCGCGGACGAGCGGCGGCAAGACGACGCAGGTCTGGAAGCTCAGCGCCCTGGCGGGCTGAGCCCGCCGGTTGCAACCATTAATGAACAGGAGAATCGCATGTACAAGCTGAAAGCCGCAGAATGGCGCCCGCAGCACTTCAAGCTCGAAGTGGCGGATCGCGTCGCCACCATCACGCTCAACCGCCCCGAGCGGAAGAATCCGCTGACCTTCGAGAGCTATGCCGAATTGCGCGACACTTTTCACCGCTTCCAGTATGTCGAGGATGTGCGCGCCATC
>CAZRLR010000168.1:0-9164 GCA_964600395.1 uncultured Conexibacter sp.
GCCGCCCGCCGCGCGTTCACCCGCGCGACGCGCGCGGCGCAGGCGAAGCTGCCCAAGCTCGTGCGCTGCCCGGCCGCGATGACGGCGCCGCGGACCGCCGCGCCGTTCACCGTCATCGGGCGCATCCCGACGGCCGCCTACCCCGTGGACGTCGACGTCACGCCGGACGGCAAGCGCCTCGTGTGGCTGGCGGCCAAGGGCCTCGGGACGGGGTCCAACGCCGGCGCCGAGCCGAACATCGACCGCCTGCTGCTCGGGCGGGTCGGCGTCCTGCCCGTGCCCACCGACGCCCGCCTGGCGGCGCTCACCAAGCGCGTCGACGCCCAGCTCGTCCCGCAGTCCTTCACCGGCGCCCCGGCCGGGACGCCGGTCATCGGGCCCGACGGCGGCGCGAGCGACAAGATCAAGTACGTCTTCTACGTCGTGCGCGAGAACCGCACCTACGACCAGATCTTCGGCTCGGATCCGCGCGGGCAGGGCGACCCCAAGCGCGAGCTCTTCGACGACAACGGGGTCCCCGGCCCGACCGGCGGCGTGACGCCGAACGTCCACGCGCTGGCGCGGAAGTTCCCGCTGCTGGACCACGTCTTCGCGAACTCCGAGGAGTCGACGGTCGGCCACAAGGTGACCGCCGGCGGCGGCGTCAACGACTACACGCTGCGCTACGTCAACAGCAAGCGCGGGAAGGTCGGCAACCCCGACATCTACCCGATCGGCATCCCGTCGGCGAACGCCTTCGTCTTCGACCAGGCCGCGCGGCAGGGCCTCTCGTTCCGGGTCTACGGGGAGCTCGGCGCCGCCAACCAGCCGTTCGGCAACGACGGCCGGCCGACGTTCGGGACGGTGCAGACGAGCACCGACCCGGCCTACCCCTCCCAGCTGCAGGGCACCTGCCGCGGCGCGCTCGCGCAGCCGGGCGAGCCGCTGGCGGCGGCCTGCACGGCGGACGCCGGCGACGTGGGCTCGACCCACGGGGCGGTCGCCGTCTCGAGCCGGATCCGGATCTTCCAGGCCGAGTTCGCCGCGCAGCTGGCCAGCGGCACCGTCCCGCGCTTCAACTACGCGATCCTCTTCAACGACCACACCGACGGGACGACGCCCGGGGTGTACACGCCGAAGGCGGACGTCGCCGACAACGACCTGGCCGTCGGACAGCTCGTCGAGCTCGTCTCGCAGTCGCCGATCTGGGCGCAGTCGGCGATCTTCGTCCTCGAGGACGACTCGCAGGACGGCATCGACTCGGTGGACGCCCACCGCATCCCGGCGCTCGTCATCTCGCCGTGGGCGCGCAAGGGCGCCGTCGTCAGCACCCACTACGACCAGTTCTCGTTCCTGCGGACCGCCGAGCTCATCTCCGGCCTCAAGCCGCTGACGCTCAACGACGCGCTGGCCACCCCGCTCTACGACGCCTTCATCAAGGGCGACGAGCAGCCCGACGTGGAGGGGACGCGCTACCGCGCGATTCAGCCCCAGCAGTCGCTCACGGAGGTCAACGCGGCCGACGCGCCGAACGCCCGGCTGTCGGAGGCGCTGCCGTTCGACGAGACGGACGTCGTCCCCCAGCACCTCTCGGACCGCATCCTCTGGCAGAGCGTCTTCGGGGCCGGGGCGAAGGTCCCGGCGCCCGGCCCGCACGCGTCGCCGACCGAGCACGAGCGGGCACTGGAGGCGCTGTCGCGTTTCCGTCGGGGCGCCGACATCCGCGAGTACCTCCTCGACACCGCCGAGGACGAGGGCGAGGACGGGGACGGCTGAGGGCGGGGGGTCGCGGTCAGGCGCCGGGCAGGAGCGCGCCGACGAGGCGCTCGAGCTGCGGGCGCAGCCGCGCGGCGGGGTCGGCCGGCCCGGCGGCGAGCTGGTGCAGGAGCAGGCCGTCCAGCGTCGCGACGACGAGCTCGGCGTCGGTCGCCGGGTCCGGCGACCCGGCGCGTGCGAGCACGGTGCGCAGCAGCTCGACGTACGCCCCGGTCCAGGCCAGCTCGATCTCGCGCAGCTCGGGGCGCCGGGCGGCTTCGATCCAGAGGGCGTAGGAGGCGATGAGCGGGGTGCGGCTGCCGGCCAGCTCGGCGGCCAGCAGGTCCGTCAGCGTCCCGGCGAGGTCGGCGACGACCTCCTCGGCGTAGGTCGCGGCCAGGGCGTGCATCCGCTCGATGTCGCGGGCGGCGGCCAGGCGGTAGGCCTCGGCGAGCAGCTCGTCCTTCGAGCTGAACCAGTAGGTCGTGGCCGCCAGCGGCAGGCCGGCCTCCGCCGCGACGCGGCGGTGGGTCACCGCGGCGGCGCCCTCGTCGCCGACGACGCGCAGCGCGGCTTCGAGGATCAGGGCGCGGCGGGCCTCGCCGCGCGGCGGGCGCGCCGGGGGGACGGGCTCGCTCAATGCGCGCCCGACAGGTTCAGGCCGACGACGCCGGCGACGATGAGCGCGACGGAGCCGAGCTTGGCGAGCGTCGCGGGCTCGCCGAGGGCGGTGATGCCGATGAGGGCGATGAGCGCCGTGCCGGCGCCGGCCCAGACCGCGTAGGCGACCGAGACGTCCATGCGGCGCAGGACGAGGAAGAGGAACGCGAAGGACCCGAGGTAGCCGACGACGACCGCGGCGATCGCGAACGGGCTGCCGCTCCCGGCGCTCTTGAGCGACAGGGTGGCGGTGACTTCGAGGCCGATGGCGGCGGTGAGGTAGATCCAGGCGAGCAGCATCAGAACAAGTGTACCACTATCGGTACAGATGTACCGATTGGTCGACGGCTGGCGTGTTCGCGGGGTCGCCGCACGCGTAGGGCGGCGCGGCGACGGGCACGCCTTTCCCATGCCCACGCACGACGTCATCCAGCTCAACCACGGCGGGGACGAGGCCACGCAGGCCGTCGCCCGCGAGTTCCTCACGGCGCTGGCGGCGCTGGAGGGCGAGCGCGAGCTCGACCCGCTGGCCGCACTCTTCGCCGACGACGCCGAGCTGCGCACGAGCGCGCTCTCGCAGACCTTCACCGGGCCCGACGGTGCGCGCGAGTTCTGGCGCAGCTACCGCGAGACCTTCGGCGACATGGCGTCGACCTACGACACGCAGCTCGCCGACGACGGGGCCGTCATGCTCGAGTGGGAGACGACGGGGGACGCGGCCGACGGGCAGCGCATCCGCTACCGCGGCGTCTCGGTCCTACGGGTGGCGGACGGCAGGATCCGCGCCTTCCGGGCGTACTTCGACCCGGCTGCCCTCGTGCGTCAGCTGCCGACCCCCTAGGCGCCGCTCTCAGGCAGCTCTCAGGGTCCCTTGCGGGGCCGCTCAGGTCGCGCGGACACGCTGGGCGACGTGATCGATGCCCCCACCGCGCCCCGCGTCTTCGTCGAGCAGGTCATGGGCACCGTCGTCTCGCTCCACGTCCGGGACGGCGGTGGACCGGGGTCGGCGGCCGCCGTGCAGCAGGCCTGGGCGTGGCTGCACGAGGTCGACGCCCGCTTCAGCACCTACCGCGAGGACTCCGAGATCCGGCGGCTGGACGCGGGGACGCTGGCGCTCGCCGACGCCCATCGCGACGTGCGCTTCGTCCTGGAGGCCTGCGACGGCCTGCGGACGCTGACCGGCGGCGCGTTCGACGCCGGGACCGCCGGCCGCGGCCTGGACCCGTCCGCCTTCGTCAAGGGCTGGGCGCTGCAGCGCGCCGCCGACCGACTCGTCGCCCACGGCGTGCCGGCGTTCTGCCTGGCCGGCGGCGGGGACGTCGTCACCCGGGGCGGCGGCTGGCGCGTCGGGGTGCAGCACCCGTCCGACCGGGACGCCGTCGCCGCGGTCGCGGTGGTGCCGGCCGGGGCGATCGCGACGTCCGGCGCCTACGAGCGCGGCGCGCACATCCGGGACCCGCGGACCGGTGGGGCCGCCGGCGGCCTGCTGTCGGTCACCGTCACCGGGCCGGACCTCGCGGTCGCCGACGCGCTCAGCACGGCCGTCTTCGCCATGGGGGCCGACGGCCCGGCGTGGACCGCGGGCCTGCGCGGCTACGAGGCCCTGACCATCCGCGCCGACGAGACCGTGCTCAGCACCCGCGGCTTCCCCTTCCTCCCCGACACCGAGTCCGCGCGATGACCACGCTGTGGGCGGGCCCCGCCTCCGACTACGCCGAGCCCCAGCCGTCGCCGTCGCGGGCTGCCGCGTCGTCCCCCGCGGCGCCGGCCGACCCCGTCGACCTGGCCCCGCCGCGCCACCGGCGCCGGCCCGCGCGCCGGCGCCCGGTCGTCGTCGACGCCCTCGGTGCGCTGGCCGGCCTCGGCCTGGGCGTCACGATCGCGCTCGGCGTCACCGCCGAGAGCGGGGGCTCGCTGGCGGCCGCCGGCGGCTGGGCGACCGCCGCAGGACGCATGGCCGGGCTGCTGGCCGCCTACGCGATGGTCGTCGTCGTGCTGCTCGTCGCGCGGGTCCCACCGCTGGAGCGCGCCGTGGGCCAGGACCGGCTCGTCGCCTGGCATCGCACGCTCGGGCCGTGGCCGCTGTACCTGCTGCTCGCGCACGCGGTCCTCATCACCGTCGGCTACGCGCAGGCCGCGCACGACGGGCTCCTGCATCAGTTCGGGCAGCTGCTGTGGACCTATCCGGGCATCCTCGCCTCGGCCGTCGCCGCCGGGTTGCTCTTCGCGGCGGGCATCACCTCCTACCGCCTCGCGCGCCGCCGGATGGCCTACGAGACCTGGTGGGCCGTGCACCTCTACACCTACCTCGCGCTCTTCCTCGCCTTCTCCCACCAGGTGAACACCGGCGCCTCGTTCGTCGGGCACAGCACGACGCGCGCGTGGTGGACGGCGCTGTGGGTCGGGACGCTCGCCGTCGTGGTGGGTGCGCGTGTCGGCCTGCCCCTCTGGCGGTCGCTGCGTCACCGCGTCCGCGTCGTCGGTGTGCGACCCGAGGGCCCCGGGACGTTCTCCGTCCTGCTCGAGGGCCACCGCCTGGACCGCCTGCCCGTCGCCGGCGGCCAGTTCCTGCAGTGGCGCTTCCTGCGGCCCGGGATGTGGTGGCAGGCGCACCCGTACTCGCTGTCGGCCGTGCCGACACGGCGGCACATGCGCATCACCGTCAAGGCGCTCGGCGACCAGAGCGCCGCGCTGGAGGCGATCGCGCCGGGCACCCGGGTGGCGATCGAGGGGCCCTACGGCGCCTTCACGCCCGACGCCGCCGTCGGCGAGCGGCTGCTGCTCGTCGGCGCCGGGGTCGGCGCCACGCCGGTCCGCGCGCTGCTGCAGGACCTCGACGGCGACGTGGACGTCGTCGTCGTGCTCCGCGCCTCGCGCCAGGACGAGCTCGTCCTGCGCGACGAGATCGCCGGGCACGTGGCGCGCCGGGGCGGGCGCCTGCACGAGCTCGTCGGCCCGCGCGAGCAGGTGCCCCTGGACGCCGCGGCGCTCACGCGCCTCGTGCCCGACGTCGCCGAGCGGGACGTCTTCGTCTGCGGCCCGGACGCCTTCACCGCCGCCGTCGCCGACGCCGCCCGTGCGGCCGGGACGCCGGACGACCGCATCCACCACGAGACCTTCGCCTTCTGAGCATGCGCCGAGCCCCCGTCGTCCTGACCACCACGGTCGCCGGCGTCGCCGGTGTGCTGAGCTTCCACGCCCGGACGCCGAGCGCCCCGGCCGGCGGCACCGGCGCCGCGGCGTCGTCGGGCACGGCGGCCGCGCCCTCGACCGGATCGTCGGGTTCCTCGTCCTCGGGCGGGACGCGGTCGGCGGTCGGCGACGCGATCGACACGCAGTACGGCGCCGCGCAGGTGAAGGTCACGGTGTCCGGCGGGCGGATCACCGACGTGCAGGCGCTGCAGCTGCAGGGCAACGACCCCAAGTCCGTCCAGATCAGCGGGTCGGCCGAGCCGCTCCTGCGCCAGAGCGCGCTGGCGAAGCAGAGCGCCGCGATCGACGCGGTCTCCGGCGCGACGTACACGAGCGCCTCGTACGAGGCGTCGCTGCAGTCCGCGCTGGACAAGCTCGGCTTCAAGGCGGCGGACGGGTCGCGGGGGACGGCGACGGTGCCGCAGGGTCGCGAGGGCGGAGGCGGTCCGCCCGAGGGGGGCTTCGGCCCGCCGTGAGCCCGGCCGCCGGTCGGTCGCCGTCGACTTGACGGGGGTGTGCCTCGCGGAACCGTCGTTCACCTTCCGGCCGGCGGCTCGACGGAGGGTTGACGGGGGTGTGCCTCGCGGAACCGTCGTTCACCTTCCGGCCGGTCGCCTCGGTGCGCGCGGTCAGGTCGCCAGCAGCGGCTTGGCGAGCGCGAGCAGGAGCGCGTCGTTGGCGCCCTCGCCGATCTGCGTCTGTGGCGCGTCGCGGCGCAGGCGCGCGAGCTCGTCGTCGGCGCCGTAGGAGCGGCTGGCGGCCAGGCGGGCGGCCCGGTCGACCGCCCAGACCGCGGTGTCGGACGCGACGACCTTCGCCGCCGTCGCCAGCGGCCCGGCGTCCACACGCTGCTGATCGACCGCCTCGGCCGCGCGCAGCACGAGCGCCTCGACCGCCAGCAGCCGCGAGACGAGCTCCCCCACGCGCAGTTGCGCGTGCGTGTGGTCGCCCAGGACACCGTCGCCGATCGCCCGGTGCGTGGACTCGTCGACCGCGCAGGCGAGGCAGCGGTCGATGATGCCGAGGGCCCGGCAGGCGACGTTCACGCGGCCGACGTCCAGCGCGTCGAGCATCTGCCGCGCCCCGCGGCCCGCGCCCTCGGGGCCGCCGAGGATCTCCGCGTCCGGGGCATGGTGCTCGGTGAAGACGTAGGCGGCGGACTCCACGCCGCGGTAGCCCATCTTGTCCAGGTCGTCGACCCGCCACGTGGCGCAGCCGCGCCCCTCGGCGGGCAGGATGACGCAGGACGGCTTGTCGACCCCGTCGGAGTGGGCGACCATGAGGAAGACGACGTCGCTCGAGCGCCCGCCGGCGACCCAGCGCTTCGTGCCGTCCAGGACGAGGCCGCGCCCGTCCGGGGCCGCGCTCGCGACGGTCTCCAACCGCTTGAGGTCGCTGCCGGCCTGCGGCTCGGTGATCGAGAAGGACGCCAGCACCTCGCCCGCGGCGATCGCCGGGAGCCAGCGCGCCTGCTGGGCCTCGCTTCCGTGGCGGACGAGCAGCGTCGTCGCCAGGCCGGTGGGGTTCACCGCGCCGGTGATCGAAATCCAGCCTTGGCTCAGCGTCCGCCAGACGTGGACGAGGTCGGCCACGCCGAGGCCGGGCCCGCCGAACCGCGTCGGGACGAGCGCACCGGGGACCCCGAGCTCCACGAGCCGGTCGAGCGTCGCCTGCGGCAGGACGTCCTCGCGGTCCCAGTCGGCGACGTGCGGCAGGATCTCGTCCGCGAGCAGGTGCCGGACGGCCGCGTGCAGGGCGGACGCGGCGTCGGCCCCCGTGTCGAGCGTGTGCATGCAGCCTCTCTGCCCCGCGGCGGCCGGCGGCAAGCGTGGCGCTCAGCGCAGGGGCGCCGAGAACGCCAGCCAGCGCGAGAAGAGCCGCAGCGCGTCCGGCGCCGCGCGCGCCGCGTTCTCACGGGTGGCGCGGGCGAGCTCGTCGGGGTCGTAGACGCGCTCGGCCAGCTCGCGCCCGTCCCCCGCGATCCAGCCCTCGACGATCGCCGGCGTCACCTCCGGGTGGAACTGGACGCCGAGGTGCGGCCCCGCGGCGAACGCCTGCACGCAGACGTCGTCCTCCGCGAGGACCTTGGCGCCCGGCGGCGGCGTGACGGCGTCCTCGTGCCAGGCCAGCCAGGGGCCGCTGGGAATCGTCCGGATGTCGACGGACGGCACCGGCACCCAGCCGACCTGCGGGGCGTCCATCCGGTGCACGTCCCCGCCGAGCGCGGCGGCGAGGACCTGCGCGCCGAAGCAGATGCCCAGGACGGGGACGTCCGCGCGGGCGGCCGCCCGCACGAACGCGAGCTCGCCGGGGATCCACGGCTCCGTGCCGCCGCCCACGACGGAGGCATCGCTGCCGAGGACGACGATCGCCCGTGCGCCGTCGGGGCTCGGCAGCGCCTCCTCGGCGACCGCGACCGTGCGCACCGCGGCGTCGGGCGCGGCGGCGCTCAGGACCCCCGCCAGCAGCCCGGCGGGGGCGTCGTCCTGATGCTGAAGGACGAGGACGTCGGCCATGCCGCGGCACGGTACACCTCCCCTAGGGTTGCGCCTGTGAAGATCGCCGTCCTCTGCGACGCCTTCCCCGAGCTCAGCCAGAGCTTCGTCGCGGGCGAGGTCGCGGCGCTGCGCCGGCAGGGGCACGACGTCCGGGTCGTCGCCCTCACGCGCCCCGGGCACGAGCACTGGCCCGCCGGTGACCGCGTCCCGCTGACCGTCGTGGACGACCTGCCCCGCCCGGCCAAGGCCGTCGCGATGGCCCGCCTGGCGCTGGCCCGCCCGCGGGCCTGCCTGGCCGACGCGCGCGACCGCGGGACGTGGCGTCCCGCCGAGGAGCCCCACCGCCTGTCGGCGCTCGCGCCGGTCGCGCTCGCCCTCCGCGGCTGGGCCGTCGAGCACCTGCACGCGCACTTCGCCGTCGGCGCGGCGATGGAGGCCCTGCGCCTCGGGGCCGTCCTCGACGTGCCCGTGAGCGTCACCGCCCACGCCTACGACATCTTCCTGACGCCGCGCAACCTGCCGCGCAAGCTCACGCAGGCCGCCTTCGTGACGACGGGCTGCGCCTACAACGTCGCCCACCTGCGGACGCTCGTCGACGCGCCGGCGGCGGCGCGGATCCACGAGATCGTCATGGGCGTGGACCCCGGGCGCTTCCGCCGCAGCCGCCCGCACCCGGACGACGGCCGGGTGCTCGCGGTCGGGCGCCTGGTGGAGAAGAAGGGGTTCGCCGACCTCGTGCGCGCGTGCGCGCTGCTGCGGGAGGACCCGGCGTTCACGGGGCTGACGCTCGTGGGGGACGGGCCGCTGCGCGCCTCGCTGGAACACCTCGTCGCTGCGCTCGGCCTGGAGGACCACGTGACCTTCGCCGGGGCGCGGACCCCCGAGGAGATCCGGGGGCTGCTCGAGGACGCCGCCGTCCTGGCGATGCCGTGCGTCATCGCCGCCGACGGGGACCGCGACTCGATGCCGGTCGTCGTCAAGGAGGCGCTGGCGATGGAGGTCCCGGTCGTCGCCACGGACGCCGTCGGGTTGCCGGAGCTCGTCGACGACGCCTGCGGGCGGCTCGTCGCGCCCGGGGAC
>CAZRLR010000169.1:0-9160 GCA_964600395.1 uncultured Conexibacter sp.
ACGTCGCCGGCGACGGAGCGGATCCACTCGCGCAGCGTCGTGTCCGAGACGCGGGCGTAGACGCCGGGGGTGTCGGGGTCCGCGCAGCCGTCGCCGTAGCTCGTGGCGCCGACGACCTTCAGCGCGCCGTCGGCCGCCGTCGCGAACATCGGGCCGCCCGAGTCGCCCTGGCAGGTGTCGATGCCGCCCTGCGGGTAGCCCGCGCAGAGCTGGGTCTCCGCCTCGAAGCCCGAGTACTTCGTCGCGCAGTAGGCGTCGGTCACGATCGGGACGCGCGCCTCCTGCATGACGGCGGGGGCATCGCCACCGGAGGCGGTCACGCCGAAGCCGGCGATGATCTCGCTGACGCCGGGGGCCCACAGCGGCTGCGAGCCCTTGCCGGCGACCTTGATCGGCGCGATCGTCGCCGCCTCGCTGAGGTGCAGGAGGGAGACGTCGTAGCCGTCGACGAGGAGGTAGCCCGTCGGCAGCTTGACCTGGTCGACGGTGTAGCTCGTCCCGCCGTCGCCGTTGGCGTTCCGCGTCCCGAGCGTGACGGTGATCGCCCCGGGCGGCCAGCCGATCGGGGTGCCGTAGCCCGCGGCGCCGGTCAGGGACCCGCAGTGCCCGGCGCTCAGGACCCACTGCGGGGCGATGAGCGTCCCGGTGCACCCGAAGGCGGACGCGATGCTGACGTTCGCCACCGCGTCGTAGCGGCCCGCGGGCACGTCGGTCCCGCCGACGATCCGGGTCGTGTGGGTGCCCGCCTGGGCGGCGGCGGGCGCCGCGAGGGTGAGGGCGGCGGCGAGCGTGAGCAGCAGGCGGCGAGGGTGGCGCATGGCAGTCCCAACGTCGATCGCCGGCGAAACTTGCGGTGCCTCGGCCCGCGCCGCTCAGCGCGATGCCGCGGCGACGGCGGCCGCCAGGCGCCGGGCACCCTCGTCCAGCGCGTCGTCGGGCGTCGCGAGCGACAGCCGCGCCCAGCCGGCCCCGCGCGCGCCGAAGCCGACGCCGGGGGCCACCGCGACGCGGTGCTCGCGCAGGAGCGTGCCGGCGTCCAGCCCGGCCGGGAGGCGCCACCACGCGTAGAACGTGCCCTCGGGCGCGGCGATCTGCGCGCCCGCGGCCCGGAGCGTCGCCACGAGGCGGTCGCGGCGGGCGGCGTATGTCGCGCGGGCGGCGTCGACGCCGTCCTGCGGCCCGGTCAGCGCCGCGACCAGCCCGTGCTGCACGGCCGCGAAGACCCCCGCCGTCGTGTGGTCCACGAGCGTCTGCACCCGCGCCACCACGTCGGCGCGGCCGACGAGGAAGCCGACCCGCCACCCCGCCATGCCGTAGATCTTCGACGCCGACCACAGCTCGACCGCGACGCCGCGGGCGCCCTCGACGGCCAGGACGCTGCGCGCCGGGCGCCCGTCGAAGGTCAGCGCGCCGTAGGCGAGGTCGTTGAGCAGGACCGCGCCGCGGTCCCGGGCGTAGGCGATCGCCGCCTCGAACGTGCCGGGGTGCTCGGCGACCGCGCACGGGTTGGACGGGTAGTTCAGGACGACGAGCGCGGGGCGCTCGGCGGCGACCGCGCCCAGGTCGGGCTGGAAGGCGGCGTCGGCGGGCAGCGGCAGCGGGACGGTCTGCGCGCCGGCGAGCGCGACGGCGCTGAGGTAGTCCGGGTAGCCGGGGTCCGGCAGCAGGACGCTCTGCCCGGCCGCGGCGGTCGCAAGCGTCACGAGCATGATCCCGGTCTTCGTCCCGGGGACGACCGCCACCTCGCGCTCGGGGTCCAGCGCGACGCCGTGCACCTGCGCGTAGCGGGCGGCGATCGCCACCTTCAGCGCCGGCAGCCCGGCGAACGGCGGGTAGCCGTGGACGGCCGGGGTGGCGGTCTGCGCGGCGGCCTCCTGCAGGGCCCGGATCGCGTGGGCGGGCGGCGGCAGGTCCGGGTTGCCGCGGCCGAGGTCGACCACCGGCGCGCCCCCGTCCTGCTGCGCGCGGGCGACCTCGGCGAGGATCCCCGTGAAGAACTGCTCGGGCAGGCGGTCCACGACGGTGCGCATGGACGGATCTTCGCGCCCGGTGCCCGCGGGCGGCCGGTCAGCCGCCGCAGACCTTCAGGCGCCGGGTGTCGGTCACGCGCCGGCCGTCCTTCAGGCGCATGACGAGCTGCACCTTGACCGTGCCCTTGCGCAGGCCGGCGAGGCTGACGCGGGCGGAGGTGCGGCCGCCGCGCAGGGTCGCCACCCGCTTGCCGGCGACGAGCACGAGGACGCTGCGCACGCGCCCGCGGAAGGCCCGCTTGACGTTCACCGTGACCTTGCGCGTGCTGCGGCACACCGGGGCCGTCGGGGTCGACGACGGGCCGGCCGGCGGGGCCGCGGCCGGCGGGCCGGCGTCCGCGTCCACCGCGGCCGGGACGACGCTGCGGATCCACTCGCGCAGCGTCGTGTCGGCGACGCGCGCGTAGACCCCCGGCTTGCCCGGGCGCGCGCAGCCGTCGCCCTGGCTCGTGGAGCCGACGACGACCGCCGAGCCGTCGGGCCGCGCGCCGAAGAGCGGCCCGCCCGAGTCGCCCTGGCAGGCGTCGATCTTGCCCTCGGGGTAGCCGGCGCAGAGCATCGTCTGCGGCTCGAAGGTGCTGTACGCGGTCGCGCACGTCGCGTCGTCGACGACGGGGACCTGCGCCTGCTGCAGGCGCTTGGGCGGGTCGCCGCCCTCGGAGGTCACCCCGTAGCCGACGATCGTCCCCTTGACGCCCGGCTTCCACAGGCCCTCCTCGCCCCGGCCCGCGATGCGGACGGGCGTCGCCTTCGCGGGCGCGGTGAGCAGGAGCAGCGAGACGTCCGACCCCGTCGTCCCGAGGTAGGCCGGCGGGATGACGACGCGCGCGACCCGGGCGTCCTCCCCCGGGCCGCCTGGGCTCTCGGCGCCGATCGTCACGCCGATGGACGCGGCCGGCCAGCCGAGCGGCGTGGCGAGGATCGAGCCGGTCAGCGACCCGCAGTGCCCGGCGGTCAGCACGGCGTCGGGCGCGACGAGCGTGCCGGTGCAGGAGAAGGAGCCGCCGAGGGTGACGTAGGCCACCGCGGGGTAGGCGCCGGGGGCGGCGTCGGTGCCACCGACGACGGCCCGGGCCGGGCTCGCGCCGACCGCCCCGGCGAGCAGCATCAGCGCCGCGGACAGCGCAGCCGGAAAGCGGTGTCTCACCATGCGTTGAAGGTAGCGTCGGGCGCCCCCGGCGGCGCTGGTACCGGGCGGCCCGGCGCAGTCGCGATATGGGAGGCTCTGGCCTATGGCCAAGAAGATCCTGTACAGCGGCGAGACCCAGAAGGCCGTCGACAACTTCCCGATCAGCGGCGAGCGCGTGCCGATCGACGTCATCCACTGGCTCGGCCGCATCAAGGGCGCCGCGGCCACGGTGAACGGCGAGCTCGGGCTGATCGACAAGGAGCTCGCGACGAAGATCGCCGCGGCCGCCGCCGAGGTCGCCACGGGCGCCTACGACGACCAGTTCCCGATCGACGTCTTCCAGACCGGCTCGGGCACCTCGTCGAACATGAACACGAACGAGGTCCTCGCCTCGCTCGCGGGCGCGCACCCGAACGATCACGTCAACTACGGGCAGTCCTCCAACGACGTCTTCCCGTCCGCCGTGCACCTTGCCGCGCTGGACAACACGGTCAACGAGCTGCTGCCGGCGCTGCGCCAGCTGCAGAAGTCCTTCGCGAAGAAGGCGGTGAAGTTCAAGGACGTCGTCAAGAGCGGCCGCACGCACCTGATGGACGCCGTCCCGGTGACGCTCGGCCAGGAGTTCGGCGGGTACGCCGCGCAGATCGCGCTCGGCATCGAGCGCATCGAGGGCACGCTCGTGCACGTCGGGCAGATCCCGCTCGGCGGCACCGCCACCGGCACCGGCCTGAACACCGACCCGAAGTTCGCCGGCAAGGTCATCGCGCTGCTGAAGCGGGAGTCCAAGCTGAAGCAGATCGCGCCGCCGCTCGACCGCTTCGAGGCGCAGGCCAACCGTGACGCGCTCGTCGAGCTCTCCGGCGCGCTGAAGGTCGTCGCCGTGTCGCTGACGAAGATCGCCAACGACATCGCGCTGATGGGCTCCGGCCCGCGCGCGGGCATCGGCGAGATCTACCTGCCCGAGCTGCAGAAGGGCTCGTCGATCATGCCGGGCAAGGTCAACCCGGTCATCCCCGAGGTCGTGCTGCAGGTCTCCGCGCAGGTCATCGGCAACGACACGGCGATCACGATCGGCGGCATGCAGGGCCAGTTCGAGCTGAACGTCCGCATCCCGCTCATCGCGCGCAACCTGCTGCAGTCGATCCACCTGCTCTCCACGACGTCCAAGGCGTTCGCGGAGAAGTGCATCGACGGCATCACCGTCAACAAGGCGGGCGTCGACGCCTCCGCCGGCAACACCCTCGCGGTGGCGACCGCGTTGAACGGCGCCATCGGCTACGACAAGGCGACGGTGCTCGTCAAGACCGCCGCCGCCACGGGCCGCCCGCTGCGCGAGGTCGCGCTCGAGGAGGGCGTGGACGCCGAGCTGTACGACAAGACCATCGACCTGCGCAAGATCGCCGCCGGCAACCAGAAGGTCTAGCGGACCGCCGGGAGATGGCCCACGGGGCCATCTCCCAGCCGCGGGTCTCCGCCGGCCGGGGCTGAGGGTCAGGGGGCGAGGGCGTCGCGGACGACCGCCAGCGCCGGCTTGGGCTGGTTGTCGTAGGTGAAGAGGCCCTTCTGGTTCAGGCCGCGCAGGATCCGGATGTCCGGGACCTGCCGCCGGATCGAGCCGCCGTAGAAGGCGGGCGTGACGGCGAAGTCGCGCAGGTTCCACACGAGCATGCCGCTCAGGCGCGGGTCGGCCCTGTAGATGTCGATGTGGAGCTTGAGCAGCGACGACTGGAAGGCGAAGCCGCCCGGCGCGTCGGTCGGGTTCAGGCCGTTGGCCTCCGCCCCGAACTCGCTGATGACGAGGATCTTGTCCGGGAAGACGCGTTCGAACTGCGCGACGTGGTCCCGGATCGCCTTGGCGATCTGCGGGCGCGAGTCGAGCGTCCGCTCGTACCACCCGATGTAGTTCGTGTCGCCGATCGCGTCGATGTTCCGGTACATCGGCCCGGCGACCTCCGGCGGGTACTTGCCCCACACGTCGAGCGCGACGAGGCGGCCGGGATCGCGCTGCTTGAGCTCCCGGGCCATGTCGTCGATGTACCGCGCCTGCCCGCCGCGGTGGCCGTTGCGGGCGACCTCGTTGGCGAGGTTCCACACGATGATCGACGGGTGCGTCTGCAGCTGGCGCACCGTCGTGCGGACGCGGTCCTTGGACTGCCTGACGAGCGCGGGCGTCCGGGACGTCCAGGCGCCCGGGGCGTCGACGGGCCCGACGCCCATCCAGACCATGATGCCCGCCGCGTCCAGACGCTCCATCAGCGCCGGGTTCAGCGGGTGCTGGGCCCGGGTGGCGTTCGCGCCGAGCGCCTTGAGCTGGGCGACGACCTCGTCCATGTCCGCCGCGGTCAGCGCGTCGCCGCGGCCCTCGGCGTCCTCGTGGATCGACGCGCCGCGCAGGACGACGGGCCTGCCGTTGAGCAGCAGCTGGGTGCCGCGCTTGCGGACCTCCCGCAGCCCCGTCCGCAGGCGGTACGTCGCCTCGTTGCGCGAGTGCAGCTCGAGGTCGTAGAGGTTCGGCGAGCCGGGGGCCCAGAGGGCCGGGTCCTTCACCACCAGGCGCGTGCGCAGGACGCGGGTCTGCCCCGGCGGGACCGTCACCTCGGGGAAGCGGACGTCAAGCTTCTGCCCCTCGTGCTCGAGCGTCCCCTGGACCGGCAGCGTCCGCTCGGGCCCGCGGTTCGTCGCGTGGACGGAGAGGTCGACGATCGCCGCCCCGTCGCCGCGCAGGCGCGTGCGGACCGTCGGGGCGGTCAGGTCGCTCTGCCCGAGGCGGCGGATCGTCACCTCGCGGTTGACGCCGCCGAAGTTGAACCAGGTGCGATGCCACCCGGTGCGCTTCATCTCGAACGGGTCGCGGTAGTTCGCCCGGATGACGAGCGTGTGGGTGCGGCCGGGGACCAGGCGCGTGCGGGCCTCGAACGGCAGGTACAGCCCGACGTGGTGGGCGACCTCGCGGCCGTCGACCCAGACCGTCGCACGATGGTTGACCGACTCCATGCGGATCGCGTAGTTGCCGGCCTCGGGCACCGTGAAGGAGGTGCGGTACCAGGCGATCGTCCCGAAGAACGACGCCTTCTGCCCGGGCCCGAGGACCCGGCCGGCGTTCGCGGCGTTCGGGACCGTGACCGAGGAGCCCGCGAAGCTGCCGTCCTGCCAGCCCTTGCGCGTCCCGAAGCCCTTGGGGTCGCTGCGCAGCACCCAGCGGCCGTTGAGCGCGATGCGCCCGCCGGGCCCTTCCTGGATGACCGGCGCGGTCGGATCGGGGCGGTCCGAGCCGCCCGCCGACGCGCGATCCAGGCCCCCCGCCGAGGCAGCGGCGACCACGACCGCGATGGCAGCGGTCGTCACCGCCAGCGCTTTACCCCCGGGCAACACGACGACCCAGGGTAACGAGGGCCGCCCGCCCACGCCTCACCGCGGGCGTGCACCGGGGGACGGTCTAGTCGCCGACGTTCATCGCCAGGTACTTCGTCTCGAGGTACTCCTCCAGGCCCTCCGGACCCCCTTCGCGCCCGAATCCGGACTGCTTGACGCCGCCGAATGGGGCCCCGGCGTTGGAGACCAGCCCCTGGTTGAGCCCGATCATGCCGGTCTCCAGGCGCTCGCTCACGCGGAAGGCCCGACCCAGGTCGTTCGTGTACAGGTAGGCGACGAGCCCGTACTCGGTGTCGTTGGCCTGCGCGATCGCCTCGTCCTCGTCCGCGAAGCTCGTGATCGGCGCGACCGGGCCGAAGATCTCCTCCTGCAGCATGCGGGCGTCCGCGGGGACGTCGCGCAGCACCGTCGGCTTGTAGAAGTGGCCCGGACCCTCGGGGGCCTCGCCGCCACACAGGAGCTTGGCGCCCTTGGCGATCGCGTCGTGCACGAGCTCGTCGGTGTCGTTCACCGCGTCGTCGTTGATGAGCGGCCCGACCTCGACGCCGTCCTCCGTCCCGCGGCCGAGCTTGAGGGCGCCCATCGTCTCGGCGAGCTTCGTCGCGAACGCGTCGACGAGCGACTCGTGCACGTGGAAGCGGTTGGCCGAGGTGCACGCCTCGCCCATGTTGCGCATCTTCGCGATCATCGCGCCCTCGACGGCCTCGTCGACGTCGGCGTCGCCGAAGACGAGGAACGGCGCGTTGCCGCCGAGCTCCATCGACACCTTCAGGACCTGCTCGGCGGACTGCTTGATGAGCGCGCGCCCGACCGGCGTGGACCCGGTGAAGGACAGCTTGCGGGTGCGCGGGTCCTCGATGAGCGGGGCCATCGTGTCACCGGATTTCTCGGCGGTGATGACGTTCAGGACGCCGCCGGGCAGGCCGGCCTCCTCGAGGATCTGCGCGAGCTTCAGCATGCACAGCGGCGTCTGCTTGGCGGGCTTGACGACGACGGTGCAGCCGGCGGCGATGGCCGGGCCGATCTTCCGCGTCCCCATCGCCAGCGGGAAGTTCCAGGGCGTGATGAAGAGGCACGGGCCGATGGCCTGCTTCATCGTCAGCACGCGGCCGACGCCGCTCTCGTTCACGGTGAAGCGCCCGCCGATCCGGACGGCCTCCTCGGCGTACCAGCGCAGGAAGTTGTTCGCGTAGGTGATCTCGGCCTTGGACTCGCTGATCGGCTTGCCCATCTCGAGCGTCATGAGCAGCGCGATCTCGTCCGTGCGCTCCTTGATGAGGTCGTAGGCGACGCGCAGGACGTCCCCCCGCTCGCGGGGCGCCGTCGTCCGCCACGCCTCGCCCGCGGCGCAGGCCGCGTCGAGCGCGGCCTTGGCGTCGTCGATCGTCGCGTCGGCGACCTCGCACAGCCTCTGGCCGGTCGACGGGTCCTCCACCGCGATCGTCCCCCCGCCGGTGGCCGGGCGCCACGTCCCGCCGATGTAGAGGTCGTGCGGGACGCCGTCCAGGACGGCGGACTCGGCGGACGTCAGCGTGCTCGTGGCCATGGCCCGAGCATAGTCAGGCGCTCCCGGTGCAGACGGGCGCGGAGTGCGCCCTGACGATGGACGCGTTGGCAGGGCACAGACCGGCGTGCCGGGCCGCCGCTCTGTGTCACCCTGTGGTGGGTTGATTGCAGACCGATGAAGCGCAACGTCCTGACCACCGCCTCCGTGCTCGCCGCCGGCACGGGTCTCCTCGGTGCGGCCGCGCCCGCGCCCGCCGACGCCGCCAGCAGCCTCGTCATCAAGGGCCGCGGCTTCGGGCACGGCGTCGGCATGAGCCAGTACGGCGCCTACGGCTTCGCGAAGGCCGGGACGTCCTACCGCGACATCCTCGCCCACTACTACACGGGGACGCAGCTCTCGACGCTCGACGCACCGGCCGAGGTCGGCGTCCTGCTGGCCAGCGGCCGCACGAGCGTGTCGATCACGCAGGCCTCCACCGCGGGCGCGGTGAAGCTCGACCCCGGGAAGACCTACCGCGTCGTGGGGGACGGCACGGGCGGGACGGTGCTCAAGGACGCGGGCACCGGCAAGAAGGTCGCCAAGGCCGCCGGCCCGATGCGCCTGAGCGGCGCGCCGGCGAAGCTGCTGGGCCCGTCCGCCGCTGGGGTCACCGACGGCGAGTTCCGCGGCGCGCTCGAGGTGCGGCCGTCGGCGGCCGGCGGGCTGAACGTCGTCAACGCGCTGCCGCTGGAGTCCTACGTCCGCGGCGTCGTGGCCGCCGAGAGCCCGTCGACGTGGCCGGCGGACGCGTTGCGCGCCCAGGCCGTCGCCGCGCGGACCTACGCGCTGACGACGAACGCCGGCAGCGCGGCGGACGGCTTCACGCAGTACGCGGACACCCGCTCGCAGGTCTACCGCGGGGTGGCGGCCGAGACGGCCGCGACCGACGCGGCGGTCGCCGCGACCGCCGGGCAGGTCGTCACCTACCAGGGGCGGCTCGTCACGACGTACTTCTTCTCGACCTCCGGCGGGCGCACCGAGAACGTCGAGAACTCGTTCCTCGGCGCGACGCCCGAGCCGTACCTCGTGTCGGTGAAGGACCCCTCCGACAAGCTCTCGCCCCATCACGCCTGGACCGTGCGC
>CAZRLR010000170.1:0-9097 GCA_964600395.1 uncultured Conexibacter sp.
GTCGTCCTTCGCCGCGCCCGTCGCGGTGCCCGCGACGGCGACCTGGGTGTCGGTGTCCGTCGCGGCCAGCAGCAGGCCGTCTGCCGGGGCGGTGAGCTGCGTCGCGGTCGTCGCCGCGTGCGCCGGGCCGGCGGCGGTGAGGGCCAGCGCGGCCGGGAGCAGGGCGGCGAGGAGGGCGCGGCGCATCGACGCGGGACTGTACCTGGCGGGTGGGCGCGCTCCGGGATGCTCCATCGGCGCCAGGAACACGGGCCGGCGGCGGTCGGAGCGCTGCTTCAACGGGAGGGTGGCTGCGCCTTGAGCCAGATCGTCGCCGCCTCGACGCGGTTGGCGGCGCCGAGCTTGCGCAGGATGCGCTTGACGTGCGACTTGGCGGTCTCCTCGGTGATGAAGAGGCGCGCGGCGATCTGGGCGTTGGAGGCGCCGCCACCGACGAGGGCGAGGACCTCCAGCTCGCGCTTGGAGAGCGTGCCCGTCAGCGTGTCGTCCTCCTCGGGCAGCAGCGCCGCGGCGGCGCGCGAGGCCCCCGAGCCGTCGCCGGCGTCGGCGGCGAGCTCGACCTCGGCGTCCAGGTACTCGGCGACGACCGCCTCGGTGCGCTGCAGGAGCCGGCGCAGCTCCTGCCCCTGGGCCCGCAGCCGGTCGGTCAGGCGGGCGCGCTCCACGGCGTAGCCGAAGCCCTCGGCGAAGGCCCACAGGGCGTCGCGGTCGAAGTCGTCCACCCGCCGGGGCTTGAGGCGGTGATCGGCGTGGATGAAGCCGATGACGCGGCCCTCGGGCATGATCGGCGCCGCGACGTAGGAGCGCGTGTCGTAGGCCGCCGCGAGCTCGGCGAACACGCGCGGGTTGCCGACGACCTGCTGGATCGCCATCGGCCGCCGGCGGCGGACCATCTCGGTCTCCAGCGCGCGGCTGGCCAGCGCGGCGGGGTGGGCGCGGGAGAAGGCCAACAGGCGCGCGGCGGCGTCCGGGTCGCCCTGGACCCAGAACGACTCGGCCAACAGCTCCTGGCCGCGGACGCGGTAGAGGACCGCGCGGTCGAAGCCGCACGCCTCGCAGGCGGTCTTCGGGGCGGCGGCGATCATCGCGTCGGCGCTCGGCATGAGGCGCACGCGGGCGAGCGCCTCGTGCACGCGCGCCAGGACCCCGAGCCGCACCCGCAGGCGCGCGTCCGCGGCGCGCTCGCGCCGCTCGTGCAGGGCGACGAGCGCGGTGATCGCGTCGCGCAGCGCGGCGTCGGCGTCCTCGGTGAGGGACGCGATCCGCTCCTCCAGCTCGGCGGCCTCGTCGTCGAAGGCCGCGCGCTCGGCGGTCGACGGGCCCTCCGGCGCGTCGTCCGGCCACGGCGGCAACGCCCCCGCGAGGGGGGGCGCCGGCGCCGGGGCTCCCGAGGGCGCGGTCATCGCTCCGACGCTACCGCGGGGTGGGGTCGCCGCACAACGCATCACCCTTCGCCGTCCGGGCGTAGACGACCCGCCGTCCCTCGCGGCGGCCGGTGACGAGGCCGGCGCGCCGCAGGACGCCGAGGTGCTCGCTGACCCCGCCGGCGCTGGCCTGCAGCCGCCGGGCGAGCTCCTGCGTCGACGCCGGGCGGCTGAGGGACACGAGGACCCGTGTGCGCCCGCGGCCGAGCAGCTCGGTCAGGCCCTCGTCCTCACGGCCCGCCGGGTCCCACAGATCCGCGACGCCCGCGGGCGGGTAGACGAGCGCCGGCTGCCACGGCGGGTCGACCATCGGCCAGACCGTCGGCCACGCGAAGACGGCGGGGACGAGCAGCAGCCCGCGGCCGCCGAGGTCGACGTCCACCGTGCTCTTGCGGCCGCTGACGCAGACGTCGCCGGCGTCCCAGCGGACGGTCTCGTGCAGGTGCGCGAAGGCGGCCTGCGGCCCGACGGCGGCCAGGCGCCGCGCCCGCCAGGCGACCTCGCCTTCCAGCAGGCCGAGGATCCGGTCCCACCACGGCGCCACCGCCGCGTCCCAGAAGGCGCGCATCTGCACGACGAGGTCCCCGAGCCCCGTGACCGGGTCGTCGACGAGCGGCCGGCCGGCGGCCGGGACGGCGTCGGGGTAGGCGCGCTCGAGCTCGGCGATGACCTGCAGCGGGTCGGTGGCGCGCACGCGTGCGAGCTCCTCGGCCAGGTCGGCGTGCGGGACGCTCGGCGGGGGCGAGACGAAGTCCGGGTGCCAGGGCGTGTCGAGCGGGACGGCGGCGTCCAGCAGCCCGAGGTCGAGCGGCGCGACGCGCGGCGCGGCCCAGGTGGCCCACGGCTCGTGCACGGAGAAGCGCTCGGGGGCGCGCACCGCGTCGAAGGCGCCGACGAGCTCCATCAGCGGCGAGATGGCGAAGCGCGTGCGCAGCAGGTCGTCCTGGCCGAAGCGATAGCGGACCACGGATTCAGCCTACGCCGAATTCGCCGGGGTCAGTCAGACGAGCGCCCCGAGCCAGTCCGGCGCCTGGACCGGCGGCGCCTGCTCGGCGGGCGTGTAGGCCGGCAGGTCCGGGCCGGGCTTCCACCCGTGGAGGCGCAGCGCCTTCATCGCCCGGTACTTCACGACGCCGTGCGCGTTGCCCGCGTACCAGACGAGGTGCACGCTGATCGGGAACGGCGCGTTCCAGAAGAGGTCGGGGATCGGGTCGCGCGGCACGGGGTCGGCGAGCGTCACGTCCGCCGCGACGTACCCCTCGCCGTCGTCGTAGCCCAGCCGCTGCAGCACGACGCCGTCGGCGTCGCAGATCGTCGTCTCGCCCATCATGAGCGACGGCCACGCCAGGCCGGGGACGAGCGGGGTCTGCATCGTGAACGGCCCGACGTGGGAGGGGTGGACGGCGGGGACGCCGAGCATCCGCGCCATCCGCGGCGGCGTCTCGCGGCAGTACTGCGCAAGGAACTCATGATCGCGGTCGATGAACCACGGCTTCGTCAGCGCCCACGTCGGGAACGACGGGAAGTGCATGCCCCCGGCGAGCAGCTGCACCCTGCCGACGAGGCGCTTGGCCGTCCGTACCCGACCCCACTCGAAGCCGTTCGCGCACCCGATCGGCCCGAGCGACGTCCGCATGACCCCGTCGTCGCTGCCGCCGGCGTAGTAGTTGTTCTCCCAGAACGAAGGCTGGTCCTTGTCGTGCAGGTGGATCGCGCCGTCGGGCTCGCAGAGCGCGTAGGTGCCGCGGGTGTCGTGGCCGCGGATCGCGATGAACCCGCCGCCGACGAGGCAGCCGAACTCGCGCGACAGGGCCCGCAGGAGCTGCAGGGGCTCACCGAGCAGCGGCCGCGCGACCGTCCGCATGCGGCGGTCGTAGGCGTTGGGCGAGGTCATCGCCTCCGGCAGGAAGACCATGTCCGGGTCGTGCTCGCGCGCCGCCGCGCGCACGAGGTCCGCGACGCGGCGCAGGTTGCCGTCCACGTCGCCGATCTGGAGCGCCGGCTGGATCGCGACGACCCGCCGGACGCTGCCGCCGGCGGCGTCCTGGCTCATGCCGCCACCCGGTGGCGGTCGACGATCGCGTGCGCGTCGACGGTCGGCGGCAGGCAGCCGAGCGTCCCGGCCGCGTCGTGCAGCCGGGCGGCGCAGAACGCGTCGGCGACGACCGCCGGCGCGTGGCGGACGAGCAGCGACCCCTGCAGGCAGCGCGCCATCTGGGCGGTCAGGCCCCGGGCGCCGGCCTCGTCGACGTCCCCGCGCGCCAGCGTCTCGCGCAGCGCGGCGACCTCGCCGTCCAGCCGCCGGTTGGCCCCCGCGGCCCCGTCGAGCTCCGCGAGGAAGGCGTCGACGCAGTCGGGCTCGCGCTGCATCGCCCGCAGGACGTCGAGCGCCTGCACGTTGCCCGAGCCCTCCCAGATCGACATGAGCGGCGCCTCGCGGTAGGTGCGCGGCAGCCGCGACTCCTCGACGTAGCCGTAGCCGCCCTGGCACTCCAGCGCCTCGGCGCTGTGCAGCGGCGCGCGCTTGCAGACCCAGAACTTCAGGACGGGGCCGGCGATCCGGCGGAAGGCGACGGCCTGCGCGTCCCCGGCCGCGGCGTCCTGGGTCGCCCGTGCCAGGCGCAGCGCGCTCCACGTCGCCGCCTCGCTCTCGAGGGCGAGGTCGGCGAGCACCGCCGTCATCGCCGGCTGCTCGGCCAGGCGCCGCCCGAAGGCGTAGCGGTGCGAGGCCCAGTGGATCGCCTCGATCGTCCCGGTCCGCATGACGGCGGTCGACCCCAGGACGCAGTCCTGCCGGGTGCCGCCGATCATCGCCATGATCGCCCGCACACCGCGGCCCGGCTCGCCGACGAGCTGCGCGAGCGACCCGTCGAAGCGGACCTCGGCGGTCGGGTTGGAGCGGTTGCCCAGCTTGTCCTTCAGGCGGTCGATCGTCCAGCCGTTGGGCTCGCCGTCGTCCAGCCGCCGCGGCACGAGCAGGCAGCTGACGCCCTCCGGCGTCTGGGCCAGGACGAACATCCCGTCCGAGTGCACGGCGGAGACGAACCACTTCTCGCCCGTGACGCGCCACCAGCCCGTCCCGACGTCGAAGGCCGGCTCGGCGACCGTCGTGTTGGCCCGAACGTCGGAGCCGCCCTGCTTCTCGGTGAGGGCCATGCCGATGAGCGCGCCGCGCTTCTGGGCCGCCGGCAGCGGCCGCGGGTCGTAGACGCCCGACGTCACCAGCGGCTCCCAGCGCTCGGCGACCGCCGGCGTCAGCCGCAGCGCCGGGACGCACGCGTACGTCATCGCCAGCGGGCAGGTGCTGCCGGCCTCGACCTGGGCCACGCCGATGAAGTTCGCCGCGCGCGCGACCTGCGCGGCCGGGTGCGCGTCGACCCAGACCGCGCCCGCGACGCCGTGCTCGACGGCCAGACCGAGGTGCGCGTGCCACGCGGGGTCGAAGGTCACTTCGTCCGCGCGCACGCCCGAGCGGTCGTAGGGCCGGTGCACCGGCGGGTGCTCGTTGGCGGCGAAGCCCGCGTCCAGCCCCTCGGCGGAGCCCAGGCGCAGGCCGAGCTCGCGGCAGTCGTGCTCGAGGTCGCCGGCGCCGAAGGCGTGCAGCGCCTCGACGAGCGCCGTGTCGTCCCCGATGACGTCGAAGTCCTGCAGGCGGGACGGGGTGTTGGCGTGCGCGCGGTTGGACGCGTGCGGCGCGGGGGCGGCGAGGGTCTCCATGGGCCGATCCAACCGGGTGCCGCGGCCGGGGGGAAGGGTGGTTCCCTCCGAAGGGGCACGAGGTGCACCCCGACTGGCGATGCCGTGGCCCCGGGGCGCACCTACGGTTGCACCATGAGCCAGAGCGACCACGACATCGACCGCCACGAGACCACCGACGTGCTGATCGTCGGCGCGCGCTGCGCCGGCAGCGCGGCGGCCATCGCCTTCGCCCGCCACGGCCGCTCCGTCGTGGCGATCGACCGCTCGTCGTTCCCGTCCGACACCCTCTCGACGCACACGAACTTCCCCTCCGCGGTGGCCGAGTTCCAGGCGATCGGCGCGCTGGACCGGATGCTCGCCCACGACCCGCCGCGCTGCACGCACGGCATGGTCGAGGCCGACGGGGTGCGCTGCCTGCAGCGCTTCGCCGCCGTCGACGGCATCGACTACGGCATCTGCCTCCCGCGACCGCAGAGCGACCTCGCGATGGTCGAGACGGCGCGCGAGGCGGGCGCGGACGTGCGCGAGAAGACCTCGCTGGAGGAGATCCTCTGGACCGGGGGACGGGTGAGCGGGGCGATCGTCCGCGAGGCGGACGGCACCCTCGTCCGGATCGACTGCAAGCTCCTGGTGGGCGCCGACGGCCGGCGGTCGACCGTCGCCCGGCGCGTCGGCGCCGAGCGTCCGTACCGCGGCTCGCGCAACGAGCGCGGCTGCGCGTTCTTCTACATGGACGACCCGCAGGTCGGGACGCCGTGGCGCGACCGCCTGATCCAGCTGCGCGCCGGCCAGACGCACGCGCTCATCTTCCCCTGCCCCGACGACCGCGTCCTGTGCCTGTTCATGGGGCCGGCCGTCGACATCCCGCGCTGGCGCAAGGACCCCGACGGCATGTGGGAGGCGATGCTCGCCGAGAACCCCGCCGTCCGCGAGCGCCTGGGCGGGGCGACGAACCGGTCCAAGCTGCGCTCGACGGGCGACAACGTCGCGTTCTTCCGCCGTTCCAGCGGGCCGGGCTGGGCGCTGGCCGGCGACGCGGGGCACTTCAAGGACCCGATCATCGGGCAGGGCATGCGGGACGCGGTGCGCTTCGGGCGCATCCTCGGCGAGACGGTCGGCCCCGTCCTGGACGACCCGGCGCGGGCGGACGCCGCCGCGATGGCGGTCGAGGCCCGCCGCGACCGCGAGTGCAACGCGACCTACCACTGGGGCAACCGCGAGTCGCGCGTCTTCGGCGTCAGCCCGGTGCTCAAGGAGGCGCTGGCCGACCTGGACGGGCAGGACCCGCCGCTGCTGCTGCACATGTTCGACCGCATCCAGGCGCCCCACCGCGTGCTCAACCCGCTGCGCGGCGCCCGCTACGCCGGGCGCGCGCTGCTGCGCCGCGGCACCGACCGCCGCGCCGTCCTGCGCGAGGTCCGCGAGGAGCTGCGCATCGACAAGGACATCTGGCGCGAGGAGCTGCGCCCGGCCTTCCGCTCGGCCCGCCCGACCGCCTCCGAGCGGCGCGACTTCGTCTGGCCGCCGCGGACGCCCGGGACGGCGAAGGCCGAGCCGCGGGCCGACCGCGCGGCCCCCCTGGCGCTCGTGCCCGACCCCGAGCCGACGCCGGGGCCCGTCGCGGCATGAGCGCCGCGGACGACGTCCGGCGGGTCGTCGCGATCCAGCCGGCGGTCGCCGTCGGGGACGTCGCCGGCAACCTGCGCCACCTGCGCGACCTCGTCGGCGCCGCGGTGCGCGAGCACGCGCCGCAGATGGTCTTCCTGCCGGAGTCCACGAACCACCCGAACATCCACCACCCGATCATGCGGCGGGTGGTGGAGCCGGTGGACGGCCCGACGCTCGCGACGCTGCGTGGGCTCGCCGCACAGCACGGGTGCATCGTGGGCGGTGGCTACCTGTCGGTGCGTGGAGGTGAGGCGCGCGGGACGTACGCGATCTGCGAGCCGGACGGCGCGGTCGCCTTCCACGACAAGGACCAGCCGTCGATGTGGGAGAACACGAACTACCGCCCCGGCCGGGACGCGGGGATCGCGGACACGGCCGACGGGCCGATCGGCGTGGCCAACGGCTTCGAGTGGCTGCGCTCGCGCACGGCGGCGCGCCTGCGCGGCCGCGTGCGCCTCGTCGCCGGCGGCATGTGCTTCCCGTCCTTCCCGTCGTGGGCGCTGACGCGGCCGTGGTTCTGGGAGCGCGAGCACGCGACGATGCTGCAGCTGGCCCGGGAGACGCCGGGGCGCCTGGCCCGGGTCGTCGGCGCCCCGTGCGTGCAGCCTGCGCACGTGGGGCCGGTGACCATGCGCACGCCGTTCGCCCCCGGGGTGCCGTGGCCGACGGTCATGGTCGGCGAGACGCAGATCTGCGCCGCCGACGGGACCGTGCTGGCGCGGCTGACCACCGAGGACGGCGAGGGCTACGTCGCCGCCGACGTCGCCTGGACGGACCCCGCGCCGGCCGCCGACCCGCTGCCCTCGCGCTTCTGGCTGCCGACGCTGCCCTGGACCGTCCACGCCGTGTGGGTCGCGACGAACGCCTCGGGCCGCGCGCGCTACGCGCTGGACCACCGGCGCGGCGCGATGCCGTGGCAGGGCACGCCGGCCGAGGGGCGCGACCTGCCCGATCGCGTGCCGCCGGGCATGCTCGAGCCGCCCGCCGCGCCCGAGCCGTCCGGGGTGCCGGTGGGCGCTCAGCGCTGAGCGTCGCGCCACTGCACGAGCTCGCGCACCGGCCCGAGGTCGTAGCCCGACGGCGAGCCGCCGACACCGACGATGAAGTGCGTGACGCCGGCGTCGCGCAGGACGTCGGGGGAGTCGCCCATCTGGTCGTCGACGGCCCAGGAGCGCTCGATCGTCGACTCGTCGCGGCCCTCGTCCGCGCAGTGCCGGCGCAGGATCTCGTTCTTCTCCGTGAAGACGTCGACCTTGCCGAAGGCGTGCCAGATGTCGGCGTGGCGGGCGACGAGCTTCAGCGTCCGCTTCACGCCGCCGCCACCGATGAGGATCGGCAGCTTCTCGCGCACGGGCGGCGGGTTGAGCTTGCCCAGGCGCGCCTCGATGCGCGGCAGGTTCTCCTCCAGCGCGGTCAGGCGCGTGCCGACCGTCCCGAACTCGTAGCCGTACTCGTCGTAGTCGCGCTGGAACCAGCCGGCGCCGATGCCGAGGATCGCCCGGCCGCCGGAGATGTGGTCCAGCGTCCGGTGCGCGTCGGCGAGGTACTCGGGGTTGCGGTAGCTGTTGCAGATGACGAGCGAGCCGAGCTCGACGCGCTCGGTCGCCTGCGCCATCGCGGCCAGGACGGTCAGCGCCTCGAAGTGCGGGCCGTCCGGCTCGCCGTAGAGGGGGTAGAAGTGGTCCCAGTTGAAGATGCAGTCCACGCCGAGCTCCTCGGCCTGCTGCCAGGCGCGGAGCATGGACGGCCAGTCGCTGTGCTGCGGCTGGAGCTGGACGGAGACGCGGAGAGGGGCCATGGCGCGAGGCTAGCGCCGCCCCCTGCGTCCCGGTGCGTCTTTTCCGTCACCGGCCCTCAGAGGCCGAGCGTCTTGCCGAGGATCTCCCGCATGATCTCGTCCGTGCCGCCGCCGATCGGCCCCAGGCGCAGGTCGCGCGCGGCGCGCTCGATGCCGTACTCGACCATGTAGCCGGCGCCGCCGTGGATCTGCAGGCACTCGTCGGCGACGTCGAACGCGGCGCGCTGGGTGGCGAGCTTGGCCATCGTCACCTCCTGGGTGCAGTCCAGCCCGAGGTGGTGCAGGCGCAGCGCGTGGTAGGTCAGCGCGCGGCCGGTCTCGATCGTCGTGGCCATCTCGGCGAACTTGTGGCGGGTGACCTGGAAGTTCGCCAGCGGGCGCCCGAACGCCTGGCGCTCCTTGGCGAACTGCAGCGTCTTGTCGAAGAGGCCCTGCATCGCGGCGACCGCGCCGAGCGCCATGAGCAGCCGCTCCCACTGGAAGTTGGCCATGATGAGGTAGAAGCCCT
>CAZRLR010000171.1:0-9092 GCA_964600395.1 uncultured Conexibacter sp.
TCGCGCAGCTCGCCGATCGCCGCGCGCGCCTCGCGGGCGGCCTCCTCGAGCGTCGCGCGCGCCGCCTCGGCGTCCGTCCCGACCTGGGTGCCCGCCCGCTGGAGCGTCATGAGCAGGTGGACGAGGCGCTGCTGGGCGCCGTCGTGCAGGTCGCGCCCGACGCGCCGGCGCTCGGCGTCGGCGGCGGCGACGATCCGCGCCCGGGAGGCCTCGAGCTCCTGCAGGCGCGTGCGGTCCACGGCCTCCCGGCGGCGGTGCGCCTCGGCGGCCAGGACGTCGGAGATGTCGCGGAAGGCGACGACGGCGCCGCGGCCGCCGCGCATCGGCAACGGGGCGGAGGAGTAGGCGACGGGGACCATCGTGCCGTCGCGGCGCACGAACCAGTCCTCGTCCATCCGGACCGTCTCGCCCGTCACCCGCGGGCGCAGCATCGGGCACTCCTCGGCGGGGAACGGCGAGCCGTCCGGGCGCTTGTAGTGGATCGTCGGGTGGCTGACCTTGCCCAGCAGCTCCGACGGGTGGTCGTAGCCGAGCACCCGCAGGCCGGCGGGGTTGACGAACTCCACGCGGCCGTCGGGGTCGACGAGGTAGACCGCGTCGGCGACGGTGTCCAGCAGCGCCTCCAGCAGCTCGCGCGGCGCGGAGGCGATGAGCCGGCTGACGACCTTCGCGGTGGGTTCGGCCACCGCGAGGACGATACGGGCTACTGCGGCTGCTGCGTGCTGATCTGGCAGAGCGCCTTGCCGAGGATGCCCGCGGCCGGGTCCGCCACGGCGGTGACGCGCACCGGGTCCTTGGCGGTCGCCCCGTAGAGGTCCACGACGAGGCCGAGCAGGTCGAGGTTCAGCGGGCCGAGCGTCAGGTCCAGCACCGGACAGGTCGGGCCGGAGGGGGCGGGCGTCGTGCCGGCCTGGCGCGCGCTCGCCGACGAGGCCGGGCCCGGCTCGGGGGCGGGCGCGGCGTCGGCCGGCACGGTCTGCGGGTACAGCTGGGCGCTGAAGCCGACCATCTGCAGTGGGCGCTCACGCAGGCGGCGGTTGAGCGACGCGGCCGCCGCGCGGGCACCGGTGAGATTGCCGATCCGGGTCGCGGTGGCGAGCTTGCAGAAGAGCGCGCCGAGCGTGCGGGCGCGGTTGCCGGTGATCCTCAGGTTGACCGTGCTGACGTCCAGCCGCAGGCCGAGGAGCGCGAGGTTCAGGCGGTCCAGGCGCAGGCTGAGGACCTGACAGGAGGAGCCCGTCGTGGCCGCGAGCGTGACCGTCTGGCGGGTCGTGGCCCCGCCCACGCTCGTGGCGGCGGTGCCCAGGGCGCTCAGGCCCGTCTTACGGACGACGAACTGCTTGACGATGACCTTCGTCTTCAGGGTCTTGGCGGCGGTGCGCTTGGGCGGGGCGGTGGCCGCGGACGTGGCGGCGGGGACGAGGGACAGGCAGAGCGCGGCGGCGAGCGGCGCGAGCAGGCGACGGGACAAGGGGAGGGACCTTCCGACGGGGACGAGAAGGCCCGTGTCCTCCCCGCCCCGGAAAGCGGTCAAACGCGGACGGTCAGCCCTGGTTGCCGTTCTCGTGCACGCCGGACGCCCGGACGGGCGCCGCGGCGGCGACGCCGGGCAGGCAGATGCGGCAGAAGTCCTCGCCGAACGGGGTCAGGAGGATCGAGCGGCGGACCGTCTTCGTCTTGCCCGGGGCGTGCAGCGCCTCCAGCACGTCGGGCTGGGCCTCGAGCACCTGGTAGCGCAGCGGGTCCTCGATCGGCTCGCGGGAGAACCAGATCAGGCCGAGGCGGAAGAGGTTGTTGAGGTAGGCCGGGACGCGCTCGACGTAGCGCACCCCCGCGTTCTGCCCGATCATCGTCAGGCCGGGCGCGACCATGTTCGTCCCGATGATCGGCGAGTTGACCAGCGGCGTCTTGCCGATGCGCACGTCGACGGACGGCTGCGGGCCCTCGATCGTCAGGTAGCGCAGGATGCGGGCCTCATCGGGCGCGATCTCCTCGATGATGCGGACGTAGGCCGGGTGCGCGGCCTCCTCGTAGCGCACGTCGCTGGACTTGTAGAGCAGGTCCGCGCCCTTGTCCTGCAGCGAGCGCAGGTCGCGCGTCGTGGCCTCGGCGGCGGCGCGCACCGCGTCCGTGCGGCCGTCGCCGCCGTTCGCGTCGCCGTTGGTGGCCGCGCGGCGCTCGCGCAGCGCGTCGGGCAGCCGCTCGTCGATCGCGGTGATGCCGAGGACCTCGCGGGCGTAGCCCCGGACGCCCTGCTCGACGTCGTGCAGGAGCTCGGCGGCCGACTCGCCGCTGACGGCGGCCTTCACGACGCGCTCACCTGCGCGCAGGTAGGCGGTCGCGGTCCACTCGGCGGTCCGCAGGCTCGCGCCCATCCCGATGCGCACGAGGCCCGGGAGCGCCTTGGCGAGGCTGCCGGCCGGCGTGCCGGGCAGGTCGTCGCGGGGGTCGGTGTCGCGCGGCGGGGTGCTCATGTCGTCCTCCTATACACCGAAGATCGCGAAGTGGAGCACGCCGCCGGCGAAGCCGAGGACGGCGCCGTGGACGTAGAGCATCCACTCGTCCTCCTTGATCGCCGAGCGGAGCATCTCCTGGAAGTCCGAGGAGGCCATCTCGCGCATCCGCTGGGCGATGAGCTCGGCGATGCGGGCGCTCTGCTGGGCGTTGAAGGCGGGGTCCGCCAGCGGGGTCATCGTGTAGTCGACGGCGTCGACGGCGACCGAGTCGCGGATCGCGTCGTACTCCTTGCCGCCCATCGCGACGCGGACGGCGGCGCGGGCCGGGCCCGTCGCGCGGTCGACGGCCGGGCGCATCGCCGTCTCGATCATGTGGCGCGTGCGGTCCGCGCGCGGCCCCGTCAGCAGCTCGGTCCCGATGTTGCTCAGCGTGACGATCTCGTCGGCGATGAGCTTGGCGTAGATGTCCGCCACCGCGTTCTGGCGGCGCAGGAAGAGGCCGTGGAGCTTGATGCCCATGACGTAGCGTGGCTCGACCGGGACGAAGATGAGCGACATCGCCAGCAGGTTCGTGAGGTACCCGACCATCGTCCCGAGGATCGGGAGCAGCCACCAGTACTCGAAGGCGTGCGTGACGAAGTACACCGGGACGCCGAGCAGGAAGCCGAGGTAGAAGCCGAAGTTCACCATGAGCTTCAGCTCACGGTCGCCGATGTCCAGGAAGATCCGGTTGGCGAGCTCGGGGTGGGCCTCCAAGTGCTTGATGACCATGAGCTTCACGTCGAGCAGCTGGTCGATGTTCTCGCCGATCTGGTCGGTCACCGCGTGGACGATCTGCGGCAGCTGCGAGCGCACGCGGGCGTGGACGGCGGCCTTGACCCGCGGCGGCAGGTCGTGCCAGAGCTGCGGGTGCTCGCGCTGCATGATCTGCTCGACGAGCTGGTCGATGTCGCGCTCGGACGTGACGAGGATGTGCTCGGCGATCTTCTCCGGCTCCAGGCGCTGGTAGAACTCGCCGGGGCTGCCGAGCTTCGAGATGCCCTTGTCGACGGCGATCGAGCCCATCTTCGCCGCGCGCGAGGGGACGATGCCCTGCCAGCCGAAGCGCCCGCGGATGAGCCCCGGGATCTCCTGGAAGCGCCGCGGCAGCAGCCCGGCGACGGTCTTCAGGCCGGGCACGGTGAAGCCGTGGAAGCGCACGGGGTTGAAGAGCATCCACACCCCGCTGAGGTTCGTGACGTACCCGATGGCCCCCGTGAACAACGGGATGATGATGAGCTGCCAGTCCACTGTGCTTTCCCCGCCCCTGCAGACGTGTCCGGCGCGCGGGCCGGGGCCCGTCATCCTAGTCCGAACGCGAGGGTCCGGTCGCGTACATCCGTGCGGGCGCCCTCCGGCTCAGCCGCCGTTGCGGCCCTGCAGGGCGTCGCGCCGGGTGCGCCAGAACTCCAGGACGAGCGCGACCGGGTCGTCGGCGGTCCGCAGCGCCGCGTACGGCAGCTCGGCACCCTGGAAGGCCGTCGCGTTCCACAGCGCGCCCTCCTGCGGGCTCCACGGGGTGACGTAGGCGTACGGCTCGGGGTGCTCGTCGTCCCCGGGCGACACGCCGAAGCCCGCGCGGCAGCCCGCGGCCTCGGCACCCTCCTCGTAGGCGATGTCGAAGTGCTCGGGCCACAGGCGGACGGGGGACGGCTCGACCTCGGGGCGGGCTGCGGCGCGCAGCGCGTTCAGCGTCACCTCGCCGAAGGAGAAGACGGCGCCGAGCACCGCGGCCGCGGTCGGGTCCACGTGCAACTCGTGCCCGCCGACGGCGCCCGCGTCCAGCCCGGCCCACTCGGCCGCGGCGTGCAGCGTCGTCAGGCGGTGCTCGTCCAGGGTGCCGTCGGGGGCGGTGACGCGCAGGCGGTCGCCGTCCACGCCGATCGTGCTGCCGTCCGGCAGCGGCGGCGTCCCGAAGCCGCCGGCGCACGCGCGCAGCGCGATCTCGTGCCCGGTCGCCTTCTGGCGCGCCGGGGCGAGCACCTGCTCGGCGACGAGGTGCAGCGCCTCGCGGGTCGTGATGTACGTCGCGGGGACGTCGGGCAGCGGCATCGTCGTCATGCGGTGCAGTCTCGCGGGAGACGCCGTGCGTTGCACGGCGTCCGGTCGATCACCAACCGTGGTTGCCCGGGGGCCGCGGATCGGTCCACGGACGCGGCGGGTCGACGGCGGTCGGGGGGCGGCGGCGGGCCAGCAGGGCGACGGCGGCGCCCGCGATCCAGACGACGAGCAGGACCTTCAGGAGGTCCGTGCCGTAGTCGCCGGGCAGGATCGACGGGTTGTTCGGGTTGCGCCCGCGCCCGGTGAGGACGGGGATCGCGACGAGGACGACCGCGACGGTGACGACGAGCGTCCCCTGCAGGACGGGGCGCACCGTCCGCGGCACGACCCGGACGAAGAGCAGCGACGCGAGGCCGACGACGGGGGCCCAGAGCAGGTCGTGCACGACGAGCGAGCCGACGAAGAACTTCGCGAAGTTCGCCGGGACCGTCTGCGCGCTGTGGCGCAGCAGGCCGAGCAGGCCGAAGGCGACGATCCCCATCCCGACCGCGGTGGTCAGCCAGAAGGCGCGCCCGCCCGGGGCCTCGTCCTCGCGCATCAGAGCACCTCCAGCCGGTTGACCCACTTCGTCTGCTGCACGCCGGGGCGGTTGGGGGCGATGAGGCGCACGGGGTAGCCGTGGTCGACGTGCAGGGTCTCGCCGTTGAGCCGCAGCGCCAACAGGGTGTCGTCGTGGCGGGCGTGGGCGACGTTCAGCTCGCTCTGGCGGTAGGCGCCGCGGGCCTGCACGGAGTGCACGACGACCTCGTGGTCGCCGTCGACGCCGGCGAGCTCGAGCAGGTCACGGACGCGGACGCCGCCCCACGTCGCGCCCGAGCTCCAACCCTCGACGCAGGCGATCGCCAGGTGCGCCTCGTGCTGGGGCAGGGCCCGGAGCTGCGCGAGCGTGAACGTCCGCTCCTGCCCGACGGCGCCGTCGACGGTCAGCGTGAAGGCGGGGTCCTGGATGAGCTCGGTCACGCGGGCGCCGACGGCGGACTTGTTCACCGGGACGCCCTGCGGGCCGACGTCCGGGCGACGCGGGGCCAGGAGCGCGAGGTCCTTCAGCGGGCGGACGGTCTGGCCGACGGTCGTCAGGGTCACCGCGGCGACGGCGGCGCCGGTGGCGGTGAAGAGGCCCCGGCGGCTGAGGCCGGTGCCCTCGGGCTCCGGCGCGTGCCGGGCGGCGGGGGAGAGCGCCCGCTTGGAGATGTGGATCTTCGCCCCGATGTGCGCGACGAGCGCCCCGATGACGATCCACGCCGACCAGAAGTGCGTGACGGTGAAGTTGAACTCCCACGGGTACCAGCGCGCGGTGTTCGCCAGGCCGGTGAAGAGCTGGAAGATCGAGCCGGCGACGAGCGGGAAGAGGCTCGCGCGCTCGACGACGTGCGCGACGTTCTGCGCGGGCGGGAAGGCGAAGAGCTTCGGGAAGACCGACCACAGCTTCACAAGCAGCAGCGGGATCGCCGCGATGCCCGAGGCCACGTGCAGGCCCTGGGTGAAGCGGTACAGCCAGCCCGGGCTCGCGGGCATCGAGAGGAAGCCGACGTCCAGCGGCTCCTGCGCGAGGTGCGAGTACAGGCCGGTGAAGAAGCAGGTGAAGAAGCTGATCCCGAGCACGAGGCCGAGGACCGCGGTGACGCGCTCGTCGTGCAGGCGGCTCGGGAAGGCGTCCTCGGCGAACGGCCCGGCCGCGAGGTGGCCGAACTCGGCCTCGAACGCGTCGCCGAGGCTGCGCCCGGCGCGCAGCTCGTCCCCTACCGAACGGCGAGTGCGGCGAACCATCGTCCCTGCCTCTCCCAGACCGTCGTGACCGAAAGACCGGCGAGCGCGGCGTGGCCGTCGATCGCGTCGACGCCGACCCGCGCCCACGGAAACCAGCTCGTGACGTCGCGCCCGTCCTCCAACCGCACGCGGCCGGTGCGGCCGGGGACGCCGGGGGCCTCGAGCTCGCAGAGGACCTCGCCGTCCTCCCGGATGAGGGTGCGCAGCCGCCCGAGCAGCCGGGCGGGGTCGCCGCCGATGCCGACGTTCCCGTCGAGCAGCAGCGCGGTGCCCCACTGCCCCGCGCGCGGGACGGCGCCGAAGACGTTCGTGTGCAGCACGGTGGCGCCGCGGTCGGCGGCGACCTGCACCGCGATCGGGGACGCGTCGATGCCGACGGCGACGACCCCGCGGCGCGCGAGCGCGATGACGTGGCGCCCGGGTCCGCAGCCCACGTCGAGGACGGGGCCGGTGGCCCGCGCCAGGACGTCGTGGTCGGCGGCCGTCAGGCGCCCGAGGTACGTCCGGACGGGGACGGCGGTCGCGGTGCCGTCCTCCTCGCGCAGCGTCAGGGACGCGGCGGCGTCGCAGAGGCTCGCGCCGTACATCTCCGCGGGTCTCACGCGGGCACCGGATCGTCGAGCGCGGCCACGGCGGCGGCGAAGCGCGAGGACGGGGCCAGCGCGGCGACGGCGAGCGCGTCGTCGAAGCGGTCCACGTCCCGCAGGGCGTCCAGGAGGACGGGGTCGTGGCCGTGCTCGCGCAGCCGCTGCAGCTGGGCGACGCCGGTGTCGTCGGCGCTCATCGGCACGCCGAGGAAGAGCGCGGGGTCCGGGCGCTGCAGGCCGATCGCCCAGTAGCCGCCGTCGTCGGCGAGGCCGAGGACCGCCGGGGCACCGTCCGCCAGCGCCGCGGTGCCCTGCCCCAGGTGCGCCGGCGTGAGCTGCGGCGTGTCCATCCCGACGAGGAACGTCGGCTCGCCGATCGCGGTGAAGGCGGCGGCCAGGCGCGCGTCCAGCCCGCCGCCGGCCTGCGGGAGGACCTCGAAGCCGTCGGGGATCCAGGCGCCGGGGTCGCCGTCGAGGACGAGGACGCGGCGGTGGGCCGGGGTCGCGGCGACGGCGGCGAGCGTGTCCGCCAGCGCGGCGGCGGCGAGGTCGGCGGCCTGCTGCGGCGTGCACGGTGGGCTCAGGCGCGTCTTGCTGTGCCCCGCCCGCGGGGCCTTGGCGATGACGGCGAGGGTGATGTCCTTCGGGCTCACGACGCCAGCGCCCCGGCCATGTCGCGGATCGCGCGGGCGGTGCCCTTGACGGTGCCGGTCACCTTCGAGCGCCCGGCGCGCGGCAGGTAGGGGACGGGCACCTCGACGACGCGCCAGCCGGCGGCCGCGGCCTTGAGGACCATCTCCAGCGGCCAGCCGAAGCGGCGGTCGACGATCGCGAGGTCCAGCAGGGCCTCGCGGCGCGCGGCGCGCATCGGGCCCAGGTCCGTCAGCGGCAGCCCGGCGCGGCGGCGCAGTTCGAGCGCGAGGACCCCGTTGAGGGCACGGGCGTGCAGCGGCCACGCGCCGGGGGCCGGGCGGCGCGCGCCCAGGACGAGGTCGGCCGTGCCGTCGTCCAGCGGCCGCGTGACGCGCGGCAGGTGCTCGGGGTGCAGCGAGGCGTCGCAGTCCATGAAGCAGACGACGTCGGCGGTCGCGGCGGTGAGGCCGGCGAAGCAGGCCGAGCCGAAGCCCGGCACCGGCTCGTGGACGACCCGGGCGCCGAGGCGGCGGGCGAGGTCACCCGAGCCGTCCGTCGAGCCGTTGTCGACGACGATCGGGTCAAAGCCGGCGGGGAGGCGCTCGAGGACCCAGGCGATCGCCTGGACCTCGTTCAGCACCGGGAGGATGACGTCGGGCATCTGCCGCTGACCGTACGGGGCGCGGGGCGCCGAAACGATGACAGAGTGCGAAACAGCGCCCGGTGGGCCCGTCCTGGCGCGTCGGGTTGCGTACGGTTCGCCGGGCAGCCGTGTCCGTCCTGTCCTTCACCCGCGCCCCCGTGCGCTGGCACGCCATCGCGGTGCTCACGGTCTGGGCGTCGCTCGTCGTCGCGGGCTACCGCCTCGGCTACGCCCTCTACTCCGCCGACTTCCGCGTCCACATCGGCAACGCCCCGCTCGTCGGGTCCCAGGACATCCGCGTCTCCTGGCGGCTGCTCGGCGCACTCGCGCTGGCGGTCGCCGCGGTGGCGGCCGGCCCGGTCCTCGCCGCGCGGTTGCGATTCGGCGCGCTGCTCGTGGTGACGTGGGCGGCGGGCGTGGCGTGGGCGGTGGCGCTCGCGGTGGGGGACGGCTGGGACGGGCTGACCGCGCCGCTGCAGTCGCGCTACGAGTACCTCGCCGCGGTGGACCGCGTCGGCTCGGTGCACGGCTTCCTGTCGTCCTTCGTCGAGCGCCTGCCGACGTACCCGACGCACGTCAAAGGGCACCCGCCGGGGCTCGTGCTGCTGCTCGCGGGCCTCGACGACGTCGGCCTCGGCGGCGCGCAGGTCGCCACGGCGCTCGTCGTCGCCGTCGGCGCGCTCACCGGCCCGGCGGCGCTCGTGGCCCTGCGCGCGGTGACCGACGCGGGCACCGCCCGCCGCGCCGCGCCGTTCCTCGCCTTCACGCCCGCGGCCGTCTGGGTCGCCACGAGCGGGGACGCGCTCTTCGCCGGGGTCAGCGCCTGCGGGGTCGCGGCGGTGACCGTCGCGGCCGCCGCGCCGCCGGAGGCCCCGGCCCGCCGGACCGCCGCGGTGGCGCTCGCCG